>NZ_JARESQ010000008.1:0-341792 GCF_046028085.1 Paraburkholderia sp. RL17-380-BIE-A
CTGAGGTCAATATGCGAGACTTCCAAAATCCTCGGATTGGCATAGTGGGTTCCGGGGCTATGGGGCAAGGTATCGCTCAGATTGCCGCAGTTGCCGGCCTGAAAGTCAGATTGATGGATATGGACCCGGCTGCATCGTCACGGGCCATCCGCGATTCTGGAGGCTTCATTGGACAACGTATCGTCGCCTCTGTCGTCAACACCGCCTGCGAGATTGCCCAGCAAAGAATCGCCACACCGCACGATATCGACGCTGCGGTTCGCCTGGGCCTTGGCTACCCGTTAGGTCCCCTCGCCTTCGGCGACACCGTTGGCGCAAAGCGGATCTTTGCAGTGTTGAAGGGTCTGATGGATGTATATGGCGATCCGCGTTACCGCCCTGGCGTGTGGCTGGCGCGTCGCGCCGCCTTGGCCATTCTGTTGAATGTTCCCGACTGAGAGAACGGAAACAGCTCGCCGACCGATCGCCATGCAGTTCGGAGCGGTCTCGTGACCGCTCCTGTTGGAATCCCTTTGCTATGGGTTCGTCACGCTGTCAGCTCTTCCGCAGGACAGGCGCCGGTTGCTGCAGTCCACGCCCAAATTGCTCCAGACGGGCTGGAGCTGACTACACGCCATTACGACCAGCAAGGGCAAGGGCCACCCTTCAACAAGTCCGCCAGCCTCTATTACTGCCGGGCCCGAGTCTTACGGGTAACGATTGCGCTTTGCTCTACACACGCCCCCAAACTGGTTGGATCGTGGCGGATCTAGGTGCAAACGTTCGCTGCATATATAAATCATAAATTTCATTTTCGACAATCCCACCCTACTCGTTCTGACACAAAACCCCATTTCAGGGGCCCCCGATGTCTTGTCAACAGCCTAGAAGCGGACACCTAGGACGAAGATTCACGATTACCCTATCAGCGTCAATCCCGATCAAAATTCCATTCATGCATCACGCGATTCGCCTATAAAATGCACACAGAATGCGATGCCAGTGCGACTGTGCGCTCGAAATTCTTAGCATTCGGTCGACGTTAAAACTAGCGCGACATACACCGGAGACAAACGCAATGTCGACCTCACCGTTATCGAATGCCGAGATAAAGGCTGCCGAGTCTCAGAACAGCAGCGCGCGAATCTTGTTCGCGAGCTTTATCGGAACCGCCATTGAATTCTACGATTTCTACGTATACGCGACGGCGGCCGCTCTAGTCATTGGGCCAGTGTTTTTCCCGCACGGTTCAGCAACAGCTCAGGCGCTGTCCGCATTCGTGACGTTCGGGATCGCTTTTATCGCCCGCCCCATCGGATCATTTCTATTCGGTCACTTCGGCGACCGCATCGGTCGAAAGTCGACGTTGGTTGTTTCGCTTGTGGTGATGGGAATCTCGACCACATTGATCGGCCTTCTTCCTGGCTACAACTCGATCGGCAGCGTCGCGCCCATCCTGTTGTGCGTGCTTCGCTTTGGTCAAGGAATAGGCTTGGGCGGCGAATGGGGCGGAGCCTCATTGCTCGCCACTGAAAATGCCCCGACTGGTAAGCGAGGCTGGTATGGAATGTTCCCCGCACTTGGACCTTCGATCGGATTCCTCGCATCAAACGGACTTTTTTTCGCACTCTCCTTTACTCTTACCGATGTCCAGTTCAAGAGCTGGGGCTGGCGGGTGCCGTTCCTTGTAAGCGCAGTACTGGTTGTGCTGGGTCTATATGTGCGTCTCAAGATTGCGGAGACACCTGCTTTCCGGGCTGCGATCGAGAAGCGTGAGCGCGTGAAAGTCCCAGTGGCAGAATTGCTCTCGCGCCACTGGTTGCCCACCATTCTCGGCGCGCTTGCCATGGTCCCGTGCTACACGTTGTTCTATAACGCGACAACATTTTCCCTTTCTTACGGAGTGTCGGTTCTACATATTCCACGGCAGACTTTCCTTGGGCTTCTCTGTATCGCGGTGGCTTTCATGGCTCTGGCAACACCGCTTTCGGCGTGGGCCTCAGACCGTCTTGGAAGAAAGCCGGTGATGATTGCTGGCATCCTCGCTGCGATTGCTTCCGGGTTTCTGATGAACCCTTTGCTTGGAAGCGGTTCGACCGGTCTTATCCTGTTGTTCCTCGTAGTCCAGCTGTTCTTGATGGGAGCGACGTTCGCGCCAATGGGCGCCTTGCTACCTGAGTTGTTTCCAACCAACGTCCGCTATACCGGCGCTGGGGTGTCATATAACCTCGGGGGGATTCTGGGCGCATCCGTGGCTCCTTACATCGCCCAACTTCTGGCCGCGCAAGGCGGTCTCTCGTGGGTAGGCTTCTACGTATCGATTGCGTCGGCAGTCGGACTTGTCGGCATGCTTGCGATGAAGGAGACAAGGAACATTTCGCTTTCCTGATATAGCGACCAGCGGAGACGAAATTAGGATGCCAAGCGAAGATTCGACTGCGCTTGAGTAACTTCCGGTTAGGAGTCGATTAAATCAATCACTTAAATCATTGTAGTTTGGCATCCTATTTAATTGGATAGATCGACAGACCGCTTAATGATATGGTTTATGGAGACAGGGATGACAATCAGAGACTGTGAGCAAACTGGCCTGACAGCGAGAGAACTTGAGGGTATTTCGATGGTGTCATGCCTGGCGGCGGCGTCGATAATACTATCGAGCTGTGGCGGTCACGTTGACAACAATTCCAACAACAATTCAACGATCACGCCTACAACCAGCGCACAGGTGCCGTGTGAAACACTTACCAATGTCGCGATCCCCGCTGGTATTGTGCAAAGTGCGCAGTCGATAGCAACCGGGAGTTACACCCCGCCTGGCCAGAACAACCCAATCACAGGGCTTCCGGCTTTCTGCCGCGTGACAGCACTGATGCAACCGACGCCAGATTCGCATATCAACGTGGAAATCTGGCTACCACAGGCCGGCTGGAACAGCCGATTCCTAGCCACAGGTAACGGCGGTGGTGCCGGTTCTATTGCATACAGCACAGGAATCGCCATGGGGCTTCAGCGCGGCTTCGCGTCGGCAAATACTGACTTGGGGACGTCCCCTAATATCAACAATATGGTGGGACATCCGGAACGTTGGAATGATTTCGGATACCGCGCAAATCACGAAATGACGATCGCCGCGAAGGCAATTGTGAGTGCATACTACAAGACCGGTCCCAAAACATCTTATTTTTCAGGGTGCTCCACTGGCGGACAGCAGGCGCTTTCCATAGCTCAACGATACCCCAACGACTACAACGGCATTATCGCCGGTGCGCCCGCATTCAATCGTACGCACCTGAACGCGATGTTCTCCTGGAACCTCAAGGCTCTTAACGCGCCAGGCGCCAAAGTCAGTCAGGGGAAACTGGACATGGTGACAAGGAGCGTCGTTGCGGCGTGTGCTGGAAAAGATGGCGGCGCACCGACCGACGGCTTCCTCACGGATCCGCGACAGTGCAACTTTAACCCGGACACACTGCCGAAATGTTCAAACAGCGATGACGACACATGCCTCACGGCCGCACAACTGACGGCGCTAAAGGCGACCTATGCAGGGCCGACTAACCCCTCGACAGGCGAACGGATTTTTTCTGGTATGCCATTTGGCACAGAGAACCTGCCGTTATCGCTTGTGAATCAGGAGGATGCTACAACATGGCCTGCTCAACAGCTCTACGACCTCGTCTGGACCTTCGGTACAGGTTACGATTATCTGTCGTTTGATTTTGATCACAACATGGACACGGTCGACGCATTGCTTGCACCGCCATTGAACGCGAACAGCGCTGATCTGAATGAGTTCAAGTCAAACGGTGGAAAGCTGATCATGTACGGCGGTAGTGCGGACCCGGGAGTTCCCTTTCCGTCCGAGATTGAATACTACGAACGCGTTGTGCGGGATCAGGGCGGCGATCTGGCCGGCACGCAAGGGTTTTTCCGGTACTACGTAGCGCCAGGTATGGGACACTGCGCTTCAGTCGGCGGGGGACCGGGCGTAGGCGAGTTTGGGCAGTCTTACGCAACCTATCTTCCGCCTGACAAAACACATGACGTTCTATTACAGCTCGTCGATTGGGTTGAAAACAAGACGCCGCCTGGGCCGCTAGTCGCGAGTAAGTACAGTACGGGAGTAAATCCCCAGCCGGTGATGCAGCGCCCCCTTTGCGCCTATCCGCAACTGCCTGTCTACCAAGGCGGAGATGCAAACCAGGCGAGCAGCTTTGTGTGCAAGGACGCGCAGCGTGGGGGAGTGCAGACGCCTGCTCCCCGCTATCTGAACTAACTGTTAAAAATTGGACACTTCCTCCCGCGTGGCTGAATATTGCGCGCGGGACGGGATACTGCCAAAAGGGAACCTTCCTGCGGCGGGGGCTGACAGCGGATATTTGCATGGGCGAAGGGACCGAGCGGCAACGGGCCCTTCTCACTCGAACCTACCCTGGCACGCCCTGGTAACCTGATTCAACATCGTCGAGGAGTGAAGCCGCGACAATATTGGCGGGCGAAATCCGACATCGACTTCCACCCATCGCGTCTCTTCAGGCAGTTCACACTCCGCTTTCGACGGGCTTGTCCAAGGAAGCGACCTCCCCTTCATTCGCGAGCAGCGCGCGCTTGCGGACGTATCGCATGATACTCGTGGCGCCATAACGGGAGCCGCCCATTGCCGACTTCTTGAACGCGGTTTTCTCACCGTCGAACATCTTCGGTGTCGTCGCTAAAACACATGACCGGCACGATCGGGCCAAATGTTTCCTCCGTCATCAGCGTCATCGTGTAGTCGACGTTAGTCACGATAGTCGGATCGATCCATACCGCGCCGTCCACGCGCTCGCTCCTGCCGCCGAGCACGATCGATGCACCCTTTTTCACCGCATCATCCAATTGGCCGTCGATGATGGCCGCCTGGCGGCACAGTCAAGCCGAGTGCCGCGAGATCCTTTGCAATCTGAAGACCGATTCCTCGATTCGCCCCGGTTAAGAGAGCAACGGGTTTGTTCTGCATGGCAATCTCCTTTTCGTTACACACTCGCGCGCGTGCAAGCCTCGTTCTATCCGTCCCGCCGGGTCAGCGAACTTCAGCCGCCCATGCCTCGGCATCCGCACCGGCCGGGATGCGCATTGGGGATGACGGGTCCGTCGCGGCGCGCCACACGGCTTCGGCGACGTCCGCTGCCCGGGTGATGGGCGAAGACGCGTCCTGCAACCCCGCGACAACTCTGCCGGCGAGATCCGCGTATGACACGTGGTCGAAACCGTGTATGCGGGTTCGCGCGTTCTCGCCGAACCGGGTGTCGGGCGCGCGGCCTGGCAGTACCAGCCGGACCCGCACGCCGAACGGCTCGACTTCGAGCGCCGTGGACTCTGTAAATGCGTTAACCGCAGCCTTGCTCGCGCTATAAGCCGCGATTAGGGGCAGCGCCTTCAGCGTGACGCTCGACGTGACATTCACGACAACCCCAGCCTGACGCTGCCGGAACTGGCGCAGCACCGCTTGCGTCAATGCGATCGTGCCGAAGGTGTTGGTCTCGAAAATGTCGCGCACTGTCGCCATCGGGATCAGTTCTGCGGGAGAAGCCGCGCCAAAGCCCGCATTGTTGACGAGCACGTCGATCGGGCCAGCCGCCACGACAGCTTTGCGGATGCTTTCCGGATCTGTGACGTCGAGCGCCAGCACGCGCAAGCGATCTGAACGCGGCAGCACGTCAGCGCGTGGCGTGCGCATCGTGGCCACGACTTGCCAGTCACGGGTCAGAAAATAACGGGCGATTTCGAGGCCGAATCCGGAAGAGCAACCGGTGATCAGGACAGTTTTCATGAGAACTCCTGGGTGAGGTGGTTTGCGTATCCCCTTACGATAGACCGCTGGGACCGTACTCACTACAATCTAGAATCCGAATTTCATTTGCATGAGTCCGACGATGATCGATCCATTGGCCGAAGTAGTGACGCTGCTGCAGCCGGGCGCGCGTTTTTCCAAGCTGGTTCTGGGTGCGGGTTCATGGCGCGTGCGCCGCTCGGATAGCGGTCAGCCGCTCTACTACGTGATCCTCGAGGGCGCGTGCCGCATGCAGATCGACGGACGCGAGCCCATCGAGCTCGTCGCGGGAGATTTCGTGCTGATTCCCGCGGCCTATGACGTCGCGATGTCCAGCCTCGTGCCGCCACCATTGGGAGTTGAAACGCTCGCGCCGATCGCGCTGGGCAACAATGAATTCGGAATCGGCGAGCCGGACGGCTCGGTGGATTTGCGTATGATGGTCGGCCACTGCAGCTTCGGTTCACCCGACACATCGCTGCTGGTCTCTCTGCTACCGCAAATCGTGCACGTCCGCGGCGTAGAGCGGCTCGCCACCCTTGTGCAACTGGTACGCGAAGAGTCACGTGCGCAGCGGCCTGCGCGTGAGGTCGTGCTGTCACGATTGCTGGAAGTGCTGCTCATCGAGGCGCTGCGGTCCGCGGCGGAAACGACTGCGTCGCCGGGGCTGGTTCGCGGGTTATCCGATGCCCGCCTCGCGGCCGCGATCCGCGTGATGCACGAACACCCTACCCGCGCGTGGACGGTTGCTGAACTCGCGAAGGAAGCCGCCCTGTCGCGCTCCACCTTCTTTGAACGCTTCAACCGCAGGGTCGGGATGGCGCCCATGGAATATTTGCTCACCTGGCGCATGGCGCTCGCGAAGGACTTGCTACGCCGCAATGAAGGCCGTGTCGCCGAAGTGGCACAGCGCGTTGGCTACAGCTCCGCCAGCACCTTCAGCGTCGCCTTCACGCGGCACGTCGGGCGGCCGCCTGCACAATACGCGCGCGAGGAGCAGGTGGCCACCGACGACACTTGAGCCATCTGAATGTCTGAGCGAGGGGATAAACGAGTGACGCTTCCTGGCCGGGCCTCCGGCCCTGGGCCCACGGCGACCAGCCCTCGTCGACCCACAGGGGACGATCGGCGACACGCCGCATCCAGGTCGGCTTTTAAGCTATAACGGACGGTCGCCTGCGCCGTAGGAAGCACCGACGCTCCGTTTGATTTGTCGTGAGCGAAGCGTCTTGAAAACGCACCGACTCATATAGCCAGGCTGCCACTGCCTTACGCGTATTGATTATTCGACGGTGTACACCTCTTTCCATCGAGGTGCACCCACAGTGCCTGCGAGACGCACAGGTTCTCCCGTCTATCTCTCCGGGGCTACTGTTGCTCGAAATCTCAAAGCATCAACGAGAACAGTAAATGCCGGACTCGGATGGCGCCGGCTCGGATAGTAGAGGTGATAACCGGACATCGGCATCGACCAGTCGGCGAGGACACGCACGAGTTTCCCGGCCGCGACATAGTCGCTCACGACGTCTTCCGGCAAGTATGCAAGGCCGAGCCCGGCCAGGGCGCTGTCCAACTGAAGCGTGATTGTGTTGAACGACAACTCGCTTCCAGGCCGTACTTTCAGCTCGTTCCCTTTGTTAACGAATGGCCACGACCAGACGCCGCCAGAAGTCGGAAGGCGTAGGGAAATGCATCGATGCTCCGTCAGATCGTCCGGATTCGTGGGTGTGCCATACCGTTCAAGATACGTGGGTGCGCCGACCACGCACTGTTCAAAGTCTGGGCCAATGCGCACGGCGACCATGTCTTGCGCTACCTGCATGCCAAGACGAATCCCTGCATCAAACCGTTCTGCAACGATGTCAGCCAGGCTGTAATCGTTGATGACCTCCACGCTGATATCGGGGTAGTCAGGCAGCAGCCTCGCCAACGTCGGCACCAGAATTTTCTGCGAAGCGTGCTCGACGGATGTGATCCGCAGGCTCCCGGCTGGTTTGTCCCGCAGCGCGTTCAGATCGGCAAGGCCAGAGGCAATACCTTCGAAGTGAGGCGAGATCGATCTGAGCAGCCGTTCGCCTGCCTCGGTCGTGGAAACGCTGCGAGTCGTGCGCGTCAGAAGTCGGACGCCCAATCTCTCTTCGAGAGACGTAATCTTCGCGCTTAATGCAGGCTGCGAGATGCCCAGTTGCGCAGCCGCCCGCGTAAAGCTCTTATTTGCGGCGACTGACAGGAACGCGGCAAGGTCGTCCAGGCTCTCCTTCATATTCATAACCCCTTCCTATAACGGCAAGAGGATTGTGCCATCTAATCGTATGAGTTTCCCGGTGCTAGATTGGCAGTATGCACCCAGCGGACCGTCACACCCGCACACATCACGAGGCATAACCATGCTTGTTAGCGACGAAACTGCTGGATTGCTGGCCCAAACAACGCATCGTCACACTCTCCAAAGCGACAGCCGTCGCACATTCGTAAGGCGTTCAATTGCGCTGGGCGCCGTCGCTGCGGCCGAACTCACCCTTGGTATCGGCAAGTCGTATCCCCATGGCAAACCCAATACTCAACCCGTAAAAGGACAAGGTATGAAACAACGCTCATTAGGCGGATTGCAGGTCTCGGAAATCGGCGCTGGCTGCATGACTTTCGCTGGTAACTACAATGCCCCCGTTCCGAAAGACGAAGCTGTGAAGACGATCCGGACGGCTTTCGAGCATGGCGTCACATTCTTCGATACCGCCGAGGTCTATGGACCGTACCTGAGCGAGGAGTTCGTCGGTGAAGCGATTGCGCCGTTTCGTGACAAGGTGCAGATCGCCACGAAATTCGGCTTCGCTATTGACGGAACGATTGCGCTGAACAGCCGCCCAGAGCACATCCGCAAAGTTGTTGAGGAGTCTTTGAAACGCCTGCGAACCGATCGCATCGATCTTTATTACCAGCACCGCGTCGATCCAGCCGTCCCGATCGAGGATGTCGCCGGAGCGATGAAGGACCTGATCACCCAAGGAAAGGTGCTGCATTTCGGGCTTTCCGAAGCTAGTGTGAAAACAATCCGTCGCGCGCATGCCGTGCAACCAGTTACCGCGGTGCAGACGGAATACTCGCTGTGGACCCGCAATGTCGAACTCAATGGCGTACTGGCCACATGCAACGAACTGGGAATCGGCTTCGTGCCGTGGTCACCGGTGGGCCAGGGGTTCCTGACGGGCGCCTTCGACACCAACACGAAGTTCGACGAAAAGAACGACTTCCGTGCTGGGTTCCCTCGGTTTTCGAAGGAATTCCTGAAGCTGAACATGCCCATCGTCGAGTGGCTCAAAGAGTACGCAGCCGCTAAAGGGGCGACACCGGCGCAGGTGTCGCTGGCCTGGCTGCTCGCGAAAGGACCCAATATCGTTCCGATTCCGGGGACGCGCACAGAGTCACATCTACTCGAAAACCTCGGTGCCCAGCGCCTTCAATTTACGGTCACTGACATTCAGGAAATCGACACGAAGCTTTCGAAATACCCTGTCTTCGGCGACCGTATGGGCAAAGAACACATGAGCCAGATCGACTATACGGTTTGATTTCAAAACGCGGTGGTGGTCAACGTTCCGCCACCGTGTTCCCGAGCCACCAGAACCTAAAGTAAAGTTACGTGAAATACAGCAAGCTTTTTGAGCCAGTAGTGCTGGCGCCTGGCCTGACCGTACGCAATCGAGTAGCGATGGCCCCAATGACAACCTGGGCTAGCAACGACGATGGCACCGTCTCCGACGAGGAGGATGCCTATTACCGCCTTCGGGTAAAGGACATCGGTTTGGTCATCACCGGCTGCACGCATGTGCAGGAAAATGGGGTTGGCTTCAATGGGGAATTTGCCGCGTACGCGGATCGCTTCATTCCAAGTCTGAAAAAACTAGCGAAGGCCGCTAAAAGCGGCGGTGCCCATGCGATCCTGCAGATTTTTCACGCTGGCGTGAAGACGTTGCCGACGCTCGTCAGCGACGTAGTAGCAGCAAGCGACGTTGAAGGTGACGCAGGCCCGTTTGCTTCAGCCCTCGTACCGCGGGAGCTTCAGGAAGAGGAAATCCTGGAGGTTATTGAGGCGTTCGCTGCCGCCACGCGACGCGCTATCGCTGCCGGCTTCGATGGCATTGAGCTTCATGGCGCACACGGCTTTTTGATCCAGAACTTCTTCTCCCCCCATTCAAATCGACGCGTTGACCGATGGGGCGGTTCGCTAGAAAACCGTATGCGGTTCCCACTCGCAGTTGTGGCGGCTGTGAAGCGAACCATCGCAGATCATGCCGATCGTCCCTTCGCGCTTGGTTATCGGATATCAGTAGAAGAAACCGTAGACGGAGGACTGGCCATCAGTGATTCCCTCCAGTTGGTCACGTGCCTGATCGATACCGGAGCGACTTATATCCACGCTTCGCTCGGCTGTGCGCTGGATCAAATACCCGCCACCGGCAGTTACGACAGGCCAATCGTTCACATCCTGCAGGATCACATAAACGGCCGTGTCCCATTGATTGCGGCAGGCGGCATCAGGACACCGGAGCAGGCCGAAGCCGGGATAAAGATGGGGCTCGCGCTTGCTGCCGTAGGTCAGGGCCTCGTAATCAACCCAGACTGGATGGTGCAGGCGCGTGAGGGTCGTGATGAAACCATCCGCCTTTCAGTTTCCGCTAACGATGTTCCGCGCGTTGGGATCCCGCAAAAGCTATGGGCTGTCATCGATGCAACGCCAGGTTGGTTCAGCATATCCGAGAATTCGCCGGAACTATCCGAGGAAGCTTGACGGTGGTGAAACGCATGCCAAACAGCTTCGCTGCCGCCGCCTTACAGGTTGCCCTGCGGTCCATGCCTTTGAGATCAATGAAGCGCCATCAGCAATGCCAGCCTGTGTCCGCTTGAAGCGTCGCTACGGACGTTCAAGCGGACAGATGGTTCGAGAGCTGACCGTCGCATATTGGCCGATCCCGGAAGTTCATCCCCCGGTCCACGGTTGAGCGCCCCGACTCAGCTGCGAACTTCCGTAACCGACCCACAAGAGCCCCTCGGCCCGGCATTGTCTCAATGACCGTTTCCAAGATACAACGGCCGTTCGCTCATAGGGTAGGTTGGCTGGTACTCGGCCGTTATAGCTCATCCGCGCCGCGTCGTATCCCGCGCTCAGCGAATGACCGCTACGAGCGAGGCCGGAGTCGACCCTATAGATGGTCCGGCGTTCGCTGTTCGCTGTCGTGCTGTCACTTGAGCGTGACCGTTACCACGAAGCGGACACGCAGTTTGCCGAAACCGGCAAGCCGTGCATGGGTGCCGTTCGACGACGTTTTTTTAGCGAGACTTATAGTCAGCATGCGCCAGATCGTCTTCGCCTTGTGACCGGTCCTATCTTTTCAGTTTGTCGACAAGCCGGCCCGTGACTTCGATCTCGTCGCCAGTTGCTTTTTCAGAGCAGCCACAACATCGGTCTGCGGTTGCTGGTCGCCTACCGTGGCCACCGGATGAATGCCGTTCTTGTCAACCACGTAGGCGCGCGCGCTCACATAGCCGCCGCTGCCCACTGATCGCATCTTGACGATCAAGGATGTTGGCGCACTTGGCCCCAGGTTGGCCAGAAACGCGTCTTCAACTGTCCCATCGCGCTCGTGCAGGAGGCCGAACCTGTAAAAGGTCGTGTCATCGCCGGGTTGGACATTTCCTGATGAGTAGATACGCACGGTATAACTGCCGAGTGAGCAGGCTTCCAGATCGCCAGTGGCTACCACGGCGGTTTGTTTCTCGGGCAAAGCGACCTTTTTCAGGAATTTGCAGTCGCCGGAGGCGAAGGCCGGGGCGGCGGAGAGCGAGGCACAGAACAGAGCAACGCTGGCGGAACGTTTCATGGACGGAGTCGACCTTTGCTACCACCTGATAAGGGGGTGCCTCTTTTGGCAGATGGCGACCTGACAGAGTACCCTCAATGTCTCGTTGTATTGGTCAGAGCGGAACCCATGACGCACGACGAGCCCTCACGACACGATACAGTAGCGGCGATATGGATGAATACAGTTGCAACTGCACAACCACAACACTCCTGCTGACGGTCGATTCATGGTGCGTGAGCGGTGCTCAGCTGGATCAAAGGTAAAACTGACGCACAGAGCGTCGGGCTGCAGCAGTTGATCGCACGACGCGCGCGCAACTACCTGCGTTCCGCTGCCAACAAGAATTCGCGCGTCATCCGGGCGCTGCTATCGAGAGGGCGGGAACGAATCCGGCCCAGGCGATATCGTATTGACGACGGCGCCGCGCCCGAAGGGTTTTAAGCTTTTCGTCTGAATTTGCCATACTGGGTCATTTGTTGATGACTGGCGGGAACCAGCGGCTTCGGCCGCTAACTCGCCATAGGGCCAAGGTCCGATGTTCCCCTCTCAGGGTTGCTACTAGACTTGGATCTAGAAAGTTCAATCAGCTGGGGTCTGTAATGTGCCGTCGTTTTTTTCATGGTGCGCTTACCTGCGCCGTGCTCATGAGCCCAGCGTTGCGGGCGCAAGCCCCCCCCGCATGCGGACGCTGACAATCACTGGCAATTCGCCCTGACCCCTTACCTCTGGCTAGCCAATGCGAGCGGGTCGTTGCGATTCTCGTTGCCGGATGGCGGGGAGGCCGATGCGTCGACCGGTCCGTACAACTACCTGCAGCACCTGCGATTCGCCGCGATGCTGCAAGGCGAAGCGCGCAAGGGCGACTGGAGTATTTTCGTCGACGCGATCTACCTGAATTTTGGACGCCACTCTACTACTGTACAGACGAGGGGTAGCGGAAATCTGGAACGCGAATCAGAAGGTAGCGGCGAAACGAGTTTCAAGGGCACACTGATCCAGTTGGGCGGCGGCCGCACGATTGCGGTACTTCCGCGAGCGACCTTCGATGCGATTGCGGGCGTGCGTTATCTTGGTGTGAGCAGCTCGCTCGACGCTTCGGTCAATGCAAGTCTCGGGGGATCTGGAGCGGGTTTCAATCCCACATTCCATATGTCGCAACGGCAGGATATCTATGACGGCTTTGTCGGCGTGCGCGCTCGCGTGTCGCTGACTGGCGACGGCCGCTGGTACCTGCCGTTCTACCTCGACGTGGGCACCGGCACCTCGGACGTCACCTGGCAAGCGATAGCGGGCGTTGGTTACGCAATGAAGTGGGGCGACATAACTCTGTCATATCGCTATCTCGCGCTCTACGGCTCGGGTGACCAGCTCGTGCAGACGCTGCGACTGAATGGCCCGGCGCTGAGTGCGACGTTCCGGTTCTAGCGCAAAGCACAGTTTCGAGTCCTTCGCTTTAACGCCTTAAACACAGCCGTCCGGGTTCGTCATCGTCGGACTTTAATCGTCTGCATACGGCTGGCCAGCCTGCACGAGTTCTTCGGGGTCCGTCAAGATCCGACGGACGTAGGACCAAAGTCCAATGGCGAGAACGCAGTATTGCATCTAGAGTGCGAAAGTAATTGCTTTCTCTGAGACAACTCGTGCATGGGACGACTCGCGGCGCAAAAGCAGCCCGGCGGCCTTGTGCATCGGTTAACTCCGGTTGATGCCGACCGAGCTGGCGGTCGAGAGCGGCAGGCGCGAAACGCAAGGCCGAACTAAATTGGCAGCCAGCACCTAGTACGGTTTGCCTTGCGAAAGACTAACCCTTGGAAAAGGCAGAGGAAGCAATGACAAGGGCATATGTTCGGATGCTCACCGTGCGGCCGCTGAGGGAGCCCTTTGTCCACTTCCTGATATTGGGCGCCGTGCTGTTCGGCGTCTTCGCGCTGCTGCAGTCAAAGCGCGCGGCGTCGGATGATTCGCGCCAAGTAATTCTTATGCGGGGCGACATCGATCACCTGCGGCTGGGTTTTACAGCGCAATGGCGCCGGTCCCCGAGCGCGGCTGAGATGCAGGCGCTGCTCAACGACCGCATCAATGAAGAGGTCCTTTACCGTGAAGGCCTCGCGCTCGGATTGGACCGGGACGATACAGTCATACGGCGCCGCCTTGCGCAGAAAACCCAGTTCCTGTTGCAAGATGTCGCCGCACTGCGCGAACCGACCGCCGAGGACCTGGCGAGATATCGAAGCCAGAATGCTCATCGCTATTCGCAAGGTCCCCGCTGGACCTTCGAGCACGTCTACTTCAGCACAGCAGGCCGTCATGAGCGCGCCGAACTGGACGCCAGGGAGGCCTTGTCGCGGCTGCGCGATGCTCCAGGCGACATCCGAGCGAAAAACCTCGGCGATCCCTCGCTACTCGACCTGCGCCAGACCGCACGGAGCCAGAAGCAGTTGCGCGATCTTTTCGGTCCGGAGTTCGCGAGCGCTGTCACCACCGCGTCGGCGCTATCGGTAGGGACTTGGGCCGGTCCGTTTCGATCGAGCTACGGTTGGCATCTGGTGCGACTGGAAGCTTGCAGCGAGCCGCCGGGCGAAGACGCCGCCGACCTCGACCGCCGCTTGCGAACCGACTGGGCCGAAGAACAGCAGCGTGAGCTCAATGCGCAAGCCATGGCCCGGTTGCGCGCCCGCTACAGTGTCGTCGTGAACGACACACCGAAGCCATGAAGCCGGACGGCCTGCTGTCGTCGTGGGCAATCCGATTGTTACTCGCGGCGGCTGTGTGTGCGCACGCGATGCCGATTTTGGCGCACGAAGTGCGTCCGGCCTATCTCGAGATCACGGAGTCGACACCTTCACGCTTTGCGGTACTCCTCAAGCTCCCACAGGTGGGCGAGCAGGTGCTCGGGCTTGCTCCGGTCTGGCCGGATCGCTGCATCGATGCTTCGACGCCCAGCCGTGAGCTACTGGGCCATTTCGCGATCGACCGCCGGCTAGTGGATTGTCGAGGCGGCCTTGCGGGTCAACGTATCGAAATTGATGGTCTGGCTACTACGATGACCGACGTGCTGGTGCGCATCCAGTTTCTCGACGGCCGGGTGCAGACCGAATTGCTTAAACCGACCCGGCCGGCTCTGGTCGTGGCTGACCGCACGTCAGCCTGGGACGTGGCGGCCAGCTATTTCGCGCTTGGCGTCGAGCACATTCTGACAGGTGTCGATCACCTGCTGTTCGTGTTGGGACTGGTGCTCATCGTCAAGGGCGGCGTGAGGCTGGTGAAGACGGTAACTGCATTTACGGTCGCCCATTCGATCACACTCGCGCTCGCCACGCTCGGCATCGTGCACGTGCCCCAGGCACCGGTGGAGGCCGTCATCGCGCTGTCGATCGTATTCGTAGCCAACGAAATCGCGCAGCGCCACCGGCGGGGTGCAGCCGTCGCCTCAAGCCCCGGTTTCACCGCCCGGCGGCCCTGGCTGGTGGCGTTCGTCTTCGGTTTGCTGCATGGTCTAGGCTTTGCTGGCGCACTGGCCGAGGTTGGGCTACCGCAGGTTGACATCCCACTTGCGCTGCTGACCTTCAACGTTGGTGTGGAGGCTGGGCAGTTGAGCTTTATCGCAGCCGTGCTCGCCGTAATGGCGCTTACCCGCCGGATGCGCTGGACAGCGCTGCATTGGTTGGCCCCGCTGCCGTCCTATGCCATCGGCACGCTGGCCATGTTCTGGGTCATCCAGCGGGTGGCAATGTTCTGACGCATGCATGCATGACGAGCAACACGATAGCTGGAGAGCACCATGAGCATGCGTAAGCTTGGCGCAACTGCCGCGATGGTCGCCTTCGCCACTCTGCCGCTCGGGTGGAGCGCGGCAGCCGCTGACCCGTCGGCTACTGACGTCGGCACCCTCGATCATGAAGCCGCAGAGAAAGCCTTTCCCAATGCCCCGTACTCGCCCTACGCGGGCCGCAGCTTTCCGACGCGTCCATTCTTCGGCGATACCCATTTGCATACATCGTATTCGATGGACGCCGGCGCTTTCGGCGCTCGTCTCGGGCCGAAAGAGGCCTACCGCTTTGCGAAGGGCGAAGAGGTCACCGCTTCCAGCGGGCAGCGCGCGAAGCTATCGCGTCCGCTCGACTTCCTCGTCGTAACCGATCACTCCGACAACATGGGCTTCTTCCCCGACTTGCTCGCCGGCAAGCCGGAAATGCTGGCCGATCCGACCGGACGCCGGTGGTACGACATGGTGCAGGAGGGAAAGGGCGGCGACGCTGCAATGGAGATCATCGTCGCTTTCTCGCAGGGAAAGTTTCCGCCAGCGCTGCTGTACAGCCCTGGCAGCACACCCTACCGCTCGGCTTGGCGCGAGACGATCAAGGCGGCGGAAGAGGCGAATGACCCGGGCCGCTTCACCGCATTCATTGGCTACGAATGGACCTCCAACACGGGCGGCAACAACCTGCACCGCAACGTGATATTTCGCGATGATGGCCGGCGCGCCAGCATGGTTGAACCTTTCACTGTCCTTCCTCCGCTCGGTAGCGACAACCCGCGCGATCTGTGGAAATGGATGGCGGCCTACGAGCAGAAGACCGGCGGTAATGTGCTGGCCATTGCTCACAACGGCAACCTGAGTAATGGACGCATGTTCCCCGTCATCGAGTCGTTCGGCGGCAAGCCGATCGATCGCGCTTACGCGGAGACGCGGGCGCGCTGGGAGCGGCTTTATGAAGCGACTCAGATCAAGGGCGATGGTGAAACCCATCCTTTCCTGTCTCCCAACGACGAGTTTGCCAATTTCGAACGCTGGGACAAGGGCAACCTCGATTCCAGCGAACTCAAGAAGCCGGAGATGCTGCAGTACGAATACGCACGTTCGGCCTTAAAGACCGGCCTGAAGCTCGAACAAAAGCTGGGTGTGAATCCGTACAAGTTCGGCATGGTCGGCTCGACCGATGCCCATACCGGACTTACGGCCGTGGAGGAAGACAACTTCTTCGGCAAGACCTCGAGCTCCGAACCAGGCAAGGACCGCGCGATGCACCCTTTCATGAAGACCGACAAGGCTGTCATCATGGGCTGGGAGCAGAGTTCGTCGGGCTATGCGGCGGTGTGGGCCAACGAGAACACCCGCGAATCGATCTTCGACGCCATGCAGCGCAAGGAGGTTTACGCGACCACGGGTCCTCGCATGGTGGTGCGCTTTTTCGGAGGCTTCGATTTCGATGCCCTGGACGCGAGGACCCGCATGCCGGCCGCGATCGGCTACCACAAGGGCGTGCCGATGGGCGGCGACCTGCGCGACGCGCCGAAGGGCAAGGCGCCGACCTTCATGGTAGCGGCGCTGAAGGATCCGATTGGCGCCAATCTCGACCGCATCCAGATTGTGAAGGGTTGGCTGGACCGGCAGGGCGAATTGCAGGAGAAGGTCTACGACGTCGTGTGGTCGGACAAGCGAACCCCTGGTGCCGACGGCAAGCTGCCGGCCGTGGGCAACACCGTCGACGTGCCCAACGCCACCTACAGCAACTCCATCGGCGATCCAGAACTCATCACGGTTTGGCGTGATCCGGATTTCGACGCCGGCTTGCGAGCCTTCTACTATGCCCGCGTGATCGAAATCCCGACACCGCGCTGGACCGCCTATGACGCGAAGTACTTCAAGGTCAGGATGCCGCCCGAAGTACCAATGACTATCCAGGAGCGCGCCTACACATCGCCGATCTGGTACACGCCGCGGTCCTGAAGAGCTGGCTCGCTTACTTTCAGGAGCGGCTCGCCCTCGGCGTGATAGCGGCGGAAGCAAACCCGAAGCAAACCCGAAGCCGACGCACATAAGATCCGAGCGCCGGGGAACCGATAGAAGTGAATGCTGTATGAAGCGATCCGGAGGACACGTGATTCGATTGCCGACGCCACCATGGCTGGTACTTGCGTTGTTGCTCCTGCTCGGCGGCTGCGCTAGCCGTCCGATCAACCCGCCGATTACCCACGCCGATCCGAATACCGGCTACCGATTCGTCACGCGCCCGCAGTATTCGACGGCCGACGAAAACCTGGTGGTGCTTGCCTTTTCGGGCGGCGGCACACGCGCTGCCGCGTTCTCGTACGGCGTCCTCGAGTTTCTACGGAATACCCAGGTCGTCGGACCTAAAGGCAAGTCACGCCTGCTTGATCATGTCGGCGTAATCACTGGCGTGTCGGGCGGCAGCTTTACCGCGCTCGCCTACGGGCTCTACGGTGACAAGCTCTTCGACGACTACGAACAGCGCTTTCTCAAACGCGACGTGCAGGGGGCGATCACTTCACGCACTTTAAACCCGACCTACTGGCCGTCACTGTGGTCAAGCGGCTGGGGTCGTTCGGAACTGGCGGCCGATCTATACGACGAGATCCTGTTCAACGGCGCGACGTTTGGCGATCTTGATCGCGGGAAAGGCCCGTTCATCATCGCATCGGCCACTGACATTTCCACCGGGGCCCGTCTGCCATTTACCCAGGCCACCTTCGACGTGCTCTGCTCGGATCTGAGTGCGATACGCCTTTCCCGTGCCGCGGCCGCATCGTCGGCAGTACCGGTGGTGCTCTCGCCCATTACGCTGAACAATTACGGCGGCACGTGCGGCTACGCGCCACCCGCCTGGATCAAGCCGTTTGTCGACTCCGTCGACCCGCCGCGGCCAGCGGCACGCGCGACCCGCCATTTGAAGGAGGAGGCGGAGTTCGGGGATGGCGTCAACCGGCCATACATCCACGTCGTGGACGGCGGCGTTTCGGACAACGTCGGCATGCGGAGCGTGCTGGATTCGCTGGAGATCATGGAAGCGCTGCAGTCAGTCGGTCAGTCCACGCCACTCGATCATATCCGCAGGATCATCGTTTTTGTCGTCAACTCGGTATCTACGCCCAAGACCGTATGGGACACGTCTGAATCCCCGCCGGGCACGCTGCAGATACTGGTGAAAGCGGCGGGCGTTCCGATCGACCACTATTCCTACGAGGCGACTGAACTGTTGAGGGACAAGCAGGCACAGTGGCAATCCATGCGCCGGATCCGCGAGGCGCCTGTCTATGCCACCAACAAGGATATGGCCATAGCAAAGGCATTGCGTACCCCGGACACGACGATCTATGCCATCGACGTGTCGTTCGCCCAGTTGACGGACCAGACAGAACTGGATTACCTGAATGAGCAGCCCACGTCGTTCTCCCTGTCGGCCGAGGCCGTCGACCGCCTGCGCGCCGCTGCGGGAAAGATCATCATGGCGTCGCCCGAATTCCAGCGGCTGCTGCAGGACGTTGGGGGCAAAATCGTGAGTGACCCGACGCGCACCGGGGCGGCAGCAACGGTACCCGCCGCGAAGTAGCGCTCGCTGGAACGCCCCGTGCGCTTGTTGTAGCCGCTCCCCTCGACCGGGCTGCGGCTTCTGGGTCCTCGCCGGTCGGACCGGAATGCATTTGTTAGAAGGAGTCAGTTCATGCGATTAACCATTGAAGCGTGGCGCTGTGCAGCCAGGGGCTTATGCATCGCGGCGACGGTACTGACCGCCGCGCCTGCCGCCTACTCCGCCCCCGCGCAGAAAGAACCAGCGGCGCGTGCCGCGGTAGCCGAGCCCGAGACCGCTGCGCAAACCCAGGCACGTGCGATTCTGATGAAAATGGCGGAGTTCCTTGGCGGGACGCCTAGCTTTCGCGTCGGTGTGCGCAGCGGGTACGATGCCGTGCAGCCGTCCGGGCAGAAGATCGAATTCGGCGAATACCGCACCGTTACGTTGAGCCGGCCCGATCGCATGCGCGTGGAAAGCGAGCGCAGCGATGGCGCAAAAACGCTCGTTGTGCTCACCGGGAAAGAGATCGTTCTCGTCGACCTCGCGAGCAAAGTCTATGCAACGACGCCGCAACCAGGCACGCTGGACGAGAGCATCGTGTATTTCGTCAGGGATCTCGGCATGCGCCTGCCGCTCGCGGCGCTGCTGTTGAACCGGCTGCCCGAAGAATTGCAAGCCCGGGTACGATCGGTGGACTATGTGGAGAAGACGAGTATCTACGGCACTGCGTCCTATCATCTGGCCGCGCGTACCGACACGGTGGATTTTCAGGTGTGGATATCAGATGGCGACAAGCCTCTGCTGCAGCGAATCGTACTGACTTACAAAAAGGCGGTGGGCCAGCCTCAGTTCTGGGCGGAATTTGTCGGCTGGGATCTCGCGCCCGGGCTGAACGATGCGACGTTCTCGGCTCAGATTCCCGATGGCCTGCAAAAGGTCGCGTTCGCAGCGCAGCTTCCGCGTGCGTCGCCAACGGCTCGCCAGTCGTCTGCGAAGAAGGGAGTCAAGTGATGAAAACAGGATCATGGGATGGTGCCGTCACGGCACTGGTCGCCGCAGTACTCGCGGTGGGCTCGATGAATCAAGCAGACGCACGAGGCGAAAGAGGCGGCAGTGCTCGTGGTGGTGGCGGCGATGGAGGCTTTTCCCGCGGCGGGGCGGCATCGGCTGGAGCTTTGTCCTCCGGCGGCACAACCGCAGCGCAAGGCGCTTCGCGATCTGGCGGCAACCAGCGGGCGACAGCCCAACAGGGGCAGGCCTCGCGCCAGGCTACAGCGACTTCAACTTCAAGTGCGAATCAGAGTGCGCGCCAGAGTTCGGCGAGTTCGATGCAGGCAACCTCCAGCCAGAATCAGGCGAACCGACAGCAGAGCACGAGCGGGAACCAGGCCCAGCGCCAGGCTACGTCGAGCCAGAACCAGAGCGCGCGACAGACCGCGGCGGCACAAACTAGCAGCCAAAACCAGAGCGCGCGACAGTCCACCGCCAAGGAGATGCAGAACACGCGTGCTACGAACGTGACCAATGTGCAGAACAACTACAATGGTAATTGCAACAACTGCTCCGACTCCGACTGGGACAGCGGCTCCGCGGCGGCCGGATTTGTGGCTGGGGCAATGGTGGTCGGTGCAGCCGCTGCCGCAACCACACCGCCACCCGCGCCCACTACCACCGTCGTCGTCGCTTCGCCTGCGCCCACACCCGCACCTGTCGCGCCGCCGTGCAACGTAGCCCCCGTCGCCGTTAAGGAGGCGACGTACTATAAGTGTGGCACGACCTGGTACGCGGCGGGATATGGGAGCAGCGGCGTGGTGTACACGCCAGTTCCGCCGCCGCCCGGATACTGATCGCGGTCGCCTCGCGGCACGGCCGGCGCTGACCGCAGGCCGGGACGAGGCCGACGCTCGAATGTCAGCATGAAAGCACGGACCAACGTGCCCTCCTGGGCGGGGATGCTGCCCTCGGCGGTCGGCCTTACCGGACCTCTCCGGTTATCGGCCCCGGACCACCTCAACGGGAGTGAAGCGAGTGTCAACGGTCATTACCGCCGCCGTTGTGGACACTTGATCGGCGAATCCGCTAACAGGAAAGGCATACAGGGCATCGCTAGAACTGCTAATCTGGCAAGGTTTCCTCTGCCAAACCCGTGAGTGCATCGCGCACGCCCGAGGCTGCGATTTGTGCGATAGATGTGTCGTTCGCGCAGTCGGCGGAGAAGGACGTGAAGCCAATCTGAATATCTAAATAAATCCACACAATCTTTTTCTGCAGCACACGGTGGTTGCCCGGTTGTCCCCGTCCCGGGACGGATCATCATGCGTCCCCTCGTACCAGCGCCTGTTCGGTATCAGAGGAAAGCTCGAGGTGGATCTATCACCCACAAGCCGGGAAGTCGTCCGCCGTGGCGGGAAATAGCGGCGACACGAATTTCCACGCTCAGTCAGCGATTGAACCAACGGTATTGGAGCGCGACCGCGACGGTCTGGAAATTTCTGCCGATGCGAGTCGTTAGCCCACGCGATCATGCGAGTTTGGTTGACCATTGCGCAGCAAGAGGAACCGACAAGGTGATCCCATCGCGAGTACTGCTTTGCAGATCCTGGTTCTGGACTGCATTGATGCTGGTCCGGCCGCCCGTGAGATACGTAACGTCTGCGGCAATCCACAGTCCGGGCCGCCACGTGTAGCCTCCATGCCATTGGAGCACGGCCAGCGGAGACTGGCTTCGTCGCTTGCCACCAAAAAAGTCCGTATTGTCGGTGAACACCCACACCCCAGCGGCGCCTTCTACAAACCAGTTGCCGACTGGCTGGGACAATCCGAGCTCAGGTTTGAACGCCCATCGGTTCGAACCCACGTTGATGATACGGGCGGACTGATATTGGCCGGTCGGCGCCACCACGCTCAGGCTGGCACCCAGTATGGTGTTCGGGCTACGTTGGGCAAATTCCTCTGGCGTGAGCGCGGGACCACCCAACAGATTCACGGCAATCCGGAACCGTACATCGCCTAGCCCCGAACGCCAAGCCTAGCCAGGCACGCCTGCTACATTCCCCGTCAGGTTTGCATTGGCATACGGCAGCAACACCGCAATGCTGGCGAGATGTCCCGCGACGCCAAAGCTGTGAGAATAGCCTAGTGAATACGTATTGATTCGGGCTTGAAGATCGGTGATCGGCAGCGAAGGGTCCACCGATACGTCGCCGGTCGATCGAGCATAGCCCGCCACCGCGAAGTTCGTTCCAACCGGGACGGCCGAATAGCTGCGCGGCTCCATTTCCTGCGCGGACGCAACTATGGACCACACAAGCGCTATGCCCGCCCACCAAGACTGAAAGCGCCAAATGTTTCTTTTCTTTTTGTCAAACCTCAATCCGCAGGGTGTCCGGCATGGACTGCGCAATGTGAGCCAATCGACGCTCCCGGCATTGTCATGAGTTCCTCGCACCCGCTTGCAAAATGCGCGCGACGTACGGCGCGACCATTTTTGGCTCGATGCGCGAGCCAGATGCGCGCGTTTTGACGTCGGGGGCGGAATCCTGGCCGACCCCACACCCCGGCGGGGCAGCAACAGCGGTACCGGCAGCTTAATAGCGCCCACGCGAAGTTCCCGTGACGCTATCATTGTCATGTCAGTTGTACCTTGGCGGTGAACGGTCGGATAGTATCGAACGCCACTCGCTATAGTCCTCAAGCACCGTTTTCCACTTCGCTCCGATAGATAAGCCCACCCTTGTTCCAGGCCATGTTCTGCTTCTTCCTGGCCACCGTCTGCTCGCGCTCTTCCGATACACGAACGTGCTCAACCGTCACCTGAACCTGCCCAGGTTTCTGCCTTATCAAGCGGAGCTGTTTTCCGCCATAGACCAATCAGAATGCCAAAGCTACCCTGACAGCGGTGGTCGAAGAGTAGCAATATCATTTAATTACATCCCTTATTATTCGCAGTCTTGACGCACGTCTTGCCGCTTGGGCTCTTGTATACGCCCTTGCCATTTTTGGTCTTGGCTTCTCCGCCCTTGCTCGACTGGGTGGTGGTTACGCCGCCCGAATCCTTCTCAGACTTCCAGGCGGTGCCCGTATTGCTGTTATAGCCGCCGGCTTTCTGCCCGTTGTCGCAGACTGTGCGCCCGGTGGCGCTTGTTCTGCACTCGGCGAATGCACTAGAAGAAAGTACTACACATGCCAGTATCACCAAGATTTTCATAGTCGTCTCCGGACATGGTCGGCACAAGACCGTTGTTTTGGTGTGTGCGTGATTGAATGGTAGTGCATCGCTAGCGTTGTCCGGGCAACTGAAAGGGAGGGACGACGGTAGCGCCGCGACTGCGAGCACCATCGGCTCGCACTGTTCGCAATAGCAATCCTCACAACGCGTGCTCCGCCGACAAGGGTCAGTCGCGGTGGTGAAAAGTCGGCGCAAACGGTTCGCTCCTTACCACAACGGCGACCTCACCCGTCAATGCGATCACGATGACCGATGCTGGTCTGGTGGAAGATGTGTCTCTCCCGGGAGCGAAGGTCTCGCTGACTCAAAATTTGAGTCAGCGATCGCCGCGTGCGTTTTGCGAGGCCTCGGTCGGCTGGTCAGCTGGTCAGCTGGTCAGCTTTAAGAGTAACGGCTGTTTGCGGGTGTGCAGGCGACGCTCGAGCGTCGAGGGCGACGATAGATCCGAATGTCCCTTGGTGGCCGGTTAGTAGCTCTGGCATCAGCGTTGGCCGTTGAGAAAATCGAACCAGCCGTGCGCCTAAGCGCAGCCGTGATCAGGAATGCCCGAACCGGCCAGCGTCTGGTCGAAGAATGTCATGCAGGGTCGGGAATCTCATCCAGACGTACGTACGGTAGCCTGCATCGCTCATTCGAACAGTCACCTCCGGTTTCTCAGGTCTTGGTGGCAACTCTTCGCGACTTTCGTTTAGTGCAGCGGGGAGACAGCGCGCAACGAGGTCCCACACACCGCTCGCCCATCTCGGATAACTGCGCACAACAGCGCGTCCCCTACCTCACCGAGAACCGCATCTTTCAGGATGACCCAGTAATCCGCGAGCGCCCCCACTCACCCGTGCGATGTCCACCGTCGCGATGATGCCCTTTCCGCTTTCCAGTCCATCGGGCAACAACTCAATGGCGACTCGAAGCATCCGCTTCTCCTTTTGATGACCCTTTCATTCGGTACAGCAGTCCTGCCACGGCATACCTGATTGAGGAGTCTGAATGCCGGGCGGGCACGGTTTCTCCGCTTGCGCTTTCGCCCATGCAACCCGAGCATTATGAGTGCCCGACTTCTGCACGCCGAAACGCGGTCTCATCGACATGTTCTGATGCGATGGCCTTGGCGGCGGCATGGTGACGCCCCGCCAGCGCGCGATAAAGCAAAATTAAGAACGGTTAATGCGCGCATCAGGACTTTCAGGGTCGCGTTCTGTAGTCTCTCGGCTTGAGACACTACAGCCGCCGTGCCACCCCGAACCGTCAAAGAATCGACATGAACCTGCCCCGCCGGTCCGCTCGTGTGCGACGTGCCACTTCCGCCACCTTGACCACCTCGACCACATTGGGCACTCACCCGTGACGCGCTTTTCGCCGACCGATGCCGCGCTGCTGTTCCTACGCGTGAGCGCCAGCGTCCTCGTGTTGCTGGTGCATGGCTTGCCGAAAGCCTTGCACTACTCGCAGGAGTTAAACGCGATCGACGATCCGCTTCACATGGGTAAGACGCTGACCTTCTGGTTCGCGCTTTTCGCCGAAGTGGCGTGCCCGCTTCTGATGATCGCCGGCATCGCGACGCGCCTCGCCGCATTGCCGCTTCTGGCTATCACGTTGATTGCACTCGGCTTCGTGCATCGCGAATGGACGCTCTTCGAAGCCCAGTTCGCATGGATGCTTCTGATCATGTTCGGAACCGTCGCCATCGGCGGGGCGGGACGTTATCGGGTCACCATGCGTCCGCGCGCACCCGCGCGCGGACAAGCCTGACGCGCGTCGCATCATTTCCCAGCCCCTACCACGCCATGCCCCAGACGACACTCATGCGCGACTCACCCGCTCCAGCACTCGACCATCTGCCGGGTGAGGACACCTGGCTCGCGTCGATCGCGGGATACGTCGATACGCTCGGCTTTATCGCTCTATTCGGCCTTTTCACGGCGCACGTTACGGGCAACTTCATTCTCATTGGCTCGGGGCTGGCGGGTGCCGGTCAGGGCCTGCTGATCAAATGGCTGGCGTTTCCCGCGTTTGTCTGCGGAATCATCGCGGCGCGCGTGCTGTACAACCTGCTGTCGCCGCGCAGTCACGGCACACGCGCGTTTGCGCTGTATGTGATGCAGGCCGTGCTGCTCGCCGGGTTCATGGCGGCCGGCGTCGTCGCAGCGCCCATCACCAGTCCGGATACGCCGATTTCAATTGCTTGCGGCCTGCTCGGCGCTGCCGCGATGGGCGTGCAGAACGCCCACGGACGCCTGACTGCGCGCTCGGTTGTCGCGAACACGGTGATGACGGGCAACGTGACTCAAGCCGTAATTGACGCCTTCGACTTGCTCACTTCCCGGAGCGACACCAGGAGCCGTCAGACTGCGCGCACTCGGCTCTTGCGAACCCTGCCGCCCGTAGCGGGGTTCGCGATCGGCGCCAGCGCAGGTGCTGCGGGCTTTCTGATCGCCTCTTTCTGGGCGCTGCTGTTGCCGCTCGTGGCGCTGTGCGTGCTCGCTTCGTGCGCGTGGCACGCGCGCGGCCGCTGACTCGCTTCTTCGGAGCCGCATGCGCGCAACGAACAGGCTCGCGCCAGTGCAATTCGTCGTGCGCTCGATATTTTGATTGGCGCGCGTGGCACCGGCCAAAGTCCCGATCACTGCCCCGGATAGTGTCCCGCCGCGATGTCCTCGAGTAACGTCGGATGAACTGGCTCCCAACCGAGCAGCGAGCGCGTGTGGGCGCTCGATGCGGGGATGTCGGCGCCGAAGAACATGCTGAGCCACTCGAATCGCGACTGCGCCTGATCGGCGGGAATCGACTCGACCGGCACGTCCAGGAATCGGCCGAGCGCGCCGGCGATCTCGCGGGTGGTAACGCCTTCTTCGGCGACCGCGTGCAGCGCGGGGCCGGCCGGCGCCTTGTCGATCGCGAGGCGCACCAGCTTGCCGGCGTCGAGCCGATTCACTGCGGGCCAGCGATTCTGCCCATCGCCGATATAAGCCGACGCGCCGCGTTGGCGCGCGATTCTCGCGAGTACCGCAACGAATCCGTGATCCCCACCGGCGCCATGCACCGTGGGTGCAAAGCGCACCACCATCGAACGGATGCCGCGCTCCCGCAGCCCGAGCACATACGCTGCATTGGCGAGACGCGGGTGGCCGTCCGGGCGCGGCGTGTCGCTTTCGATACCGACGCGCCCCGTCGCGAGGCCGAGGGTGCCGGACGCGATCAGCAGCGGTCCGCCCGTGCCGCTGAGCACATCCGCGAATGTTTCGATGGCCGCGCGATCGGTCTGGGCCGCCGCAGCCATTTGCGAAAAGTCGTGGTTGTAGCCGAGATGCACGATGCCTTCGGCCATCGTGGCCGCGGCGCGCAGGCCGTCGAGATCGTCGAGGCCGCCGCGCACCACTTGCGCGCCGAGCGCGGCGATCTTCGCGGCAGCCTCATCGCTACGAGCGAGGCCGAGCACATGATGACCGGCGTCGATGAGTTCCGTGACGCTCGCGGATCCAATCCAACCCGACGCACCAGTGACGAGAATTCGCATGGCATGCTCCGTTGATGTCATTAAGTGACATCAGTATAGCGCTATGATGTCACACAGTGTCAACACGTTTCTGGAAGGGATCATGGGTCGCTGGGAACCCAACGCAGAGCAGCGCTTTCTTGTCGCCGCGATCGAGCTGTTCAAGGAAGTCGGTTTCGAGGGCACGACGGTGGCCGCCATCGCACAGCGTGCCGGCCTGACGCCGCGTACGTTTTTTCGCTATTTCACCGACAAACGAGAGGTCCTTTTCAAAGGCTCCGAGCAGTTGCAGCAGACGATGGTCGAAGCGGCCGCGCAAGCACCGGCCGACGCATCGGCTATCGACGCGGTTGCCGCGGCTCTCGCAACCGCCGGTGAATTTTTCACCGCCGAGCGCCGGCCTTACGCGCGCGTGCGCCATGCGGTGATCGCCGCCAATCCAGAGTTGCACGAGCGGGAGTTGATCAAACTGGCGACGCTGTCAGGCGCACTCGCCGACGCCCTGCGTTTGCGCGGTGTGCAGGAGGCAGACGCGAGCCTCGTCGCCGAGGCGGGCATTGCGGTTTTCCGGGTCGCGTTCGGCCAGTGGATTGCCGACGCTGACGAGCGTGAATATGGCGAGATCGTGAGCGAATCGCTTGTGCGATTGCGGAGGCTGACTTCACTCTGACGTCACCTCGAAGTCGCGGTCTTGCTCCACGGCTACTGAGATGCGCACCGCCGCGCCGACCCCGCCACCACCGATGTTCGCCGGGTTAATAACTACGCCGCAAGTCGATGCTCGTAGTCCGGCCGGTCCCTGTCATCGAGTATCGCGTACATTGCCTCCAAATTCGACGCGTCCGGATTGAGCCAGTTATCCAGG
This sequence comes from Paraburkholderia sp. RL17-380-BIE-A, assembly GCF_046028085.1. Classification (NCBI taxonomy): domain Bacteria; kingdom Pseudomonadati; phylum Pseudomonadota; class Betaproteobacteria; order Burkholderiales; family Burkholderiaceae; genus Paraburkholderia; species Paraburkholderia sp. RL17-380-BIE-A. The sequence goes on from NZ_JARESQ010000008.1 coordinate 27,555, forward strand.
TTTTCCGGCTTGATAGGAATAATGCACCGGTCGTGACCGGCCGCAGCGACTTCAGGCGGCGGCTCGTCAGTGATGGCCGCAAATGAGAGCAAATCTGGCTCACCGGGGGCGCTCCATCGAGACCACAAACAAGCGGCATGCATCAGCTCGCCGTTGCTCGGGCGAAACTCCAGAACAACGTTCGCGTCTCGCTCATGAGATTCGGATAGCGTTCCTTCCATCCTGGCCTTGCTGACATTTTCATAAAACAGGTCCTGTTCAAGTTTGGTTGTCTGGTCAGCGTTGAACTGGTCGATAAGGACCTTGATTTCACGTTCGGCCTTAGTGTGCGGAGACCTGAAAGCGTCTTCCATCGCCTTAGGTACCTTGGCTCTGCTAACACCTTCCGCACGCTCGAAGAACAGCCGAGTGAATTCTGCAATATCCATCAACGCGCCGAAGGTGCGCACAAACCTTTGATAATCCGCCTTGATTTGAGCCGAGTAAAACACCTTGGACCTCCAGTTGATTTGTTCGCGCAAAGCGCGTCGTCCGTGCCCCGCCGCCTAAGGGTCTACTGGACGGAACCCTGGTTGCGGGCGTGCGTGACGAACAATACGGCTTGACTTAGCAAATTGCGCCTCTATCAATAAGGTTTGCTGTGAGGGTTACGCGCGATGACAACCGTCGAAAGCGCTTCAGCCATCTGCTCGATGCCAACCCGCGCGCACGCCGCGGCGCAGTACATACGCATGTCAACCGACCAGCAGCAATTCTCCCCGGATGCGCAAAAGCAGGCGATTTCCGAGTATGCGAAAGTGCACGGCATCCAGGTCGTGCGTACCCACGAGGATGCAGGGCTGAGCGGCCTCACGCTCCGTGAACGATCAGCACTGGTGCGCCTGCTTATTGACGTGCGCAATTCGGACCGTGATTTCGACACTGTGCTTGTGCTCGACATCTCGCGATGGGGTCGATTTCAAGGCAGTCTAGCTCCGACGCTCTGAACTGACATGCAACATACGTATGAGGCCAATTCAGACCTCATTAGGTGGAGAAATTTCCTTCAAGGCGATTACATCCAACTTTAGGTGGATTGCCCTTGGGGGGCACTCGAACGCCGCGCCATCTCCACCTAAAGCTTGCATGCAATTCGGTCTCGATCGCGGTGGCACAAGGCTTCTGCGACGAGCAATTTAATATCAAGTTTGCGTTGATCCTCTTCTTTCAACAATCTCCCCCAATCCAACATCCTCCCATCCACCAGCCCAGCAACCGCAGCTCCACTAAAGTACCCACGCTGCATAGCCGTTATCCGGGTGACGTAATCGTCATCTTGCCGGGCGTATTTTCGCGTCGCGGCAAACACGCATCTGATCCGCAGACGCACTGGCGCACCGGTTTATTTCCAAGGGGCACGATCGGCGACAAGCCGTCATACTCTGTCTTTTTTGCGGCAGACGGTTCCGACAACGCATTCGGAAGACTCCCGAGCGAAGTTTGACCGTCCGTCCCGTCTTTTCGACGGCAATTTCCGCGTAGCGCCACGCGCGGTTTATGTGGAGCGTATTTTGTAATGAGTCCACCCCCTGTCGTCCCATTCGTTCACGACAAGGCTGATTCCGGCGCCTTCGTGGGCGCCGCGCCAGCTTTTCGCCAACTGGTCAGGATGATCGATCGGGTCGCGCCAACCGATCATCCGCTGCTTGTTTTCGGGCCGACCGGCTCCGGCAAGGAGTTGGTCGCTCGCCGCGTCCATGCGCACAGCCAGCGCCAGGATCAGCCGTTCGTCGACGTCAACTGCGGCGCGATTCCAGAAAATCTCGTCGAAGCCGAACTGTTCGGGCACGTCAAAGGCGCGTTCACCGGCGCGGGCGAAACCCGTCAGGGACTTTTCCAGCAGGTCGGCAAGGGCACGCTCCTGCTCGACGAAATCGGCGAGCTGCCACTCGCACTGCAGCCGAAACTGCTGCGGGTACTCGAAACGCGAACCTTCCGCCCGATTGGTTCGTCGACCAATGTGCATTTCGCGGGCCGCGTCGTTGCCGCGACTCACCGCGACCTGCGCGAACTCGCGCGCGAAGGTCTGTTCCGCGAAGACCTGTTCTACCGACTGGCGGTTTTCGTACTCGCCGTTCCCGGCCTCGAACAGCGCATCGAGGACATTCCGGCTCTCGTCACTCACTTCGCGGCGCAGCACACGCGTCGCCTCGAATTTTCGCCGGCGGCCATCCGCCGGCTGTCCCAGCACGCATGGCCGGGCCACATCCGGCAGTTGCGCAACCTGATCAGCCAGTTGAGCGTGCTCGCCGAGAACACGCTCATCGACGTCGATTCGCTCGAGCCGTTTCTTGCCAATGAAACGACCGGGCCGGTGTCGCGCGCAAGCCTTGCCGACATGCTGCTGCAACTCGAAGGCCGCGACAAGCTCGCAGTCGCTGAAGACCTCCTGATCGACCGCGCGCTCGAACGCACCAGCGGCAACAAAAGCGCGGCCGCCACCTTGCTGGGCGTGGGCCGCAAGACTATCGAGCGGCGTCTGAAGTCACGCGAGGAACATCATCGGGAAGCGCGCAAGTGTCTCGAGCACGCCAGCGCGCTGATCGAAGAATCGAAGTTCGCCGAAGCCATCCCGCTGTTGCGCCGTTGCCTCGACGTGCTGCAAACGCCCCAGGAACAGGAGTCCGTGCGCCGTCTTCAGTTTGACGCCTATCGGCTGCTCGGCATGAGCTTGCGTAGCGTGCACGGCTGGTTGTACGCGGAAGCCACCGCCTGCTATGCCGCCGCACTGACCATCGGCGAAGGCGTCTGCGCGCCCGCCGAACTCGCGGCGATCCAGTTCGGCATCTGGACCACGCAACTGACGACGCTTCAGCTCAAGCAGGCGCGCGCCACCGCGCAGAATATGCTGGAGCGCGCCCAGAACGGCGGCGACCGGGTCTCGCTCGACGAAGCCCACGTCGCGATGACCAACACCCTCTTCTGGCTAGGCGACAGTGAGGAAGCGCTGGCCTGTCTCGCGCGCGGCAATCTGCTCGGCGTGGGGCGAGAAGACGCCCGTACCGGTTCGCAGGGAATCGACCTCGCCAGTCTCGCACTGACTTTCGAAGGCCTCGCCGCCTATCAGATCGGCGCATTCGGGCAAGCGCGGCGCGCCATGGACATGCTGATCCTGCGCGCCTCCGAGCCCGGCGCGCACGCGTTGGCTCATGCCGTCAACCTGCAGGGCGCGGCCTGGCTCGCCTGCCTGTTCGACGACGAAAGCCGCCTCGGCGATCTCGCGAGCGAACTCGAATCGGTTTCGATCGCGAACGGTTTTGCGTTCTATCGAGGCGTCGGCCAGGTGCTTCGCGGCTGCCACCTCAGTTCGCTCGGCCACCCCGACGAAGCGGAAACCGTCATGATCGACGGCTTCGACAACCACATGCTCTGCAACGGCGGCGCGCTGTTCTATTCGTTCAAGACGTGGCAGCACGGCGAACTGCTGCTGCGCGCCGGCCGCGCGAAGGAGTGCGAGGCGCTTCTCGCCACTGCGATCGACGAAACGCTCGCCCGCCAGGAACGGGTTTATCTGGGCGAACTCCTCGTCACCCGAGCCCGCGCGCAATGGGCGCTCGGCGACGTCAACGCCGCGGAACTGGGTCTGCGCACCGCCATGTCCACCGCCCTCGCCTTCGGCTCGGTGCCCGCACGCGTGGACGCCGCGCGCTATCTCGCCGATCTGCTGCGCTCCACCGGCCGCAACGCCGAAGCCATCGACACCCTCGAGCGCGGCTTGCGCTCGTTGACGGGGGACCCGACCGCGCGCGTCATCAGCGCCATGGATCTGCTCGCCAAACTTCAGCAGGAAGCGTCTTTCAACATCGACAATAAAGGAATCTTGAATGGCCTATGAATTACGACGGGAAGATCTGGAGCCGCTGCTTCTGGGCGCGGCGTTCTTTGGCTCCGGCGGCGGCGGCACGATCGTATCGGCGCGACACCTGGCCGAGCATTTCGTAAAAGGCGACTATTACCCGACGGATACGGTCAAGGTCGTCTCGGTGGACGAGGCCACCGAAGGCGCGGCGGTCATGGTCGCCTATCTCGGCGCGCCTGAAGCCATCAATTCAGCCACCTATCCGATCGGACCGGTGACGGCCGTGCAGAACGTCCAGAAGCGGCTTGCATCGCAATCCGTGAAGCTCGCCTATGTCATGCCGCCGGAAAGCGGCGCGCTGGGCTTTACGGTGGCGGCGCTCGTGGCGGCGAAACTCGGGCTGGCGGTCATCGACGCCGACGGCGCCGGCCGCGCCGTGCCGTCGTTGCCAATGCTCACTTTCGCGGCCGCCGAGATCGATCCGCGCCCGGCGTTTCTCGTGAGCCAGGGCGGCCTGTGCGTGGAGCTCGACGTGACGCCGCGCAACGACAGCAACGGCGGACCGACCCATCAGCGCGACGTGTCGGCGATCGTCGAACAGATGATGCGTCCGGTCGTGGCCGATCCCGAATTCGGTCAGTTCGGCGGCCTCGCCATGTGGGTCATGAATGCGTGCGACATCGGCCGCGCAACGCCGATTCGCGGCACGCTCAAGCGCGCGCTGGAGCTTGGCCGCGCGGTGCGGGCCGGGCAGATCGGCAGCGCCCAGCAGATGATCGACTATCTCGCCGAGCGTTGCGACCTTGCCGCGCGGGCGATCTCCACACCCGGCGAACTGGTATCGGCCGAAGTGGATACGAGCGGCGGCTTCGATGTCGGCAAGATTCGCATTCAGGCCGGGCAGCGTACCTACACGGTGATCTACCAGAACGAGTCGCTGCTCGCGTGGGACAGCGCATGTGCGCAGCCGATCGTGCTGGCGCCGGACAGCGTCGCGTATTTCGTCGGCGGCGAAGGTCAGTCGATTTTCAGCAATGGCGACCTCGTGAACGACGACGGTTCGCTGAACCCGGCAATCGGCAAGCGCCCCGTGACGCTGATCGCCTGGCGTGCCGAAGCGGAATTGCGCAAACCCGGCCTGATTCTCGACAGCTTCATGGAACAGCTCAACAAGCTTGGCTATCTCGGGCCGTATGTGCCGCTCGAAACGCTCCAGTCCGCACGCAAGGGGGAAGCATCGTGAGCGCCCCACTTCGCATCTGCGTGCTCGTGCCCGTCGCCACGTCGCAATACAACGACCGCATCATGAAAGCCGTCGCGCCGGTCCTGCCGCCGGACGTGCAGGTCGAGATTCGCAACATTACGCAGGGACATCCCGATATCGAGAACCGGACCAACTGGTTGCAAAACGGCATGCCGGTGGTCGAACTCGCCCAGTCGATCGCGAATGACGGCTTTGACGGCATCTGGCTGACCGACTTCGACATGTGCGGTGTCGAAGCGGCACGCGAGGTGATCGACATTCCGATCATCGGGGGATTTCCGGCGTCGGCTTTCACGGCGCTCGCGCTCAGTCAGCGGTTCTCCATCGTCACGATTCTGCAAAGCACGGTCGCGATGCAGCGTGCTCATCCGCAGACTTACGGGATTCAGGACACGTTCGCCTCGATCCGGGCGATCGACTGCCCTGTCGCGCAACTGGAAAACATCGACGTGGTGGTGGTGCGCACCTTCGAAGCGGCCATGGCCGCGATCAAGGAAGACGGCGCGCAGGCGATTCTGCTCGGCTGCACGGGTTTCGTGGACGTGGCGAGCCGCGTATCCACGCTGCTTAGCGAGGCCTTGGGCGTCTACGTGCCGGTGATCGATCCGAATCAGGCCGGTTTCAGCTTCCTCGTGTCGCTGGTGCGGATGAAAGTGCGCCCCAGCCGTTTGACCTACAGCAAGGTCAGCCTTCAGTCGTAAGCGGCGCGTCTGCCCGCGCCCCTCGGGCGCGGCAATTGCGTAATCGGCCCATAGACCGCTTTATGCGATTGCCGCGCGCGCCACGCTCGCCTTGAGCGCTCCTGCCCGCCTCCCCCATTTCTCCTCGATGCCGGCCGATTTCGTTCCGCGCGGACGAATTCGCCCGTTTATTCGTCGTGAACCCCTGATTGGACGAAATCGTCCAATTTCGCCCAAGTCTATGGACGCAAATGTCCAATGTCACGCGTCCAACTGTCGCAGGTCCTTGCCCCTATGCGGGTTTCACCCTGGCACGGTCATTGCTTTAATAGTTCCGATTCAGCCATCGCCTGGAGATCAACCCCGGACAGGCGGTAGCAGTGCGACGCAACCATGACCACGTTCCACCTGCATCCTGGGAACGCGAAATCAAACGTCCGAGTAGCCGGGGAGAGCCTGAGAGACCAAAAAGATCGCGCGCGGCAACGTGTTCGAGACATCGAACCCGATTGCTGACGCGACGATCAACGCCAGCGACACGAATCGCTGGATGCAAATTGAGAGAGGGTTGTGCTGTTGTTGTAGTAGTGGCTGTCGTGTGTCCATGTAGGGCGACCGAACACTTCCGCAGAGAAGAGCGTCGCAATGCGTGACACCGAAATAACGGATTCGTCTGGCCATGCATCGGACGAACCGCTGCGGGGTTCGGCCGTCGTTGCCCTCTTCGGGAGATAAGCAACGGCGGCTCGTCCTTTCGATCGACCTGCGGCATGCGCGGAAGATCGGCCCATTTTTCACGCAGCGAGACGGTCCCACTGCGGCATTCGCATTCCAGTATTAGCAGCCCTACGCAACGTCAGATTGTTAGCGACGTTGCGAGCGGAATACCTTGGCCATTCCACGGGGATTCATCGCATGCACCACCACCTGTTCGAACGAGAACTCGTTCATCTGGAACGCGTAGTCGCTTGCGCGCCGAAAGAGCCCTTCTCACCTACCTATTGGCGCGATCGCGTCGAGCATCTAAAGAACTGTCCGCACGCGCCGCTCTATCACTCCCGGATTGCACGCCTGTCCGAACGCGTCGCGCAACTGAGCGGTTGAGCGAGCCTGTCGCTATCCGAGGGGCGCGTCGCGGCCGATCCGGCGTCGCGCCGTGCGACAGTCCGAATCGACAGGACTGCGCGTTGCTATCGATATGCGAAAAAATTGGTTCGACGCGCGCGCATGATTGCAGACACTTGGTGTGTTGCAACCGATCTGCCGACCATCATGAAGGGATTCGGATATCTTGCTCATCGTATCTCCGATGAAGCGACGGAAGACGCCACTGCGCCATCGGGCCAGCATCGGAAGTCCCTTAAACGGGTCGGCTCCGTGCTGCTGGTCGCGGCCATTCTGGCGTGTATTCACAGGGAAATTTCCGGTGCGATCGACGGATCACTCCTTTCCGTGGTCACGTCCTATGCTAACGGCGCGTTGCACCATGTTGCGTCGGTCTTGCTGAACCGCAGTCCATGACCGGATCGCTTTACGTATCCGAACAACGGCGCCCGTGCGGACACGAGCGACCACCGCGCCAGCATGGCACCTGTCACTCAGCCGAAGGGCAAAACGGGCGCTCAACTGTCCACGCTGTTGTCGCTGTTGCCGCGCTCATTCCTGCGCACAGCTAGCTCGTATAGCCACCAGCCTGCCACCGTAGCCTGCAAGAAATAAGCGCCTCAATGTCAGGCGCTGCGAGCAGCGCTATCGCCGGATCTGGGCAGTAACTGGACACCTCCCATCCCGCGCCAAACATTGCTTCATTGGATCCCCAGCACGCGGCGCACCGCCGGTGGGGATGTCGGCGGCCGTTTCGGCGCGCTCAACGCTCACAGCCAGAAGTGGTTACCTGAATTTGTTAAAAATTGGTTATTCCATGAGTCCAATTCGCGGACTAATCTTCCCCCATCGCATCACCGGATGCGCCTCATCCCACTCAGGAGCGAATCATGGAACAACGTCTCGATTTCTACAAAGCCAACCCCGCCGCGATCAAGGCGCTAATCGGCGTCGAAGAGCGCATCGGCAAGTCGGCGCTCGAAAAATCCCTGACCGAACTGGTCCGCCTGCGCGCCTCGCAGATCAACGGCTGCGCGTACTGCGTCGATATGCATACGACCGACGCTCGCAATGGCGGCGAAACCGAACGGCGCCTGGCCACCGTGGTGGTGTGGCGCGAAACGCCCTTCTTTACCGACCGCGAACGTGCGGCGCTCGAATGGACTGAGGCGCTGACCCTGGTTTCGCTCGACCATGTGCCCGACGCCGTGTGGACCGCCGTGCGCCCCCACTTCAGCGACGCGGAGCTGGTCGACCTGACCCTGCTGATTTCGGCGATCAACGCATGGAACCGCTTCGCGATCGCGTTCCGCAAGCTGCCAGCGTAAGCACATCCAGTCAGCGCACGCCGCAACCATTTTTGAGTGATCCAGCCAAGGAGAGCAATGATGAAAGTAATGCACGTGGATGCGAGCGCCAAGCGTGAGCGATCCAACTCCCGCGCATTGAGCCGGTTCTTTATCGAGTGTCTGCGCGAGGAAGGCGTGGAGCTCGACATCGATTATCTGGATGTGACGGTGGATACGCCGCCCCATGTGAGCGAAGCTTTCGCCATCGCCACCTACACGCCGGAGCACGAACGCACCGCTGCCATGCGCGCGACGCTGGCCGGCTCCGATGCATTGTGCCGACGCCTGCTCGACGCCGACGCGCTCGTCTTCGCCATGCCCATGTACAACTGGTCGATGCCCTCCGCCTTCAAGGCGTTTGTCGATAGCGTGACGCGCACCAACGTGACCTATGTGAATACCGCCGACGGCCGCATCGAAGGCCAGCTCGGGCGCCAAAAGGTTCTGTTCATCACGAGCCGCGGCGCGGATTTGCGTCCGGGCTCGCCCTATTCCTCGATGGACGCGCTGACGCCCGCGCTAAAAGCGGCCTTCGGCTTCCTTGGCGTCGCGGACCCCACCTTCGTCGATGCGCAGCCGCTGCAGTTCTCCAACCAGGAGGCGCGAGCCGAGGCACTCGAGCGGGCACGTTCCGAGTTGTCGGCAGTGGCTGCGACGTGGGCGAAATCGGCAACGTCTCGCACAACGGAAACGGCCACGGAAGCCATGACGCCTTAATGCCTTAATGCGTTGATGCGTTGATGCGTTGATGCCCACCCGATCAGAACGCAGATGAATGCCGACATCGATTCGGGATACTAATGTTTTATCGAATTCGAGAGTATTGAAATGCACACCAGGACACTTATCGCGGCCGTCGCATTCGCCGGCCTTTCCCTCACGGCCGTATCGCACGACCTGTTCGCCGGGGAACCGGCTGCGCCGCGCGAAACGATTACACCCGCTTTCGCCGAAGCAATCGCCAACGTCCCCGGCAAGAAGATGACAGCCTTGATCGTCGACTATGCGCCGGGCGGCAAATCGCCCGCGCATCGGCACGGTCAGGCTTTCGTGGTCGGTTATGTGCTGTCCGGCGCCATTCGCAGCCAGGTGAACAACGGCGAGGAAAAGGTCTACCACGCGGGTGAACATTGGACCGAAAAACCCGGCGTTCATCACACCGAGAGTGAAAACGCCAGTGCTACGGAACCGGCCAGATTGCTGGCTGTCTTCGTCGCCGATTCGAAAGACAAAGACCTCGTCACGTTCGACCGGAAGTGACCGGAGCGACCCAGCGCGCCGGCGATCGATACGTATAGACGCGTGGATCGCTCGCGCCCCCTCTCACTTCAGACGGGACGTCAGTGCGAAGCCCTTTGGGACCACGCTGGGACGTCTGCCATCGGCACCACCGGTTCGAAGCAATGCAAAGTCGGAACCTGACGCTCGGCTGACCTGCTTCAGGAAACCACGGACGTCGCCCGATTCGAAAGATGCTCGACCATGCGCCGCGCGGCGGGCTGCAGTGCACCCAGCTCCCGAAAGCACACCACGAACTGGCGCAGCGCCCACGAGTTCGTCAGCGGAATCGTCTCGATGTCGAAGATCCGCCTGTAGGCTTCCCCCACTTCGAGCGGTACGACGCTGATGCCGAGTCGCGCGGCGACCACCCGGAACGCGGCGTCGAAGTTGGACACGATCACGCGATACGACACCGTGTGCCCCGCTTTCGCGGCCGCGCGTTGCAACATCGTATGGACCGCGGTCGAGGGCGGCATGCCGACGTGATCATGCTCGAGCGTCTGCTCAAAACGCACCGACTTGAGCCCGGCCAGCGGATGCCCGGGATAGACGGCCAGCGCCAGCCGGTCCTGCCGATACGGCAGATGCTGCAAGCCTTCGAGGTCCGCGTTGTCCCAGCACACGCCGACGGCCGCCGCGCCTTCCCGGAGTTGGCGAACAAGATCGATGGACAGATGCTCCTCCACGTCGACACGGATGTTCTGGTTATCCGGCTCGCGCATGAAGGACGCGATGTCGTCCAGCAGTACCTCGGCGATCGCGGAGGCCGTCGCGCACACACTGACGCTCCCCCTGAGGCCACTGCCGAACGCCGCGACGTCGCTGGCGATCCGGTCCATCGTGAACAGAACATTGCGCGCGTGTTCCAGCAGGGACAGCCCTGCCGGCGTCGGCTGGACCCCGCGGCGCGAGCGCGTGAGCAGCGGCACGCCGAGGTCGGTCTCCAGTTGTGCGATCCGCTTGCTGATCGCGGACGGCTCGATATGTTCTTCTTCCGCCGCGCGGCCCATGTTGCGGTGCTCGCAGACGGCCACGAATAGCCGCAGCGTCTTGAGATCGATGTCTCGCATGCCTGTCTCCTCACCTGCCCTTTACTTTCCATATGGGAATCTCACCCGTTCCAAAATACCTCTTTATGGCAAACGTGGAAAGTCTAGAGTGACGACATCGCCAGCACCCATGACTGGCAGGTATTCAGGAGACACCGATGTCCTCGTTCCCCTCGAGCGTCGTCATTCGCGAAGTTGGCTTGCGGGACGGCCTTCAGAGCATTCAGACCATTCTTTCCACCGAGCGCAAGATCGAATGGATCGCCGGTGCTTATGCCGCCGGTCAGCGCGAAATCGAAGTCGGCTCGTACGTTCCCGCCAAACTCATGCCGCAACTCGCGGACACCGCCGAACTGGTGGCGTACGCGAAAACCCTACCCGGCCTGCTCGTCTCGGTGCTCGTGCCGAACTTCAAGGGCGCCGAACGCGCGATCGAATCGCAAGCCGATCTGATGCTGGTGCCGCTGTCCGCCAGTCACGCTCATAGCCTCGCCAACCTCCGCAAAACACCCGACGAAGTGATCGCCGAAGTCGCCCGCATTCGTGCGGCACGTGACGCCGCCGGCTCGAAGACGTTGATCGAAGGCGGCATCGGTACTGCATTCGGCTGCACGATCCAGGGTGCGGTCGATCAGGCCGAAGTGCTGCGCTGCATGCAAGGGCTTCTCGACGCCGGCGCGGATCGCGTGAGCATTGCCGATACGGTCGGCTACGGCGGCCCTGCTGCCGTGCGCGAACTGTTCGGCAAGGCTCGCGCCATTGCCGGCGACAAATTCTGGTGCGGCCATTTCCACGACACGCGCGGTCTCGCTCTCGCCAATGTCTTCGCCGCGCTCGAAACCGGCGTGGCCCGCTTCGACGCGACGCTCGCCGGTATCGGCGGCTGCCCGCATGCGCCGGGTGCAAGCGGCAACGCCGCCAGCGAAGACCTCGCGTTCATGCTTGCCGATATGGGCATCTCCACCGGCATCGATATGCCCCGCCTGCTTGCTCTGCGGGAAAAGGTCGCGCAATGGTTGTCCAGCGAAACACTGCACGGCGCCCTGTGGCTTTCGGGTTTGCCGAAAACTTTCGCGCACGCTGCGAGCGCATCACTCAACGCCTGAGGTCATGATGAATACTCCGAATCCCCTTCCTCTCGCCGGCGTGCGTGTCATCGAGTTCACGCACATGGTCATGGGCCCGACCTGCGGCATGATCCTCGCCGACCTCGGCGCGGAAGTCATCAAGATCGAGCCGCCGGGCGGCGACAAGACGCGCAAGCTGCCGGGACTCGGCATCGGCTTCTTCCGCTCGTTCAACCGCAACAAGAAGAGCGTGGTGCTCGACATCAATACGCCTGATGGGCACGCCGCCGCGGTTGAACTGATCGGCCAGTGCGATGTGATGCTGGAAAACTTCCGGCCGGGCCTGATGGCGAAACTCGGACTCGACTACGAAACGCTCTCGAAGATCTATCCAAATCTGATCTACGTGTCGCACAAAGGCTTTCTGCCGGGGCCGTACGAAAAGCGCCTCGCGCTCGACGAAGTCGTGCAGATGATGGGCGGTCTCTCTTATATGACAGGACCTGTGGGCCGACCGCTGCGCGCGGGCACTTCCGTCAACGACATCATGGGCGGCATGTTCGGCGCGATCGGTGTACTGGCCGCGCTGCGCGAGCGCGATACGACGGGACGCGGTCAGGAAATCCAGAGTGCGCTGTTCGAGAACTGCGTGTTCCTGAGCGGTCAGCACATGCAGCAGTACGCGATGACGAAGGAGCCGCCGCCGCCCATGCCTTCGCGCGTTTCGGCATGGAGCGTCTACGACGTTTTCACACTTGCCGACGACGAACAGCTCTTTATCGGCGCCGTGAGCGACAAGCAGTTCATCACGTTGTGTGACGTACTGGAACGGCCCGATCTCGCTGCCGAACCGCAGTTCGCCAACAACGCGCTACGTGTCGCGGTGCGACCTGAACTGCTGATTCGCCTTGGCGAAATCCTCAAGCATCACCGCGCCGGCGAACTCTCGCTGAAGCTCGAAGCCGCCGGCATTCCTTACGCGCCGATCATGCGGCCCGACCAGTTGCTCGACGATCCGCATCTGAAGGCAAGCGGCGGTCTGGTGCCGATGGAAACCGAGGACGGCATGACGGAGGTCGTGCTTCTGCCCCTGCTGATGGGTGGACGCCGCCCCGGCGTGCGTCAGGCGCTGGCCCGTGTCGGCGAGCATACGCAGGAAATCCTCGCCCGCCTGACCGGCCGGGCAGCGGCTTGAGACAACCGCGGGACATATCAAGGAGACAGTCATGCAACGCGTCATCACTACGGATATTCCGCCCATCGTAACAACCGATACCCGAGCGCACTCACGTACCGCCGCAGTACTTTCCGCGCGGATGGACCGCTTGCCCGCCACCCGCTATATCTGGCTGATGGTGTTCCTCATCTCGCTCGGCGGGTTTTTCGAAGTGTATGACCTGATCTTCACGGGTTATATCGCGCCGGGTATGGCGAAGAGCGGCCTGTTGAAAACCACCACGGCTGCGTTCTTCGGTTTTCAGGGGATTGCGGGCTTTATCGCGGCCACGTTCGCGGGCCTCTTCGTCGGTACGTTCGGATTTGGCTGGCTCCCCGACCGTTATGGCCGCCGCGCCGTGTTCACGTTCTCGCTGCTGTGGTACTCCGTGGGCTCGGCGATCATGGCATTCCAGACCACGCCCGAAGGCGTCATTCTGTGGCGTTTCATCACCGGCATCGGCGTGGGAATCGAGATCGTGACGATCGACAGTTACGTCACCGAACTCGTCCCCCAGCATATGCGTGGCCGCGCGATGGCCTTCAACCAGATGGTCATGTTCGCCGCCGCGCCGGTGGCCGCGATCCTCTCCTACTGGCTCGTGCCGACCACCGTGTTCGGCATCGACGGCTGGCGTTGTGTCGTGCTCGTCGGGTCGATCGGCGCGATATTCGTGTGGTTCATTCGCCGCATCGTGCCGGAAAGCCCGCGCTGGCTCGCGTCACATGGTCGTGAGGAGCAAGCCGAGCGCATTGTCGCGACGATGGAGGCGAAGGCCGTGAAGCAGTTGGGTCGTGCGTTGCCGCCTCCCGCATCTGCCGTTGAACAGCCCGCGCATCGCCGTGCCTCGCTTGCCGAGCTGCTTCAACCGCCTTACCGTTCGCGTCTGATCATGCTCATCGTCTTCAACTTCTGCCAGGCGATCGGCTATTACGGCTTTGCCAACTGGGTACCGACGCTGCTTATCGGGCAAGGCATCACCGTGACCAAAAGCCTGCTGTATTCGTTCGTGATCGCGATTGCCCTGCCTGTCGGTCCCATGCTCGCCATGCTGTACGCGGACAAGGTGCAGCGCAAATGGCTGATTGTCGGCGGAGCGCTCGCGGTTATCGTGTTCGGATTGATGTTCGGCCAGATGAAATCGGTCGGACCTCTGATTGTGCTGGGTGTGTTGATCAGCCTCGCCGGGCAGACGATCTCGGTGTGCTATCACGCTTACCAGTCCGAGTTGTTCCCGACCGCGGTGCGCTGCCGGGCGAATGGCATTGTGTATTCGGCCAGCCGTATTGGCGCCATGATGTCGGGTTTCATCATCGCCTTCCTGTTGCGTGACTTTGGCGTGGCAGGCGTGTTTACCGGCATCACCGTGTGCATGGCGGCTGTGATGATTTCGATCGGTGCGTTCGGCCCCAGGACCAACGGACTGCGGCTCGAAGAAATCAACCATTGAGCATTGAAAGGCGCGATTCATGGGATTGTGGCGATCGTCGTCAATCGCCACGGCACCCTGTTGAGTCACGTCGCCGGTGAGGTGGAGGTGCCCCCGCTTACAATGCAAGGTGCGCTGAGGCCACAGTCGGCCCGCCCGCTTCGAGCTCTTCGGCACGAACCCCGAGACGTAGCGTCACAACCTTTTCCGTCGGATCAGCAGCATGTATTCATCCACGTTCATTTTTGCCACGAAGCAATTCGACGACACGTTTCATCGTCTTGATCAGGAAATCGCGAAAGTCGCGAAGACGATACCGGGCTACCTGGGCGAAGAAACGTGGGAAAACAGCGCCACCGGTTTGACGTCTAACGTGTATTACTGGCAATCGCTCGATGCGCTTCAAATGCTGATTCAGCATCCGGCGCATCTGGAGGCAAAAGCTGCTCAGTCGAACTGGCTGAACGGATACCAGGTGATTATTTCCGAAGTGATGCGGACCTATGGAGACGGCGCTCTCGAACATCTTCTCGGGTCGTCAGCAAAGAAATAACGCGACCACGCACGTGCCGCGGACGTAAATTCCCGCTCTCACCGATCTCACATCGCGCTCGCCGCGCGCACCTCCTCTTGTTATAATTCTTTCATCAAATCGAACAAAACATAACGCCCACCCACACATCGCGCGACAGGATCCCCATGCTGAAACCCGACCGCCTCCGCGCCCTTGCCGATGCGTTGGCAAGGCAAAACGTGATGCGCCTGCGCGACGCCGCTGGCTTGCTGGGCGTTTCGGAAATGACTGTCCGGCGCGACATCGCAGGCAGTCCGGAACGGTTCACGTATCTTGGCGGCTATATCGTCAGCGCGACCGACGTACCCAATAACGCCGGCTACTCGCTCGAAGAAGAAAAAGATCACTTCGCGCAGGCCAAGGCCGAAGCGTCGGCGGTCGCGGCGGGACTCATCGGCGATAACGAAACGCTGTTCATCGATTGCGGCACGACACTCACCACGCTGGCCCGGCTGATTCCGGTCGAGCGGCACGTCACGGTGGTGTGCTATTCGCTGAATGTCGCGGAGATTCTGCGGCGCAAACCGAATGTACGAATGATTCTGCTGGGCGGCGTCTACGTGCCCTCGTCAGATTCGTTCGCGGGTGAAGAAAGTCTGGAGATGCTGCGCCGCATGGGGATCAACAAGGCGTTCATTTCCGCCGGCGGCGTGGACACTGCGCGCGGCGTCACCTGCTGGAATTTCCATGAGGTCGCGCTCAAGCAGGCAGCCATGGCAAGCGCGGTCGAACGGCATCTGGTGGTGGATCAGAGCAAGTTAGGCGTAGTCAAGGCGGTGCGCTTTTCGCAAGTCGACGACTTCGATTCCATCATCACCGAGAAAGGCCAGGAGCATCGCAAGCGCCGATAAGCGCACTTGCGGCCCGTGCATCGCGGGCCGCGACCGCGCAACGCACAGGTCGCAGCCCGGTCCTCAATTCTTGCGCTGCAAGGCGAAGAGCGTACCGGCGATCAGAATAAACGCGCCGATAATCACCTTCTGCCAGGTGCTCGGCACACCCACCAGAATCAGCACGCTGTTGATCAGCGTGACGAGCACCACGCCGAGCAACGTGCCGGCGACCGTGCCGGTGCCGCCCGTAATACGCGCGCCGCCCAGAATCACCGCGGCGATCACATCGAGCTCCGAGCCCACCAGATCGAACGGATTCGCAAGCCGGTTGTTCGACACGTGCAGAATCCCTGCAATGCCGGCGAGCATGCCGGTATAGCCGAATACGAACAGATGGATCGCGCGCAGGTTGTAGCCGAGCCGTTCGGCAATCGCGAGGCTGCCGCCCATTGCATAAACGCCGCGTCCCATCATCGTGCGGTTCAACAGCCACCAGGTGAGCACCGCGGCCGCCACCAGCGCCACCACCGATACCGGCAACACGGCGCGTAAGCCGTCGGCGGTGTGATAGAAAAACAGCGGAATGCGGCCGAAATGATCCATGCTGTGCGGGATATTCATGAAGAACGTCGTGCCGATAAACGTCAGCAGCAGCCCGCGATACAGATATTGCGTGCCGATCGTGACGATCAGCGAAGGCGCTTTCAGCCGATGCACCAGCAGCCCGTTGACCACGCCGAGTACGATGCCGCCGAGCGCGCCCGTGATCAGAATCAGCGCGAATGGCGCATCCGGCCACCACGCGAACACGGCTTTGGTGATGCCGTACATGGTCAGCGCGGCAATCGCGGTGAACGAGACGTCGATCCCGCCGGAGGCGAGCACCACGAGCGTGCCCAGCGCGAACAGCGACATCGTGGTGGCGGAGTGCAACAGATCGAACAGCGTGGCCAACTGGAAGAAGCGCGGATTGATCGCGCCGACAACCAGGCACGTCACCGCGATCAACGCGACGGTGAACCATTCGGGATTGCGCGCGAGCCTGGTCCGCAAACTCGGCGGCTTGACCTCGGGAGCGACTTCGACAACGGTCGGGGTGGTCATGGTCTGGTTCAGGCGCGAATCGATGCGCGAGTTCATGAGTGGAAACGTCCTTTATGCGGCTTCGGAAAGCAACGCGTGATACAGATCGGCTTCGCTCAGCGTGTCGGCCTGGTATTCGCTTGCCACGCGCCCTTTCTTCATCATCAGAATGCGGTCGCAGTTCTGCAACAGTTCGGGCAAATCGTCGCTGATCAGAATGATGCCGATGCCGCGTTGCGACAGGCGCTGCATGATGCGGTAAATAATGTCCTTCGAGCCGACGTCGACGCCGACCGTCGGTCCATGCAGGATCAGCACGCGCGGGTCGATGGCGAGCCAGCGGCCGATCAGCACGCGCTGCTGGTTGCCGCCCGACAGCGATTGCACGGGTTTGTCGACGCCCGGCGTGGCGATCTGCAAATCCTTCACGGTCTGTTCCGCGAGCGCCTGTGAGCGCGTGCGGTCGATCTGGCCGAAGCGGTCACACAGGCTGGAGATCATCGCGGTGATCACGTTGTCGCGAATCGACTTGTCGAGAAAAAGCCCTTCATTCAGGCGGTCTTCCGGTACATAGCCGATGCGATGTGCTTTCGCGTCCGAGGGCGTGCGCAGTGAAACGGCCTTGCCGTCGAGCGTGACCTGCCCGGATTGAGCCGGCGCGACGCCCGCCAGCGCACGCGCGAGTTCGTTGCGCCCCGAATCGAGCAGGCCGGTAATGCCGAGAATCTCGCCGCCGTGCAGTGAGAACGACACATCGCTGAACTGGCCGGCGCGCGTATAACCTCGCACGTCGAGCACGACGTTGCGCTCGCATGCGCCTTCGCGATAACGCTCGCTCGACAGATGCCTGCCTGTCATCAGCTCGCTGATCTGCGCCTTGGTGAATTGCGCGATCGGCCCTTGCGCCATTTTCTGCCCGTCGCGCAGCACGATTACTTCGCCGCCGATCGCGTAGCACTCGTCGAGTTTGTGGCTCACGAACAGAACGGTGACGCCCTGCGCGCGCAGATTGGCGAGCACGGCAATCAGATTGTCGACTTCCTTCTGCGTGAGCGAGGTGGTGGGCTCGTCCATGATGACGAACTTGGCCTCGCTGGCAATCGCGCGGGCAATCGCCACGAGTTGCCGGGTGGCGAGCGGCAATTGCTCGATGAGCGTTGCCTGAAATTCCGCGCTGCCCGGCAGCCCGACCGCTTCGAGCGCGCGTGCCGCCGTGCGCGCCAGTTCGCGCCGGTCGAAGGTGCGGGCGAGCTTGCCCGCGTGCGTGGCCAGCTCGGAGGTGAGCGCGACGTTTTCAGCCACGTTCATATTGGGCAGCAGCGAAAGATCCTGATACACGGTTTCGATACCGGCAGCGAGCGATTCGAGCGCGGAGAGCCGCGCGTGCCGCACGCCTTCGATCACGAGTTCGCCTTCATCAGGTGGCTGTGCACCGGAGATGATCTTGATGAGCGTGCTCTTGCCGCAGCCGTTTTCACCCAGCAGGTGATAGATCTGACCGCGCTCGAACGACAGGCTCACGCCGCGCAGCGCATACACGCCGGTGAAGCGCTTGTGCACGCCGACAACCTGGAGAAACGGTTGCGGCGTGTCGGACTGCGGTGACTTCGGTGAGGTTGCGTCTTGATTCATGGTGACGAGTCGCAAGTTGAGGCGTCCCCTTTGCGGGACGCCGTGACACATGAAGCCAAAGCCCGATCAGAACGGATACTGCTTGTAGTTCGTCTTGTCGACGTTCACCCAGCCCTGACCGCGCACGATGATGCCCTTGCCCGGTCCTTTCGCGACCGTCACCTTCGTGTAGCCCGGAATGCCGAGGTCGGCGCCGTTCTCGACCGTCTTGCCGTCGATCAGCATCTGCGCGACCTTGTTCATGGCGATGCCCGCGAGCTTCGGATCCCAGAATGCGATGCCATTAATGGCGCCGCTTTCGAGGAACTTTCCGGCTTCAGTCGGCAGGCCCGTGCCGTACACGCAGATCTTGCCCTGCATACCCGCCTCTTCCACCGCCCGGCCAATGCCGATCACGTCGAGCGACGACGAGCCCTGGAAGCCCTTCAGGTCCGGATGCTTGCGCAGCACTTCCTTCGCGACTTCATAGGCGCGTTCGCCGTCGTTGTTGGTTTCGAGCTTCGGCTCGACCAGGTTCATCTTCGGATACTTGGCCTTGGCGTTGCCGATGCCGCCGTCCGCCCACTGCACCTGCGAGCGGCTGCCGAGCGAGCCGACCAGCACGGCCCATTTGCCGTCGTCGTGCATGCACGAGGCGAGCCGTTCGTTCAGGCCGGCACCGTAGGCGGTGTTGTCGAACGCTTCGATGTCCACCATCGTGTTCTTGGCGTTGTCGGCTTCATGCGTGACCACCTTGATGCCGCGATCCATCGCCTTCTTGAGCGCCGGTTCGAGCGTCGGCGGATCGTAGGGCACCACGGCGATCGCCGTCACCTTCTTGGCGATCAGGTCTTCGATGATTTTCAGTTGCTGGGCCGCATCCGCCCGGCCGGGGCCGGTCTGATAAGCGTTGACACCAGGGTTGTCCTTGGCGAACTGCTTCACGCCGTCGTCCATGCGGTTGAACCAGTTGATGCCGGTCACCTTGACGACCGTGACGATGGTCTCGTTGGTGGCAGCCTGCGCTGCGGCGATGACGCCAATCGTCAATGCGCCTGCTGCGAGCGCGGCACCCAGTCGAGTCAATTTCATGCGATGTCTCCTTTTTGGTTCGATGTCGCCCATTTCACCGTCGCGGACAGCCAGGGCTCGTTGTCCGCCGTGTACTGAAACCTTTGTCCGGCGCCCGCTAACGCTTGGGCGCCGCATTCGCCGAGGCACCTGCGCCCGCGCCACCGCCGAAGCCGAAAATCGCGCGCACCCGTTCGCCGCCCGCAAACGCGAGCGACAGCAGCAACAGAAACCCCCACGCGCAATCGCCGAAGAACTGCGATACGCCCATCAGATTGAACAGGCTGGAGAGAAACTGCAGCACCGTCGCGGCGAAAAACACGCAGATGATGCGGCCGTGCCCGCCGGCGGGATTCACTCCGCCCATCACGGCAATCAGGATCGCGATCAGCAGATAGGAGTTGCCGTAGTCCCATTTCGCGCTGGACGTATGCGTCGCGCTGATCAGCCCGGCCAGCGACGCAAGCACGCCGCACATGGCATAGGTCATGATCAGCATCCGCGCGCGCGGAATGCCGGCATAGAACGCCGCTTTGGGATTGGTGCCCATCAGATACAGACGCAGGCCGAACGGGCTGCGTTTGAGCAGCCAGCCCAGCACGATCACGGCCGCGATAAAGATGCAGAACGCGATCGGCACCTGAAACACCGTACCGTTACCGATATTCGACAACGGGTCCACGTAATCCACATGTACGGAAGCGCCATTGCTGAGCACCACCGCGAAGCCGGTAAACAGCAACTGCGTGCCGAGCGTGCAGAGAATCGGCGTGAGTCTGAGCCGTGCGATCACCACGCCGTTCAGCAGCCCGCCGAGCAGGCCCATCGTCACCACGATCACGCAGAAGAGCGACGTGTAGAGCGCAGGCGAGTCGTCGCCGCTGACGAAGCGCGGCACGATCAGTGCGGCGACCATGCCGGACAGATTGGCGAGTCCGACGCCGGACAGGTCGATGCCGCCGTTGCCCGACACCATGGAGAGCATGATGCCGAGCGCCAGCAGGCCGAGTTCGGGCAACTGCCCGCCCATCGACTGCAGATTGTCGATATCGACGAACTGGCCGTGCGAAAGCCACGTCGCGACCAGCACGACGAGCACGTTGACGATCAGCAGAAAATTCAGTTGCCGGTCGCCGAACAGTTTTCCAGCGGTGAACGTTGACTTCATGGTGACGATACGCTCCTTCAACCTTCGCAATCGATCAGGATGCCTGGGACATGCCGGCCGGCTGGTTCGGCTGCGTCGGCTGCTTCAATACCTGGTTCACTTCGTCGAGCGTCGGCATGGAAGGCGCCGTGCCCGGACGCGTCACGGAAATGCCGGCGAGCGCGCAACCAAATCGCAATGCGGTGACCGCGTCGTCGCCGCGCGCGAGCGCGGCCGCGAAGCCGCCTGTGAAGCCATCCCCCGCGCCGGCGGTTTCCACCACGCGGCCGCAGTAGTACGCGGGCACGAGAATCGATTGCGTCGCCGAATGCAGCAGCGCGCCGCCCTCGCCCAGCGTAACGATGACGGTGCCGACGCCCTTGGCGAGCAGCACGTCGGCGGCGCGCCGGGCGTCGTCGGCATTCGCGATCGGCACGCCGGTGAGCGCGGTCGCTTCGGTTTCATTCGGGGTGATGTAATCGCACAGCGGGAAGATACCGTCGTCGAGCGGCAACGCGGGCGCCGGATTGAACACGGTGATGACGCCATGCCGGCGCGCCACTTCGAGCCCGCGCCGCGCGGCCTCGAGCGGCTGTTCGAGCTGCGTGACGAAAACACGGGCAGAGGCGATATCGGCTTCGATTGCGTCGACATCGGCGGGCTCCATCGTGCCGGCCGCGCCGGATGCGACGATGATCGCGTTCATGCCGGTGTTGTCGTCGACGAAGATATGCGCCGCGCCCGTCGAGACGCCCTCGATCACCGAGGCGCGCGCCGTGATGCCTTCCGCGGCCCACGTAGCGCGCGCAATGGCGCCGAACGCGTCGTCGCCGATGCGGGTGCAGAACACCACGTCGGCGCCGGCGCGCGCGGCGGCCACCGCCTGATTCGAACCCTTGCCGCCTGGCCCCATCGCGAACGCCGAGCCCGCGATGGTCTCGCCGATCTGCGGCATACGGCCGGCGCGAAACGTCAGATCGGTCACATAGATGCCGAGAATGACGACGCGTCCGTTTTGTTGCGAAGACGTATTCATGCGCGTTCCCCTTGCTCCTGAACAGCCGGGTTCAAGGGAATGTCTTGCGGCGCCAGAGATGCGCGCGGCACCTCGGCATGGAACTGCAGATCCAGATTCTTCAGCACGTTGTCTCCTCCATTTTCTGGTTGGCGTGCATGTCGTTCAGCGTGTCGGTACGGCGGCCTGTCAGTCGCCGTACGGTATCCAGATGTTCTTCACCTGCACAGCCTGACGCAGGAACGGCCGGCCTTCGCTCGAACGGTCGAACCAGTCGAACTGGCGGCCATGATCGACGAATGTCCGCTTCAGATTGCCGATCGATTCGCGCTCCACCAGCGTCGAATCCGCCGCGCTGCCGAAGCACCAGAGCGCATCCACATCGTCGTGCTTGGCGAGCGCCGGTAGCAACGCGCCGCGTTCGCCGGTGACGATGTTCAGCACGCCACCGGGCACGTCCGAGGTTTCGGCGACCTGATAGAAATCCGTGACCGTGAGCGGCGACGCCTCGCTCGGCACCACCACCACGCGGTTGCCCATGGCCAGCGCGGGCGCCGCCAACGAGACGAAACCGAGCAGCGGCGCTTCGTCGGGACAGGCAATGCCGATCACGCCGAGCGGCTCATGCATGGCCAGCGCAACACCACGCAGCGGCGGCGTATGCACGGCGCCGTCGAACTTGTCGGCCCACGCGGCGTAAGTGAAGAGACGCTGTACCGAAGCGTCCACTTCCGCTCGCGCCGCGCCCTCCGTCGCACCGTTTCGCACCATGAGCTGGCGCACGAATTCGTCCGCGCGCACGGCCAGGTTTTCCGCCAGATAGAACAGCACCTGCGCGCGGTTATGCGTGCTCGCCTGCGACCACTTCTGCGCGGCGCGTGCTGCTTCGACCGCGTTGCGGATGTCCTTGCGATTGCCCGCGGCCACTTCGCCGACGGGCGTGCCGTCCGGCGCGTGAACCGGCAGCGAATAGCCGCTGTCCGGCCGCGCCTGCTTGCCGCCGATAAAGAGCTTCGCGGTGCGGTCAATCGATGTGACATTGGACAACGGGTCGAGCGAGGCGGTGGTGCCGCCCGCGCTGCGCGCTGTGCGGCGCTCCGGAAGATTGAGCCAGGCTCGCGGTTTCAGGTATTCGTAGATGCCCTCACGTCCGCCTTCGCGGCCATACCCCGATTCCCGATAACCGCCGAAGCCGACCGACGCGTCGAACAGATTCGTCGCGTTGATCCAGACGACGCCGCACGCCAGGCGCGGCGCGACATCGAGCGCGCGGCCGATGGTTTCGCTCCACACGCTCGCGGCGAGTCCGTAGCGCGAGTTGTTGGCGAGCGCAATCGCTTCGTCGGGCGTGCGAAAGCTCATCGTCACCAGCACCGGTCCGAAGATCTCTTCCTGCGCCAGCGTGGACGCCGGCGCCACGCCGGTCACGAGCGTCGGCGGATAGAAGCAGCCGCCGGCCGGCAACGTCGTCTCGGGCGACTGCCAGACCGAGCAGCCTTCACGACGGCCGGTTTCCACCAGCGACTGGATGCGCTCGAGCTGCACTGGATCGACGATCGCGCCGAGGTCGATGCTCTTGTCGAGCGACGAGCCCACGCGCAGCGTCTCCATGCGCCGTTTCAGTTTCGCGATGAATCGCGCTTCGACGCCTTCCTGCATCAGCAGCCGCGAGCCCGCGCAACACACTTGGCCCTGGTTGAACCAGATCGCGTCGACGACGCCTTCCACCGCGCCGTCCAGATCCGCGTCGTCGAACACGATGAAGGGCGACTTGCCGCCGAGTTCGAGCGTCAGCGATTTGCCCGAACCAGCCGTGGCCGCCCGGATCAGCCGGCCGACTTCGGTCGAACCGGTGAAGGCGATCTTGTCCACGTCAGGATGCTCGACCAAAGCCGCGCCCGTGCGCCCGTCACCGGTGACGACATTCAGCACGCCGGCCGGCAAGCCCGCGCGATGCGCGAGTTCGGCGAACAACAACGCGGTGAGCGGCGTGTATTCGGCTGGCTTCAGGACCACGCAATTGCCCATGGCGATGGCCGGTGCGATCTTCCACGCAAGCATGAGCAGCGGAAAATTCCACGGCACGATTTGCCCGATTACGCCGAGCGGCGCCTGGTCGGCGAACTCGCTCTCCTGCAACTGGGCCCAACCCGCGTGATGCAGAAAGTGGCGCGCGACGAGCGGCACGTCGATATCGCGCGTTTCGCGGATCGGCTTGCCGTTATCGAGCGCTTCGAGCACGGCGAACAGCCGGCTGTGACGCTGCACCATGCGCGCGAGCGCATACAGATGGCGCGCGCGTCCCGCGCCGCCCAACGCGAACCAGCCAGGCTGTGCGGCGCGCGCGGCGGCGACTGCGGCGTCGATATCGGCCGCATCGCCCTGGGCAATATCCGCGAGCTGCTCGCCCGTGGCGGGTGCGTGCGAGGCGAAGCGCTCATCGGTTGCGGGCGCATGCCACGCACCGCCGATGAAATGCCCGAAACTGCCCTCATGCTGCGCCAGCCAGGCGCGCGCGGGTTGATCGTCCTCGGGTGCGGGACCGTACTCCATCGATGAAAAATACTCGGCTACGCTCATGGGATCGGTCTTCTGTTCAGGCTACGGGGTGACGGTTGAAAGCGGAGTAACGGCCGCTCACGTAATGTTCGAGCTGGCGTTCGATATCGGCCAGCAGGCTCGATGCGCCGATCCGGAAGAGTTCCGGTTCGAGCCACGCACGGCCGAGTTCTTCTTTCATCAGGATCTGATACGACAGCACCGACTTCGCCGTCGACACGCCGCCCGCCGGCTTGAAGCCGATCAGCACGCCGGTGCGCTCCTGGTACTCGCGGATCATGCGCACCATGACGAGCGACACATCCAGCGTCGCATTGACGCCTTCCTTGCCGGTGGAGGTCTTGATGAAGTCGGCGCCGGCCATCATGCAGACCATCGAGGCGCGCGCCACATTCGAGAGCGTGCGAATGTCGCCGGTGGCGAGAATCGCCTTCAGATGCGCCGGACCGCAGGCCGCGCGGAAGTCCCGCACTTCGTCGTAGAGCGCCTGCCAGTTGCCGGTCAGCACATATTCACGCGTAACGACGATATCGATTTCCCGCGCGCCGTCCGCGACCGAGGCTTCGATCTCTTTCAGCTTCAGTGGATGCGGAATCAGCCCGGCGGGGAAACCCGTGGAGACCGCCGCAACCGGAATGCCGCTGCCGTGCAGCGCATCGACTGCCGCCGCAACGAAGCGGTGATAGACACACACCGCGCCCGTCGTGATGCCTTGCGGCGCAATGCCGAGCGCTTCGAGCAGATCGGCGCGCACCGGTTGGCGCGCTTTCGCGCAGAGGCGGCGCACGCGCCCCTCGGTGTCGTCACCGTTGAGCGTGGTGAGGTCGATGCAGGTGATGGCCTTCAGCAGCCACGCCGCCTGTGCATCTTTCTTGACGCTGCGACGCGTGCCGAGTGTGGCGGTGCGCCGTTCCACGGCCGACTGATTGACGCGCAGGCCGTCGAGCCACGAGGCGTCGAACGGCATGCCGGGATTGCGCACCGGATGGACGAGCGGTGTGCCGCGCAGCGCGACGACCGAGGAAGACTGCAATGGAGCTTCTGGCATAAGACATCCGAAAATATGATGCGACGCACAACAGCCGCCGGCAATTTGTTCGCACTTATGCTACAACGATTGATAGAATCATAACAAGCTTTGCGAGCAATCATGACATCAACAAGCGGATAAACGCGCTTGGTGCCCGCCAATGTTATTGACGCACCATATTCATGATGCGAAGATCACAACACGGTTGTCGGCCGGCTAGCGTTAGATAAAGAAAAGAATGTCGTCGCGTGGACGAAGGAGACATGCCAGATGAGTGAGCCGGT
This sequence comes from Paraburkholderia sp. RL17-380-BIE-A, assembly GCF_046028085.1. Taxonomy (NCBI): domain Bacteria; kingdom Pseudomonadati; phylum Pseudomonadota; class Betaproteobacteria; order Burkholderiales; family Burkholderiaceae; genus Paraburkholderia; species Paraburkholderia sp. RL17-380-BIE-A. The sequence continues at coordinate 53,039 of NZ_JARESQ010000008.1, forward strand.
TGCGGTCGCGGCCGCGTCATCGCCTCGGGTTCCATTGATCCGTGTTGCGGGCGTCACCAAGCGATTTGGCGGCGTGCAAGCGCTGCGCGGCGTCAACCTCGAAGTGTTTCCCGGCGAAGTCCATGCGCTGCTCGGCGAAAACGGCGCGGGCAAGTCCACGCTGATCAAGATCCTCAGCGGCGTGCATGCGTATGACGACGGCGTGATCGAAATCGCCGGACAGAAAGTCGCGTTCGACTCGCCGGCGCAATCGCGCGATGCGGGTGTCGCCGTGGTCTATCAGGACCTGAGTCTCGTCGAATCGCTTTCCGTCGGCGCCAATCTCATGTTGGGCCGCGAGCCCCGCACACGCCTTGGCTTTGTGAAGAACCGCCAGCTCATGGCCACGGTGGGCGAATTCTTGCGCTCGCATGGCATCCCGCTCGATCCGAAGACACAGGTCGGCGCGCTGCCCTTCCCCTACCGGCAAATGACGGAGATCTGCAAAGCCTTGATGGGCGAAGTGCGGGTCCTGATTCTCGACGAACCCACTTCCGCATTGACCGGCGGCGAAGAGCAGATTCTGTTCGACGCGATTCGCGCGGTCACGGCGCGCGGCGTGGGCGTGATCTATGTGACGCACCGGTTGAACGAGGTGTTCCGGATTTCGCAGCGCGTTACCGTGTTCCGTGACGGCGCCAATGCCGGCACGTTCGAGACTTCGAAAACGGATATGAAGCAACTGGTGGCGGCGATCGTCGGCTCCGGTCATGCCGCGTTGCAGGCACGGCAGAAGACCGCCGTGGGCGATGGCGCGATTGCCGCGGAACCGGCCAGCGCGTCGGCGGTACACGACGAAGCAGCCGATGCCACCGCCGCGCCCGTGCTCAAGCTATCGAACGTCAGCAACGACCGGCTGCGTCACGTCGATCTATTGCTTCGCCGCGGCGAAATCCACGGGCTCGCGGGGCTGATCGGCAGCGGGCGCACCGAGATTCTGCAAACCATCTTTGGCCTTCGCACGGTCGACGCCGGCGCCATCGAGATCGACGGTCGCGCGCGTTCGCGCATCACGCCCGCCGAAGCCATTCAACTCGGCGTGGCACTGGTGCCGGAGGACCGTCATCTCGAAGGGCTCGTGCTCGATCATTCGATCGAACGCAATCTGACGCTGCCGCGCCTGCCGCATTTTTCCCGCTGGGGATGGTTGCGCAGTCAGGCGGCTGTGCAGCAGGCAAAGCGCTCCATGAAGGAGCTGTCCGTCAAGGCGCCCGGCCCTTCCACCGCGGTCAAGTTTCTATCCGGCGGCAATCAGCAGAAAGTGGTGTTCGCGAAGTGGAATCACCCGCGCCCGCGGGTCCTTCTACTCGACGAACCAACGGTCGGCGTGGACGTGGGCGCGCGCGAGGAAATCTACGGCGTGGTGAATGACGCCGCCCGGGCCGGAACCGGCGTGCTCGTCGTGTCGTCGGACCTGGATGAACTCTTGCGCCTGTGCGACCGGATCTCGATTGTTGCGGACGGCTCGATCGTCAAGACCGTCGAGCGCGCCGAACTCGCCAACGCCGAAGCGTTGCATCACCTGATCCAACTGTCCCGTTCTTCCATCGAGGCGCAAGCAATATGAACGAATCCGTCTCGCCGCTGACGTCCGAACGGCAGGCATCGCCGCCGCAGAAAAGCCGTATGCGGCGCATCGCGCGAGCCCTGCTGCAAGGCGACCGGCCCTATGCGCTCTATGCTGCGTTCGCGATTCTGCTGGTGGTGTTCAGCTTCGCGTCGCCATGGTTCCTGTCTATCGACAACTTCCTGAATATCGGCCGGCAAACCGCGCTCGTCTCGATCATCGCGATCGGCATGACCTTCGTGATCATTGCGCGGCAGATCGATCTGTCGGTGGGATCCACGTTGGCGCTCTCGGGCATGTCCGCCGCGCTCGCCATGACCTATCTGGGCAACAACTGGGTGATCGGCGCGATCGCCGGGATCGGCACCGGCGCGATTGTCGGCGCGATCAATGGGATCGTGACCACGCGGGTCAACATTCCTTCGTTTCTGGTCACGCTCGGCACATTGAGCGCCACGCGCGGACTCGCGCTGATGGTCACGACCACCAAGCCCGTGATCATCGACAACGACTCGTTTATCGCGATCTTCGGCGAAGGCGACATTTTCGGCGTGCCGGTGCCGATCATCTGGACGCTGCTCGCCGTGATCGCGGGCATTCTGCTGCTGCACTACAGCGTGTTCGGACGGCAGATCTATGCGGCGGGCGGCAATCCGACCGCCGCGCTCTATTCGGGCATCAACACGCGGCGCGTAACCACCCTCGCCTTCATTCTCACCGGCATGCTGGCCGGGCTCGCCGCGCTCGTGCTTTCCGCCCGCTCGCATGCGGCGCGGCCCGATGTGGTGCAAGGCATGGAACTGGATGTGATCGCCTCCGTCACGCTCGGCGGCTGCAGTCTGTTCGGCGGCCGCGGCTTCGTGCTGGGGACGCTGCTTGGCAGTCTGATCATCGGCACGCTCAATAACGGACTGGTGCTGCTCGGCGTCAGTTCGTCGCTGCAACTGGTGATCAAGGGCGTGATCATCGTCGCGGCGGTTGCGTTTACCAGGAAATAGCGAGCGGTAGCGCAGTAATGCCGTCACGGCGGCCGCTCGCGAGCAGACGTAGTTCGGACGTGAAGACCAACGGAGGAGAGACATGAAACAACATCGTGGTTCAAGCAAAGCGTTAGCCAGTGTCATGGCGGCGGCGGCCGTCGCATGTCTGGCTTCCTCGGGCGCTTACGCGCAGTGTGTGACCAGCCTGCCCACCGGATCGATCGGACCGAAGACGATCGTGGGGCAAGGGCCGAACGGCGAAAAAGCCGCGTCGGTGGATGCCGTGAAGCTGACCGACGCCGACATCGCCAAAATCAAAGCCGGCAAATTCAAGGTCGGCATTTCCATGCAGACCATGAATCTCGACTGGTCGCAACTGCAGGTGCAAGGCATTACCGATACGCTGAAAAAATACGGCGTGGAAGTGATCGGTACGGCCTCCGCTGAGTATCAGGTCGACAAGCAGATCGCCGATATCGAGAACACGATCCAGCGCCACCCGGACGGCATCATCTCGATTCCGGTGGACGGCACGGCAACGGCCGCCACCTACAAGAAGGTGTCCGCGGCCGGCATCAAACTCGTGTTCATGGACAACGTGCCGACCGGCCTGAAGCATCCCGAGCAATACGCCGCGATGATCTCGGCGGACAGCGAAGGCAACGGCCAGATCGCGGCGAAAGTGCTCGCCTCGTGCGTGCCGCAAGGCGCGACGGTCGGGCTCGTGAATTTCGGCGTGGACTACTTCAGCACGACCGAGCGCACCAAGGCCGTCAACGACTGGCTGAAGAAGAACCGTCCGGACATCAAGATCAAGCAGGTCGCTTTCACGGACCCGTCGAAAGTCGGGCAGATCGCGGGCGACTTCCTGACCGGCAATCCGGACGTGAAGGGGCTCTTCGCTGTCTGGGACCAACCGGCACTGGACACGCTCACCTCGATGCGCGCACAAGGCGTGACGATTCCCGTGACGACGGTCGACCTCGGCCTGCAATCCGCGATCGAGATCGCCAAGGGCGGGCCGCTTAAGGCCACCGGCTCGCAACGTCCGTACGACCAGGGCGTAGCCGAAGCGCTGGCGATGATGAAGGCGCTCATTGGCCAGACCCCGCCGGCGTGGATCGGCGTGCAGTCTTTGCCGGTGGTTCAGTCGAACGTGCTCGAGTCGTATAAGACGGTATTCAAGAAAGATCCGCCGCCCCAGCTTGCCGACGCCTGCAAGAAGGCCAAGCCGGCTTGCGGCTGAGCGGGGCGAACCGCACCGCAGCATCGCGCTGTTCTCCTTGAGCGTCCGTGCGCCGGCGAGGCTGGCCGGCGTCGGGCGCGAATCGTGCTACTCGATAGACCTACCAAGTCGATTCGAACAAGGAGAAAAGATGACCCTGCTCATTTATCTGGCTGGCTGGATCATTCTGATCGGCGGCGTGGCCTGGGGCTTGATGGCGATGCACGTCGCTCAACATACGATTGCCATCGTCGCCGTGATCCTGCTCGGCGTCGCGGTGATTACCGGTGCGACACGGGCTCGCAGTCGCGACCGTTCATAGCACCGGCGCCTTCCCTGCCGTCCGCGCCGGGCAACCCGCACCGGCGCCGGCCCCGCGATGCGAAGCGCGCCATGCGAACCGCGCCGCCATCATCCGTGTCGTGCTCAATCGCATGGATTTCCCGATTCCGCTGCACTTCCGCAGCCGTCGGCGGTTCGCCGTCGACGGCTGCCCGTCAGAACCCCGCGTGAGGCCGCGCCATATCGCCGTCACCGGGAACCCGCCCGCCGATAACAGAACGGTAATCTAACCGACGGCAGCCCGTCAGCGCCGCCCCGCCACACTCCTGACTCATGAAGCCCGCGTCACGGCCTCAGCCGCACCGCAATGACGCGTACCGCCATCGGCCTCTTTTCAGGAACCCGTCATGTGGATCGTCAGGCTCGCGCTGCGCCGCCCTTATACCTTCGTGGTCCTCGCCGTGCTGATCTTTATCGCCGGCCCGCTCGCGATACTGCGCACACCGACCGATATTTTTCCGAACATCAATATCCCGGTGGTCAGCATTGTCTGGACGTACAACGGCTTCTCCGCCCAGGACATGGCCAATCGCATCACGTCCAACTACGAGCGCGCGCTGACCTCGGACGTGGACGATATCGAGCACATCGAGTCGCAATCGCTGAACGGAGTCTCCGTGGTGAAGATCTTTTTTCATCCGGGCGCGGACATCAATCGCGCGATTGCCGAAGCGGCGTCCAATTCGGCGTCGATTCTGCGCGTGCTGCCGCCGGGCACATTGCCGCCGAACATCATTACGTATAACGCGTCGACCGTGCCGATCCTGCAACTCGGCCTGTCCAGCAACACGCTCTCGGAACAGCAGCTCTACGACCTCGGCAACAGCCAGATCCGTACGCAACTGGCGACGGTGCAAGGCGCGTCCGTGCCGCTTCCGTTCGGCGGCAAGGTGCGGCAGATCATGGTGGACATCGATCCGCGCGCGTTGCAGGCCAAAGGACTTGCGCCGCTCGACGTGGTCAACGCCGTGAACGCGCAGAACCTGATCCTGCCGGGCGGCACGGCCAAAATCGGCACGAAGGAATACAACGTGCAGATGAACGGCAGCACCGACACCGTGGCGGCCCTCAACGATCTGCCGATCAAGACGGTGGCCGGCGGCGTGGTCTATGTGCGCGACGTCGCCCACGTGCGCGACGGCTACGCGCCGCAAACCAACATTGTGCGCAGCGACGGCAAACGCGCCGCGCTGCTGACCATCGAAAAATCCGGCAGCACGTCGACGCTCACCATCATCCAGCAGGTCAAGGCCATGCTGCCGCATATCGCGGCCGGCCTGCCGAGCGCGCTGCATATCACCGCGCTGTCGGACCAGTCCGTGTTCGTGAAGTCCGCCGTGGTGGGCGTGGCGCGCGAGGCAGTGATCGCCGCCGCCCTCACCGCCGTGATGATCCTGCTCTTTCTCGGCAGTTGGCGCGCCACGCTGATCATCGCGGTTTCCATTCCGCTCGCCGTGCTGACCTCGCTGATCGCGCTGTCCGCGCTCGGCCAGACCATCAACATCATGACGCTCGGCGGCCTCGCGCTCGCCGTGGGGATTCTCGTCGACGACGCCACCGTCGCCATCGAGAACATCACGCATCATCTGGAGAACGGCGAATCGCTGTACGACGCGATCCTGAACGGCTCCGGCGAAATCGCCGTGCCGACGTTCGTCTCGACCCTGTCGATCTGCATCGTATTCGTGCCGATGTTCCTGCTTTCAGGCGTGGCCCGCTATCTGTTCGTGCCGCTCGCCGAAGCGGTGGTGTTCGCGATGATCGCGTCGTACTTCTTCTCGCGCACGCTGGTGCCGACCCTGGCGATGTACCTGATGCGCGCGCGCAGCAACGCGCCGGTTACCGGCAACGGCCCGGTTGCGCGCCTGATCCGTTTTCAGGCCGGCTTCGAGCATCGCTTCGAATTGCTGCGCGTACGCTATCGCGACGTGCTCGCCGCGGCGATCGCGAGTCCGCGGCGCTTCGTCGCGATCTTCCTGCTGCTGTGCATCGGCTCGCTCGCGCTGGTGCCGTTCGCCGGTCGCGACTTCTTCCCCGCCGTGGATACCGGCGAGATCCGCCTGCATCTGCGTGCGCCGACCGGCACGCGGATCGAGGACACGGCGAGCATCACCGATCAGGTCGAAGCCCGGGTGCGCGACGTGATTCCGAAGCCGGAGCTTGCGGCGATCCTCGACAACATCGGCGTGCCGGTGAGCGGTATCAACCTGACCTACGACTCGTCGGACCCGATCGGCCCGGAAGATGCCGACGTGATGATCACGCTTGCGCCGAAACACAAGCCGACGGCGCAATACGTGGCGACGCTGCGCACGACACTGACGAAGGATTTCCCCGGCGTCACGTTCGCCTTCCTGCCCGCCGACATCGTCAGCCAGATTCTTAACTTTGGCCTGCCCGCGCCAATCGATATCCAGATTGTCGGCAACAAGCTCGACGCCAACCGCACAGTGGCGAACCGCCTGCTCGCGCAACTGCGCGGCGTGCGCGGCCTCGTCGACGCGCGCATTCAGCAGCCTGGCGACGCGCCGGCGATCAACGTCAACGTCGATCGCACCCGGGCGATTCAGGCCGGCCTGTTACAGCGCGACGTGTCGCAAAACCTGCTGATCGCGCTCTCGGGCAGCTCGCAAACCTCGCCGAATTTCTGGCTCGATCCGCACAACGGCGTGAGCTATCCGCTCATGGCGATGATGCCGCAGTACGACATCAACTCGCTGCAGGCCCTCGCCAATATTCCGGTCGCGCAGAACAGCGGCGCGGCCACTACGTCGAGCACGCCAACAGCCGCCGCTACCGCCTCGTTCTCGGCGAACGGCGCGGGCCCGGCGCCGCAGAACCTGCTCGGCGCGTTGAGCACGCTGACACGCGGCACGCAGCAAGCCGTCGTCTCGCACTACAACGTGCAGCCGGTGCTCGATATCTTCGCTTCGGTGCAGGGGCGTGATCTCGGCGGCGTGGCGGCGGACGTGAACCGGATCGTCGATCAGATCCGGCCGCAGTTGCCGCCGGGCGCGTCCATCGTGGTACGCGGCCAGGTGCAGGCCATGCACGATTCGTTCAGTGGCCTCGCGAGCGGTCTCGTGTTCGCCATCGGCCTCGTCTATCTGCTGATGGTCGTCAACTTCCAGTCGTGGCTCGACCCGTTCATCATCATCAGCGGCTTGCCGGGCTCGCTCGCCGGCATTGCCTGGATGCTGTTCAGCACCGGCACCCGCCTGAGCGTGCCGGCGCTCACCGGCACGATTCTGTGCATCGGCATCGCCACGGCCAACAGCATTCTCGTCATCAATACGGCGCGCGAAACTCACCAGGCCGGCAAGCCGCCGCTGGAAGCCGCACTCGAAGCCGGTTTCAGCCGCTTCCGTCCGGTGCTGATGACCGCGCTCGCCATGCTGATCGGCATGCTGCCGATGGCGCTCGGTCTCGGCGACGGCGGCGAACAGAACGCGCCGCTCGGCCGCGCCGTAATCGGCGGCCTCGCGCTCGGCACGATGTCGACCTTGCTGTTCGTGCCGGTCGTGTACGGAATGGTGCATGCGTGGCTCGACAAACGCCGCGCGGCGCGCACCGCAAAACTCGAACCCGCCGTCCCCGAACGCACCCTTTGATTTCGACGAGACCTATCCCATGAATAATTCCTCACTTCCGCCGGGGCTTGGTGAGCAGGCCGCCAAGGCCGTTGACAGCAGCCATGCCGCTCACGCTGACGCTGCAGGCTGCGCGACCGATCGCGCGACCAACGCGAGCGATTCGACCAATGCGACGAACGCAACAAGCGCAACAAGCGCAACAAGCGCAACAAGCGCGACTAAAGGGTCCAACGCAACCAGCGCGAAACCGCGCCGCGCTCTCTGGCCGTTCGCACTCGGCGGCGTCGCGATAGCGCTGCTGATCGTCGGCATCGTGCCGCGCCTCCATGCCAGCGCCGACCTGACCGAGCAGACGCAGGCGCAAAGCATGCTGACCGTGTCGGTGGTCAAGCCGCGCCCCGCGCCGAGCGTGAACGAACTGCTGCTGCCCGGCTCCGTCACGCCGTTCGCGGAAGCATCGATCTACGCGCGCACGAGCGGCTACCTTGCGCACTGGAACACCGACATTGGCGCGCAGGTGAAAAGCGGCCAGGTGCTCGCGACGATCGAAGCCCCGGATCTGGACGCGCAGCTGCGCCAGGCCCGCGCCGACGAAGCCACCGCGCAAGCCAATTTCGACTACGCGAAGACCACCGCGCAGCGCTGGCAGGAGATGCTGAAAACCCAATCGGTCGCGCAGCAGGACGCCGACACCAAGGTCAGCGACATGCAGGCGCGCGGTGCGATGCTCGCCTCGGCGCAGGCCAATGTCGCGCATCTCGCCGAACTGGTCTCGTACGAGAAGATCACGGCGCCGTTCGACGGCGTGATCACCGCGCGCAACGTCGATGTCGGCGCGCTGGTGACGGCGGGCGGTACGCCCGGCACCGCGGGCATGTCGGGCGAGCTGTTCCATATCCAGCAGAACGGCGTGTTGCGGGTGTTCGTGGACGTGCCGCAGAACGACGCGCCTTACGTCACCCCCGACACCGGCGTCTATCTGAGCGCCCAGCAGTATCCGGGCCGCCGCATCCCCGCCAAGGTGGCGCGCAGCACCGGCTCGATCGATCCGTCGAGCCGCACGCTGCGCGTCGAGGTAGATGTCGACAACAAGGACGGTGCACTGATGCCCGGCGCTTACACGCAGGTGCATCTGCAATTGCAATCGACCACGCCGGCACTCGATCTGCCGGTCAGCGCCCTGCTGTTCCGGCCGGACGGCGTGACGGTCGCGGTGGTCGACAGCCATGGCCGCGCGGTGCTGAAGACCGTGCATATCGGCCGCGATTTCGGCACGCACGTGGAAATCACCACGGGCCTCGCCGCCACCGACCGCGTGATCGACAACCCGAGCGATTCGCTGAGCACCGGCCAGATGGTTCAGATCATGCCGGCCATGCACGGCTGAGTGCCTCATCACGGAAAGGATTCGCCGATGTTCTCCCTATCTGATTCACGACCGCTGCCGCGCCGCGCGCTGGCGGCCACGCTGATCGGCGCGCTGCTCACCGCGTGCTCGACCTTGCCGCCCTATCAGCGCCCGAGCGCCGAGATTCCCGCACAGTATGCGGGCGCCGCGCCCGGCTGGGCGCAAGCCGCGCCGGCCGACGCCACGCCGCGCGGCCCCTGGTGGACGATCTTCAACGATCCGGTGCTGAACCAGCTCGAAGCGCGCATCGACGTTTCGAACCAGACCGTGCGCAAGGCGGTCGCGCAGGTGCAGCAAGCGCGCTCGATGGTGGACTACCAGCGCGCCGGTTTCTTTCCGACGATCACCGCCGGAGTGGCGCAGGACCGCTATCGGACCTCGCAGAACGTCGAAGGGAAATCGCTCGCGGGCAAGACCGTGCCGGACTATTCGGCGGGCGTGGCGGCGAGCTGGGAGCCGGATCTGTTCGGCCGGGTGCGCGACAGCGTGAACGGCGCGCAGGCCGACGCCCAGGCGAGCGAAGCGGACCTCGAAGGCGTGCGACTGTCGATGAGCGCGGATCTGGCCGTCGACTATTTCTCGCTGCGCTCGCTCGACACACAGAAGAAGCTGCTCGACGACAGCGTGAGCGCCTACGACGCCGCGTTGAAGCTGCTGCAGCAGCAGCTGAAAGACGGCGCGATCGATGCCTCCGCGGTCGCTCAAGCCACGACGCAACTCGAAGCGACGCGCACGCAAGATACCGATATCGACGTGTCACGCTCGCAAATGCAGCACGCGATCGCCACGCTGATCGGCGAACCGGCATCGACCTTCACGCTGGCGCCGAACGGGTCGGCTGCGACGCCGCCGGCGATTCCGCCCGGTGTGCCGTCGCAACTGCTGGAGCGTCGCCCGGATATCGCCGCCGCTGAACGGCGCGTGGCGTCGGCGAATGCGCGGATCGGCGAGGCGCATGCAGCGTTTTTCCCGGACCTGGTGCTGTCCGCGAGCGTCGGGCTCGAAAGCTCGTTTTTCGCGCCGTGGCTGAGCGCGCCAAGTCTCTTCTGGTCGCTCGGGCCGCAACTGGCCGGCACGCTGTTCGACGGCGGCAAGCGCAAAGCCGCCCTGCACGGCGCCACGGCGCAATACGACGGCGCGGTCGCGGACTATCGTCAGTCGGTGCTGGTGGCGTTTCAGCAGGTCGAGGACAACCTCTCCGCCCTGCATGCCCTCGCCGACGAAGCGACCAGCCAGCAGCGCGCCACCACCGCCGCCGACCTGTCGTTGCGGCTCACCACGAACCGTTTCAACGCGGGCGCGGTCAGCTATCTCGACGTGGTGACGGCTCAGACGATCGCGCTCACCAACCAGCGGGTAGCCGATCAGATCGCCGCGCGGCAGTTGGAGTCGAGCGTGCTGTTGTTGAAGGCATTGGGCGGGACGTGGGGTAACGCAAGCAAAAGCGCGGCGGGTTCGGTGTAGGACCGCTATCCGCTTTCAGACGCTGCGCGGGAACGTCAGCACGAAGGAGGTGCTCCGCGCGTCGCTCTGCGCGTGCACGGACCCGCCGTGCAGTTCCATGATCGTGCGCACGATAGCGAGCCCGAGCCCCGTGGACCCGGACGACCCTTGCGACAGCCCCGCCGTCGGCAACGCGCTGCGCGACGGATCGACCCGGTAGAAGCGGTCGAATATCCGTTCGATGTGCTCGGCGGGAATCGGCTGCCCCTCGTTCTCGACGGTGATGCGCACGGCCTCCGCCGACGCGCTCGCATCGAGCACGATCTCGCTGCCGGGCGGCGTGTAGCGAATGGCATTGGCGAGCAGATTGCTCACGGCGCGACGAAACAGTTCGAGATCCGCCGTCAGGCTGGCCGTGCCGCTGACACGCACGCGCACATTCGCATCTTCGGCAATCCCTTCGAAATAGTCGGCGATGTGGGCCAGTTCCTGCCCGGCATCGAACTCACGCATGTGCTTGACGAACTGCGGATGTTCCGCGCGCGCCAGAAACAGCACGTTCTCGATCATTTTCGAGAGCCGGTCGCACTCTTCCAGATTCGAGGCGAGCACCGACTCGTATTCATCAACGGAGCGCGGCCGGGCAAGCGCGACTTCGGCGGCTCCACGCATGTTGCTAAGCGGCGTGCGCATGTCGTGAGCGAGGTCGGCGGTGAAACGGGACAGACGCTGAAAACCGTGGTCGACTCGCTCGAGCATCGCGTTCAGCGCGGCGACCAGCGTCTCCAGCTCGCTCGGCACACGCGCGACCGCGATCCGCGTATTGAGTCGATTCACCGTGACGAGGCTCGCGCTCGTTGCAATATTGCGCAACGGCCGCAGCGCGGCGCGAATCAGCAGATAGCCGAGCAACACCGCCAGCAGCACGCCGGCCACGCCGGCTATGCCGAGCTTGTCGCGGTAACGGTCGAGCAGCAGCCAGCGGTCGCTCATGTTGCGCGCCACCAGCAGGCTCGCGGTGTCACCGTCGCGCAGCCGCGCGTCGGTGAGAATGCCGCGGATCGGCGCGCCGTCACGGCCGGTCCAGTCGCCAATATCGTCTTCCGTGATGCGCACCGTTGCCGCCACGCGCGCGAGCGGCGGCAACGCGGCAATGGTCGCCGCGCCGCTTGCCGCCTCGGGTGCCGCGAACGCGCCGGCGATGTTGTGTTCGATCGCGCGCTTGCCGTCGGGATCGAACACTTCCATCGACATGGCCTGATTGCCCAGCACGATGCTGGTCAGCCGCTCGCTGTGCTCGCGTATGGCCGCCGCCGAATCCAGTTCTTCGGCGAGGCGCCGTGCATGACGCGCGGCGAGCACGATGTCGAGATCGTCCTGCGCCTTGATCTGCCTTTCGAGCGCCACATACAGAAAACTGCCGACCAGCACGAACACCGTCAGCGTCGTGGCGCCGAAGGCCAATGCTAGCGTCGCGGCAAGCGAGCGGCCGCGCATCAGGCGGCGTCCTTCAGTTCGAGCACATAGCCCACGCCGCGCACGGTATGAATCAGCTTGACGGGAAAGTTGTCGTCGATCTTGGTGCGCAAGCGGCGAATCGCCACTTCGACCACGTTGGTGTCGCTGTCGAAATTCATATCCCACACATAGGACGCGATCTGCGTGCGGCTCAACACTTCACCCTGGCGCCGCGCGAGCAGTTGCAGCAGCGAGAACTCACGCGGCGTGAGGTCGATGCGCGTGCCGCCGCGCTTCACGCGCCGGCGGTTCACGTCCATTTCCAGGTCGCCCACCTTGATCAGTTCACTCTCGCGCGGCGGGCCACGGCGGGCCAGCGTGCGCACGCGGGCCAGCAATTCGACGAAGGCGAAGGGCTTGACGAGATAGTCGTCCGCGCCGAGTTCAAGGCCGCGCACGCGGTCGTCCACGTCGTCGCGCGCGGTGAGGAACAGCACGGGGGTGGTGCGCGTGGTGCGCAAGGTCTTGACGATGGTCCAGCCGTCCATGCCGGGCAACATCACGTCGAGCACGATCACGTCGTACTCTTCTTCGAGAGCGAGGATCAGCCCTTGCGGGCCGTCGTTTGCCACGTCGACCGCGTAGCCGGACTCTTCCAGGCCTTTCTTCAGATAGGCCGCTGTTTTCAGCTCGTCCTCGATCACCAGGATTCGCATCGATTGCTCCGCTTTGCGTTGACGGTGAAATCATACCGTCAAGCTCCCGGTCGCGTGATGACGATGCGGTAATCTCCGTGCGCTTAATCGGGGTGCGCGCCGCCGGTGTCGGAAGCAGCCTGCATGGCAGGCGTCAAGGCCGCACCCGCTTCCCTCGCTTCCCCCGCATGCGGCGCCGCAGCGCCGGCGTGCCGCAGCGTCTTCACCCTGCCGATCATCTCGCGGGCCACGCGCCGCGCGCGGATCGCCGCGAGGCCCCAGTGCGAATTGACGGTTTGCACGGTCCATGCCGTGGTCGCCGCGCCGCGCGACCAGTAGGCCTTGAAGTCCTCCGTGCCCACGCCGAAATCTAGGTCGTAGCCCTTGTCGAAGGCCCACTTCACGCAATGTTCGATCGCGATCAGGCCCGGACAGAACTTGCCGTAGTGCGGGTCGAAACCGGAAATGATCGCGCTCGCCCACGGGTTGCCCGTGCTCACGACGAGCGCGGCAACCGGCGCTTCGTCCAAGGTGACGACGATCAGGCGCCCCATCGAGGGCACGTCGCCCGAATAGATCAGCTTGCAGAGGAAGCGCTCGAACTCGGGCGAATCGAGCCACACGCTACGCTTGCCGACGCGATCGCTCCAGGCGCGCTTGCATTGGAACATCCACTTGATGATCGACGCCGTTTCGCTTTCGTCCACCGGATCGAGCATGCGCACGGCGACCGTGCCTTCCTTTGCTAACTTCTTCGCGAAGCCGCCCGGCCGCTTGCGAAACAACGTGCCGAGCGTCTGGCAATACTCGTCCCAATTGCCCTGCCCGCGCAATGTCGCGGCGGATGCGTTGTGCGCCTCGGTAAACAGGATCCTGCGCTCCTGCGTCACGAGCCTGTACAGATCGAGCCGCTCGCGCACGTAGGGCAGATGGATGAAGTCGGCGCCGCAACGCCGGCGGGCCATGTCCCACGCGCCGGCTACGAGCGCCGGGGTTGTTTCGTTGGCTTCGACGAGCACGCTCGTGAAGTCGCCGCCTTCGGGGCCGAGCGGCACCAGATACGTCCAGAGCGAACGTTTGACAGCTTCGAGCGGCCAGACCATCACGAGCTTGCCGTCTTCGCGGCATACGATGCATTTGAGCTTGCGTCCATGCGGCTGCGACACGTGCTTCCATGCCAGCCAGCAAAACCCGAACGACTGATAGCAGTAGCCTTGCGCCCTCGCCCAGAGCGCGTCCCATTCGGGCTGCAACGCACGAAATTCAGCTTCGTCGCTGATAACTTCGTAGCGCCGCGTGGTCCGGGTTGTCTCGTCCATGTCGCCTCACACCATGCCTTGTCGTGTTTTTGTCCCGCGCTGTCCCCGCGCCGCTCCATCCGGACAGGCGCGGACGCCGGACCCCACCGGCGTCGACTGGAACGGGTGACATGAGCATGCGCCGAGGCGTTCCGCAGGTGTGTGCGACGCCGCACGCTGCAGTGCGGCGCAACGGCGCTTCCGACGTTGCAGCGTCGGCCCGCGCGCGTGCCGGCGCTACCCGCGGCGTGGGCTATTCGACGTTGTCCGACACATCGGTCATACGAATCATGTGCGGTTTGACCACGTCGTCCTCGTCGTCGCTCTTTTCCGATGGCGGATGAATCAGCGCCTCGAGCCGCGCCTTGGTTGCCAGAAACTCGGGCGACGTCACCTGCGAGTAATCGCGCGGCCGCGGCACCGGCACTTCGATCAACTCCTGCACCTCGCCGGGATTCGCCTTCAGGACCAGAATACGGTCGGCCAGAAAGATCGCCTCGTCCAGATCGTGCGTGATGAACAGTACGGTCACGTCGACGTTGCGCCAGATGTCGAGCAGGTGCGTTTGCATCTTGGCGCGTGTTTGCGCATCCAGCGCGCCGAAAGGCTCGTCCATCAGCAGAATGCGCGGCCGGTTCGCGAGCGCGCGGGCAATCGCCACGCGCTGCTTCATGCCGCCCGACAACTGATGCGGATACGCATTGGCGAACTTCGTCAGGCCCACCAGATCGAGCCATTGCAACGCCTCGCGTTCCGCATGCAGGTTGCCGCGGCCGTTCATCTTCAGGCCGAACATGACGTTCTTCTTGACCGTCAGCCATGGAAACAGCGTGTAGCCCTGAAACACCATGCCGCGGTCGGCGCCCGGCCCCTGCACGGGTTTGCCGTCGAGCAGTACGCTGCCGCTGGTCTGCCGCTCCAGACCGGCGAGAATGCGGATCAGCGTGGACTTGCCGCAGCCCGACGGCCCGATCACGCAGACGAACTCGCGCCGGTGCGTCTTGAAGTTGATGCCGTCGAGCGCCGTGCACTCGCCTTGCGGCGTCTCGAAGCGCTTGCCGAGGTCGCGTACCTCCAGAATCACTTCGCGCGATTTCAGACGGTCGAAACGCTCGCGTACCGCCTCGGACTGAATCAGGTACGACGGAATCGGTTGCGGATTTAACATGATGGAATCCTTGGAATGCTGTGCGTTGCTACGCCTACGTTAAGCCGAGGCGCGAGGCCGTTTGCTACGCCTTGAGCGTGCGGTCCCACGGAAACAGCTTGCGGCCGAGCCACGCCAGCACGAGATCGGTGCCGAGGCCGATGATGCCGATCATCATGATCGCCGCGTAGACGTTCTCGAAATGCTCGTAGCGCGCCTGCTGCGTGATGTACCAGGTGATGCCGGAGCTGGTGCCGACCAGTTCCGCGACGATCAGATAGGTCCACGCCCAGCCGAGCAGAATGCGCTGGTCGCGATACAGATCCGGCAGAATGCCGGGAATCACCACATGCGTGAGCAGCTTGAATTTCTTCGTGCCGAGCGTCATGGCGGCTTCGAACAGGCCATATTCGAGCTTGCGCGTGGTGTTCGCCACGATCAGCACCTGCTGGAACAACGTGCCGATCACGATGATCGCGATCTTCGGGCCGTCGTAAATACCGAGGATCGCCACCATCAGCGCGCCGAACGCGGGCGCCGGCAAGTAGCGGAAAAACTCAAAGAACGGCTCCTGCAAACGCGCAATCGCGCTATACGTGCCGCACACAATGCCGATCGGCACACCGATCACGGACGAGAGCACGAAGCCCCAGAAAATCACCTGAATGCTGTGCCACAGGCTCTGATGCAGCCAGACGCCGTCACGCGACGCGGGCGGCGTGGTGAACGCGGTGTAGAACGCGCGCAGCACTTCGTGCGGCGCGGGCAGATACACCGGGTTGACCGGCTCGCCTGCCGGCAGGGCCGCATGCGCTTCGCGCGCGTGGCTGAGTTCGTCGGCGAACACCTCCTTGTCGACGCGCATGCCCGGCTGAAAATAGTCGACGCTGCCCGGGCTGTCGATCAGCACCTGCGGATGCCAGATGAACGGCACATAGCTGACCACGCACCAGACGAGGAGCGGCAACAGGAACGAGCCCGCGCCCAACAGCCATTTGCCGCGTACGGAAAGTTCGCGGCGCACCGCGAACCATTCGGTTCTGTCAATGACGGCCATGGGATTCTCCGAGGCAGACTTCGGTTGCGTCGCTGGCGGACGGTGACGCCGTGACCATCTGATCGCGCCACGCACGCGCCAGGTCGAGCAGCATCGCGTCTTCATGCGCGCGAGCGACGAAGGTCACGCCGAACGGCAGGCCCGCGTGTTTGCCGACCGTGCACGCGCCGGCCGGCACCGCCAGCGCGGACAGATCAAGCAGGTTCACGAAGTTCGTGTAGTAGCCGAAGCGCGAATTCACGCGGATCGGGTCGGCTTCCAGTTCGTCGACGGTGGCGGTCGTCGCCGAGGTCGGCGTGACGATGGCGTCGATGCGCGGCCAGACTTCGGCGGCCTGCATGCGCAGGAATGCGAGGCGGTCGAAGGCGGCGAACGCATCGGCCGCACTCCAGCGCGCCGCGCCGCCGATAATCTCGCGGATTACCGGATGCAGCGCGTCCGGCTGCGTGTCGACGAACTCGCGGATCGCCGCGAGCCGCTCCGCGACCCACGGTCCTTCGTAGAGCAGCCGCGCGGTGGCGAGGAACGGCCCGAAATCGATCTCGATCAGCTCGGCGCCGGCTGAACGCAGGCGCGTCAGCGCGGCGTCGAAAGCGTGCGCGTAAGACGTGTCGCCGAAAAATTCGAGCTGATTCGCGCGTGGCACGCCAAAGCGCACGCCGCGTAGCGACCGTTGCGCGCCGTGTTGCATCGAGGCTTGCGTGCCGTCTTGCGGCGGCTGGAATTCCCGTGCATACGGGTCGCCCTCAGTCACGCCGCGAGCGGCGTCGAACACGCGCTGCGCGTCGTCCGCCGAGCGCGCGAAGATCGACACGCAGTCGAGCGATTTGCACGCCGGCACCACGCCTAGCGTGCTCAACAAACCCTTGGTCGGCTTCAATCCGACGAGGCCATGAAAGGCCGCGGGCACGCGACCCGAGCCCGCGGTGTCGGTGCCCAGCGAAAACGCCGCCAACCCGAGCGCGACCGAAACCGCCGAGCCGGAGCTCGATCCGCCCGACGCATAGCGCGGATCGAGCGCGTTACGGCACGCGCCGTGCGGCGAACGCTGCCCGGACAGTCCCGTGGCGAACTGATCGAGGTTGGTCTTGCCGATCGGAATCGCACCGGCGGCGATCAGGCGCGCGACCACCGGCGCGCTGGCCGTGGGTGTGTACGCATAGGCGGGGCACGCGGCCGTGGTCGGGATACCGGCCAGGTCGATGTTGTCCTTGATCGCGAACGGTACGCCGTACAGCGGCAGCGTTTCAAGGTCGCGGCCTTCGAGCGCATCGACGTATCGCATCATCTCGTCGCGGCTCAAAGGACGGATCCACGCATGATGCGGATCGTCGCCCGAGGTGCGCGCGGCGATCGCTTCGACCAGTTGTTTGGGCGTCAGGCTGCCAGCGCGGTAGCGCGCCTGCAGCACGGCGATCGACATGGACTGGAACAGATCGTCGTGTGATTTCATTTGCACGTAGCCTCCTCGGTGGCGTCGGCT
This sequence comes from Paraburkholderia sp. RL17-380-BIE-A, assembly GCF_046028085.1. NCBI lineage: Bacteria > Pseudomonadati > Pseudomonadota > Betaproteobacteria > Burkholderiales > Burkholderiaceae > Paraburkholderia > Paraburkholderia sp. RL17-380-BIE-A. The sequence goes on from NZ_JARESQ010000008.1 coordinate 70,774, forward strand.
GCAACGCCGGCGCGCATCACCATCAAACGTTGTCCCGCGACGACCGCCGCACCTTCCGCGCAATCGATCGCTTCGATCACGCCGTCGCCGCTCACGGTCACGGAAATTTCCATCTTCATCGATTCGACGATCGCGACCACCTGCCCGTCGCTGACCCGTTCGCCTTCGCTCACGAGCAGCTTCCACATGCTGCCCGACACGTCGGCGACAATGCCTTGCTGGCCTGTCGCGAGTGCGTTGTTGGCCGTAGCGCCGCCAGCTGCATCGCTATCCGTTTCGCCGACGTATTCGGCATGGCCGGCCGCGTTCCAGCGCTCGCGCTCCTCGTCGAACGCGGCTTGCTGCGCGCCTTTGAAGGCGGCAATCGATTCGGCTTCGTCCTTCAGGAAACGGTTGTACGCGCCGAGGTCGAACACGGACTCCTCGATCTTCAGGCTCGCGCGGCCCGCGATGAAGTCCGTGCGCAGCTCGGCCAGTTCCGCTTCGCTGACCTCGTAGAAACGGATTTCATCGAAGAAGCGCAGCAGCCAGGGCTTGCCCGCTTCGAACTCACGCGTGGTGCGATAGCGGTTCCACATCTGCACGGTGCGGCCGACGAACTGATAGCCGCCGGGGCCTTCCATCCCGTACACGCACAGATACGCCCCGCCGATGCCCACCGCGTTCTCCGGCGTCCAGGTGCGCGCCGGATTGTATTTGGTGGTGACGAGCCGATGGCGCGGATCAAGCGGCGTCGCGACGGGTGCGCCGAGATAGACGTCGCCGAGACCCATGACGAGGTAGCGCGCGTCGAACACGATGCGCTTCACGTCGTCGATGCTATTCAGCCCGTTGATACGGCGAATGAACTCGATATTGCTCGGACACCACGGCGCATCCGGACGCACCGATTGCATGTAGCGTTCGATCGCGATCCGCGTCGACGGGTCGTCCCACGAGAGCGGCAGATGCACGATGCGGTTCGGCACGCGCATCTCGTCCACGGCGGGCAGTTCGCGTTCGGCTTGCTGCAGATGCGCAAGCAAGGTGTCGTGCGACAGCACACGGTGGTCGAAATGCACCTGCAGCGAACGGATGCCGGGCGTCAGATCGATAATGCCCGCCAGCCGGTGCGCGTCGAGCCAGTTCATCAACGCATGCACGCGAAAGCGCAGGTTCAGGTCGAGCACGAGCGGGCCGTATTCGATCAGCACGTTCTGGTCGCCGGAGCGGCGATACACCACGCCCGTGCCCTCGCCTGCCGTGGGATCGCGATAGAGGACGCAATCGTGGCTCTCGTCGCCCGCCTGAGCCACATGCTTCGGCGCCGCGAGCGCTGCTTTGACCGGCATGCGTTCGAAGCGCACGGTATCGCCAGGGCGCAGTTGCCCGAGCTTCCACAACTCCTCGCCCACCACCGTGACCGGACACACGAACCCGCCCAGGCTCGGACCGTCGGGGCCGAGAATCACCGGCATGTCGCCGGTGAAATCCACCGCGCCGACCGCATACGCGTTGTCGTGAATGTTCGACGGATGCAGCCCCGCCTCACCGCCGTCCCTGCGCGCCCACTGAGGCTTCGGGCCGATCAGGCGCACGCCTGTGCGGCTGGAGTTGTAATGCACCGTCCAGCGCGTGCCGTAGAGCATCGCGATGTCGTCGGGCGTGAAGAAATCGGGCGCGCCGTGCGGACCGTCGAGCACGCCGAGCGTCCAGTCGTGCGTCATTTCCGGCACGCGTGCGGCGTCCAGTTGCGCGCCCGCTTCGCCGCGGCCCGCGCCGTCCGCGAGATGCAGTACGTCGCCCTTGCGCAGCGCGCGGCCGGCATGGCCGCCGAACTGGCCGAGCGTGAAGGTCGCCTTGCTGCCCAGATAGTCCGGCACTTGCAGGCCGCCCTTGAGCGCGAGACAGGAGCGCATACCGGCGCCCGTCACGCCGCCCATCTTGAGCACCGAACCCGCCGGCGCGCGCGTGACCTGCCAGAGCGCAACCGGCTCGCCGTCCAGCGTGGCGGCGAGCGGCGCGCCGCCCAGCACGAACAGCGTGGCGGTATTGAAGCGCAGCGTGGCGCCCACCATCGCGCATTCGAGCCCCGCGGCGTCGGCGGGATTGCCGAGCAGTTCGTTGGCGAGGCTGAACGAGCGGTCGTCCATCGGACCCGAGGGCGGCACGCCGATGTCCCAATAGCCGGTGCGTCCGGGCGTTTGCTGCACGGTGGTCTGCACGCCGCCGTCGAGCACGTCGATGGTGTGCGGCGCGAACATGAAGCGCGACAGGAACGCCGTGGTCTGCTCACCGCGTGCGAATGTCGCCGAGCCGGCAATGGCGCGCAGATAGTCGAGGTTGGTCTCGATGCCGTAGAGCTGCGTTTCCTCCAGCGCGGCGCGCAGTGCCGCGAGCGCGGCCTCGCGTGTCTCGCCTTTGACGATCAGTTTCGCCAGCAACGGATCGTAGAAAGCGCTGACTTCCGTGCCCGCATCGACCCAGGTGTCGGCCCGCGCCGCAGCGGCGAACGCCACATGCGTCAGCACGCCGGCACTCGGTTGAAACTGCTTGTGCGGGTCTTCCGCATACAGGCGCACCTGGATGCTCGCGCCCTGCGCCACCGGCGCAAGCGAGTCGAGCGGCGCAAGTTCGCCCTCGGCCTCGCGAATCATCCACTCCACCAGGTCGATACCCGTGACCTCTTCCGTCACGCAATGCTCGACCTGCAGCCGTGTATTCACTTCGAGGAAATAGAACCGCCGTGTATCGGCATCGAAGACGAACTCGACCGTGCCCGCCGATTTGTATTTCACGGCCTGCGCGAGACGCACCGCGCTCGCATGCAGCGCGCTTCGCTCCGCGTCGGTCAATCCAGGCGCGGGCGTTTCTTCGATCACCTTCTGGTTGCGCCGCTGCACCGAACAGTCGCGTTCGCCCAAGGCGATCACGCCGCCGCGGCCGTCGCCGAAAATCTGCACTTCGATATGGCGCGCGTTCTCGACGAATTTTTCGACATAGACACCGGCGTTGGCAAAGTTGGCTTCGCCGAGCCGCGCAACCGACGCGAACACACTCGCCAGTTGCGCCGCGTCGCGGCACAGCGACATGCCGATCCCGCCGCCGCCCGCGGTGCTTTTCAGCATGACCGGGTAGCCGATCGATTCCGCTTCGCGCAATGCCGCGCTTGCGTCGGGCAGCAAGCCGGTGCCCGGCAGCAGCGCAACGTCGTTGGCTTTCGCGATTTCGCGAGCCGTGTGCTTCAGGCCGAACTCACGCATCTGCGCCGGCGTCGGGCCGATGAAACGAATGCCCGCGTCGTCGCAAGCCTGCGCGAAAGCGGCGTTCTCAGACAGAAAACCGTAGCCGGGATGCACGGCGTCGGCGCCGCACGCACTCGCGGCTTCGAGAATCGCCGCGCTGTTCAGGTAGCTCTGCGCCGCGAGCGCCGGGCCGATACAGACGGCTTCGTCGGCGAGCATTACATGCATGGCGTGGCGATCAGCCTCCGAATACACCGCCACCGACGCAATGCCGAGACGCTTGAGCGTGCGGATCACGCGGCAGGCAATCTCGCCGCGATTGGCAATCAGGACTTTGTGGAATCTCATTGGGCATCCCATATCGTCAGTCGCACGGGCGTCGGGTTGTAGCCGTTGCACGGATTGTTCAACTGCGGGCAATTCGAAATCAGCACCGTGACATCCATCTCCGCGCGCATTTCGACGTATTTGCCCGGCGCGGAAATGCCGTCCTCGAAAGTCAGTTTGCCGAGCGGCGTGACCGGCACGTTCATGAAAAAGTTGATGTTGCTGACAATGTCGCGCTTGCCGAGCTGCGTGCCCACGCCGCACGTGCAATGCGTGATCGCATGCAGGAAGCTGTCGCGGCAGCTATGCATATGGCGCTTGTCCAACGCGTAGCGCACCGTGTTGCTTTCGGCCGCGCATGCGCCGCCGAGCGTATCGTGCCGGCCGCAGGTATCCGCGACGATCGTCAGCATCGGCTTGCCGAGGTTCGACATCAACACGCTGCCGGCCGAGAGATAGAGATTGCGTTGCGCGCGGATCGTGTCCTGCGCGCTATAGCGTTCGAGCGGATCGGCGCTGTTGTAGAACAGCGTGTCGACGGCCTGATTGCCTTCCAGGTCGAGAATGCGGAACAGCTGTCCGCGTTTGACTTCATGCAGCCACGGTTCGCCCGAAGGCAGCGTCAGGTCGTAGACCGCATGACGGAGTTCGAGCTTGCTTTCGATAATAGGCATCGCGGGTCTCCTTAAACGAACAGACGGTCGGTGTTGACGAAGCCGCGCTCATTCTCGGGACAGGCCGAGCGGCAGAAATCGTCGGCCGGTACGCAGGCGTCGGTTGCATACGCGCGGTATGCGATCAGCTTGACGGGCCTCGGTTCGTATTCGGATGAAGGGTTCAGCGGATGCGGCGCAGTGGAGAACGCGGCGAGCGTATCCATTTCGAAGCGCAGATCGAACGCGGCGCCGGCCGGCGAATGGCCAGTCACGAAGTCGAGCGCGCCGTCCTCGCCGATCGCGAGTTTGCTGAAAAAGTTGATGTTGGCGACCAGGTCCCGCGTGCCAAGGCCGTGCTTCGCCAGTTCGAGCAGCAGGCTGTCGCGGCCGTTGCGGATCATGGCATTGCGATGCTGCTGATAGCGCGCCACACCGTATTTGCTCGCGAACAGTTCGGCGTCTCCGACGCCGCCGAGCGGATCGTGCCAGCCAAGCGTATCGGCCGTGATCGACGCCAGCACGCACCCCATGTCCGAATAGAGCACGTGGCCGCGCGTCAGATGCGCGGTGTGCTGCGCCTTCAGCGTATCGGCCATGTTGTAGCGTTCGAGCGGTTCGTCGTGCCGGTAGAACACGGCGGCCAGATTCGCGCCGCCTTCAATATCGACGACGCGCAACGCCATGCCACGGCGCAGCACGCCGGACCAATGGATGCCGGCGGGAATCACCGTTTCCCACGCCACATGCGGGATCGGTGCGAGATCGACTGGGAGTTGCGTCGACATGGAGGCTCCTGGTATCGGTTGGGAAAAAGCGTGAGAGGGCGATTGACCGACATCGCGACCTCCCGGGCTTTTATCCCTCCGTGGAGCCTCGCCGGCGCCTTGAAAGAAGGTGAACGGCAAGACCGGATTGCTCTCGGACCAGGCATCGTGCGCATGCAAAGCGCACGACCGGAACCCTAGCGATCCTGAAGATGATGCAAATTACTTCGCACCTCTCGATAAGCACTTAAGCGAGTAGCGTGCCAGTGTTCGCCAGACAATGCGGCAAGTGCGGCGTGGCAAGGGATTGGATGTGAATGGAGGGTGATTTTCATAGGCGTGCCATGTTCGCCAGCGCACCAGTGCCGTTGGCGATTTCGCACCACATGGATGCGCAAGGCACCACGATTGGGCTCGTTCGCCGCGCGCGCCACCGTAAGCAATGGCGTCACGCGATGGCATGGTGTGTGCGTATCAATGGACCACGTCCACTCCCTTCCTGACACGACCATGCCGACGCTTGCCGCTATTCGACGCGCGCTTTACACCCTCTTTTCGGCACGTTTCATCGAACTGCAGAAGCAACAGCGCCGCTCGTGACTCAAGCGGCGCTGTTGCCGTACCGATCCGCGTGAATGCTTTGCTAACCGATCCGCGCGCCCCCTCTCAAACCTGAACATCCGGTTCAGCGGTTGCGTAACGCGCCTGTTGACCGAAGCTTGCCAGCGCCTTCGAACCATCGGGCAGTACCAGTTCGCCTCGTTCGAGACGTTCCTTCAGATAGGTAAAGCTCTGCGCCGTCTGCGCGAACAGATGGTCGCCCGCCGACACCGGCGGGTACTTCGCGAGCGCCTCGGGCGTTGCGAACTGCGGTAGCGGCGCGACCACCGTGTGATAGTCGCAGGCGAAAAAGAGAGGAAACGAGTAGCGCTCCTGCCTCACCTTGCGCACGCGATGCGAGGTCGCGACATACGTCCCGCCCGTCCACACTTCCAGCATGTCGCCGATGTTCACGACGAACGCGTTCTCGACTGGCGGCGCGTCGATCCACTCGCCTTCGCCGTTCATCACTTCGAGACCGGGCGCGGTCGGCAGCAGGATCGTGAAGCACTCGTAGTCGGTGTGCGCGCCGATACCCGGCCGGTCTTCCGCGGAGGGATCGAGCGGATAGTGGATCAGGCGCAACTGGCTCGGCGGCTTGCGCAGATAACGTTCGAAGTGGTGTTCGGGCAAGCCTAGCGCGAGCGAAAAGCCTCGAAACAACGCACGGCCGAGTTCGAACGCGGCTGCGTAGTACCCGCCCACGGCCTCGCGAAAACCTGCTTGTTCGGGCCAACTGTTCGGGCCGAGCATCGGCGTGCCGGCGCTCACGTCGGGGTCGTCGGCGGGCAGTTCCCGGCCCGTGTCGAACGCTTCTTTTCTGTCGCGCTTGCCACCCGCGAACACTTCCTCGCCTTCGGGCACATAGCCGCGATGCGCGGTCGAGTTGCCGATGTAATAGCGCATCTTCCAGTCGTGCGGGGCGGCAAAGAAGCGTTTGGCCTGCTCGATGAGCGCGCTTTGCTGTTCGCGCGCCACCTGGTGGCCGGTCACGTAGAAGAAGCCCGCGTCGCGCGCCGCGCGATCGAGTTCGTGCGCGGTGGCGAGGCGGCGGTCCTGGTCATCGCTGAAGAGGCCGCTGACATCGACGATAGGCAGTTGCTGAAAAGAGGTATGGGTTGGGCTCATGAGAGGTTTGGCGCCTATGCGGCTTGCGGGTTGGTCTGCGATTGCGCTGGCTGGTTACCATTGGCACCGGGAATGCCGCGAGCCTTGCCGGTATCGCGCCCGGCGAGAAACGCGGCGAGGTGACGCCGTTCCTCGCGGCCCATCCATGTGTTGATCTCCCATAGATCGGCCACGGGCGCGTTCGTAAACGGCAGCGTGTGCAGATAGCCGTCGGGGCCGAACTCCGGCGTCATCGTCGTGACGGTGTAGCCCTGCTCGATCTGCGCGGTCCACAGCGCTTCCCAGATCCGCTGATGCGACGCGAGGCACTTCGCGTACTCGGGCGCCGCCGGATGCGGCACCTGTGGACCTTGCGGATAGCCGACACGGCCATGCAGATGGTGCGCATGCGGCGCGAGTTCGAGGATCGTCTCCCACTCGCTGTCGAGCAGTCGCTCGCAGACGGACACCCAGTGGCTGAAGTCGCAGGTCAGCTTGAGCGAGGGCACGGCACGCGCGACGTCGCGGGTAATCCACGGGTTGTAGAACGAGCGGCCGCGATGCGTTTCGAAGCTGCAGAGCACCTCGTGCTTCGCGGCGATCTCCACCGCGCGGCTGAAGAAATCGACTTGCGTCGCCGCCGGCCACGCGTCGCAACCGGCCATTACATTGAAGAAGCGCGGCGCGAGCGGCTTGCCCCACACGATCTTCTCCTCGAAGTCCCGCAGATGATCGGCCGGCGTGGCCGAGCGCTCCGGCACATAACTGCCCGCTGTCGTGATCTCCGCGATGAACCCGAGTCCTTCGTCCGTGATTGCCTGCGCAAAAGCGTCGCGCGCCGCGCCGCCTGGCGGCACTGGCGCTTCGATACCGTCGAAGCCTGCCGCCCGCACCAGCGGCGCCGCATCGCGCGGGCCGCCATCGAATCCCCAGAAGGTCTTGAACAATTCGAATTTCATCGCCACTCCATTTACATGCAAATTTGCATGCAATAGTACATATGAAATTTGCGAGTCAATAAACTATCGGCATGCGGCGTGCAAAAATCCGGGCGCGCCCGATTTCCGGCTCAATTAGCACTTAAACTGTGCAGCCCTCCTCCTCGTGGTGAATCGATGAAGAAGAAAATTGCGCGTGCCAAGGGCCAGTCCGTCGCGCGCGCCATTCTCGACATGGACTGGCAGTGGTCGGCGCATTTCGGCGATCTCGGCCTGAACGACCTGAACTACAGCGATCTGTTCTGCCGCATGTGGGTGGACCCGGACAACTACTTCGCCAAGACCGCGCTCTACGAGTTCATGCCTGGCGTGAGCCGCCGCACTGCCGTGCGCTACGTGCAGGAACTGATCGACGGCGGCTGGCTGCTGGAGACGCATTCCGCCGAAGATCGCCGCATCAAGCAGGTGAGCCTCGCGGCGTCGATCGAGGAGCGTCTCGAGCAGTTTCTGGCCTACGTGCATCAACGGTTTGCGGCGCTGGATTGACCGCATCTCCGCATAAACCCTGGCGCGCAATTCATTGGCATATTTCTCGCTAGATAGTTGACCGAGAGGTGCGGCAGCGTCGCATCTTAGGGATGCTAGGGTTCCGGTTCGAGAGAATGTCTGGTCCGAGAGCAGCCCGGTGCGCCGGCCGGTTCGCTTGCAGATTTCATTGCGAGCACGAACGGCCGGGTGCACTACACGGCGGGACAAAAGCCCGGGAGATTGGCGATAGCAATGTCTATCGCGCCTCTCCGTGGCCGGCTTTTGTCTCGTGCACGTTTGTCTCGTGCAGTTCTCCGCGCTTTGTCGTTCGTTTGCGCGCGGGAGCCGGTCATGTTGTTTCATCGCGCAGTCGCCGCGCGATCCAACTCAACAATCGCAATTGACCGGTCTCCTGGAGAAAACGATGAAACGCTTCGAATCCGCCCGCACTTCCCTTCATTCAATCGCCTCGCCCGTCCGCTTCGCCGCTGGCCTTCGCGTGCGTGGCGCGCTCGCCGCGGCCGCCGCCGCGCTCAATATCGGACTCACTGCGGGACTCACTTTGGGACTCACTGCGGGTCTTGCCGCCACCCCGGCGCAAGCGGCCACACCGCTCGCCATCGGCTATAGCGACTGGCCAGGTTTCGTCGCTTTCCAGATTGCGATCGAGAAAGGCTGGTTCAAGGAAGCCGGCGTGGATGTCAATTTCCAGTGGTTCGACTACTCGGCCTCGCTCGATGCATTCGCCGCGGGCAAACTCGACGCGGTCGGCGCAACCAACGGCGACGCGCTCGTGACGGGCGCAAGCGGCGCGAAGAACGTGATGATCCTGCTGACCGACTATTCGAGCGGCAACGACATGATCGTCGCGAAGCCGCCGGTGCGCACGGTGGAAGGACTGAAGGGCAAGAAGGTCGGCGTTGAAATGGGCCTCGTCGATCACCTGCTGCTCGACACGGCGCTCGAAAAACATGCGCTGAAGGAATCGGACCTCACGCTCGTCAACGCGAAGACCAATGAATTGCCGCAAGTGCTGGCCTCTTCCAAAGACGTCGCAGCAGTCGGCGCCTGGCAGCCGAACGCAGGCGAAGCGCTCAAGCGCGTGCCGGGCGCGCGCCCGATCTTCACGTCCGCCGACGCCCCCGGCCTGATCTACGACGCGATCACGGTCAACCCCGTCAGCCTGCAATCGCGCAAGGCCGACTGGGCCAAGGTGATCACGGTCTGGTATCGCTGCGTAGCCTATATCAACGATCCGAAGACGCAACCGGACGCGGTCAAGATCATGTCGGCGCGCGTCGGCCTGACGCCGGAGCAGTACCTGCCCCTGCTCAAAGGCACGCACCTGCTCGACGCCGCGGCCGCGAAGAAAGCCTTCACCAAAGGCGATGGGCTCGACTCCGTGTACGGTTCGAGCGTGAATGCCGACAAGTTCAACGTGCGCAACGCGGTGTACAAGCAGTCGCAGAACGTGAGCGCCTATATCGACCCCTCGCTCGCCAACGCGCATTAAACGGGCCGCCAGGCACTTGCGCCACGACCGCCGAAATAGCCCGCGGACCCGAAACTGTTATTCTTGCGTCTCTCCCGACCGTCAACTGGTCGCCTGCCGCCTTCGGGCGGCACTCCCAAAGCGGCGCTTTTGCGCCCGTCTTCCGAGAGACAGGAATTTGCATGTTTGGTTTTCTGCGCGGCTATTTTTCCAACGACCTGGCAATCGACCTCGGCACGTCCAACACGCTGATCTACATGCGTGGCAAGGGTATCGTGCTCGACGAACCCTCGGTGGTCTCGATTCGTCAGGAAGGCGGTCCGAACGGCAAGAAGATCATTCTGGCCGTCGGCAAGGAAGCAAAACAGATGCTCGGCAAGGTGCCGGGCAATATCGAGGCGATCCGCCCGATGAAGGACGGCGTGATCGCCGACTTCAACATTACCCAGCAGATGATCAAGCGCTTCATCCAGATGGCGCACGAGTCGCGTATGTTCGCGCCGTCGCCGCGCATTATCATCTGCGTGCCGTGCGGGTCCACTCAGGTGGAGCGGCGCGCGATCAAGGAAGCCGCGCACAGCGCGGGCGCCTCGCAGGTCTATCTGATCGAGGAGCCGATGGCCGCGGCCACAGGCGCGGGCTTGCCGGTTTCGGAAGCGACCGGCTCGATGGTGGTCGATATCGGCGGCGGCACCACGGAAGTGGGCGTGATCTCGCTTGGCGGCATTGTTTATAAAGGTTCGGTGCGCGTGGGCGGCGACAAGTTCGACGACGCGATCGTCAACTATATTCGCCGCAACTACGGCATGCTGATCGGCGAGCAAACGGCAGAAGCGATCAAGAAGGAAATCGGCTCCGCGTTTCCGGGCTCCGAGGTCAAGGAGATGGAAGTCAAAGGCCGCAATATGTCCGAAGGGATTCCGCGCAGCTTCACGGTCTCCAGTAACGAGATTCTCGAAGCGCTGACCGATCCGCTCAATCAGATCGTCTCGGCCGTGAAGATCGCGCTCGAACAGACGCCGCCGGAATTGGGCGCCGACATCGCCGAGCGCGGCATCATGCTGGCGGGCGGCGGCGCGCTGTTGCGCGATCTCGACCGGTTGCTGGCCGAGGAAACCGGCTTGCCGGTGTTCGTCGCCGAGGCGCCGCTGACTTGCGTGGTGCGTGGCTCCGGCATGGCGCTCGAACGGATCGAGAAGTTCGGCGGCGCATTCTCATACGAGTGAGCTTGAGGCGTGTCGGCGCGCGCTGGTCGATCGAGTCGAGCAAGTCGCTCAGGACACGAACGGCAGCTTGCTGTCGCGCGCCGCGGCGAGCATGGATAGCGTGATCTTGCGCACTTCCAGCTTGCTCTGCGTGACATGCGCGCGCAGCAGAATGATCGCCTCGGTCAGGCGGTTGCGTTCGATCAGATTGAGCATGGTGGAATGCTCGTCGTAAGTGGCGCTGGTGCGGTGCGGTTTCAGAAAATCGAGTCGCCGCACAATGCGGATGCGCTCGGTCACTTCGTTATGCACGCGCAGCATCTCCGCATTGCCGGTGGCGGCGACCAGCTGACGGTGAAAGTTTTCGTCCATGCCGAACATTTTCACCGGATCGCTTTCGCGCAACTCGGGCTCGACGCACCAGACCGCCTTCAATGCCTCGACGGCGGCATGCGCGGCATCGCCGCCCGCGCCTACCCGCTCCACCGCCGCGACTTCCAGCACGATGCGCAAATCGTAGAGTTGATCGAGCTGATCGAAGTTGATCGGCGAGACCTTCCAGCCGCGCCGGAAACCGACTTCCAGATAACCTTCGCGTTGCAGCCGGAACAGGCCGTCGCGCATCGGCGTGCGCGACACGCCGTAGTGTTGCGCAATGCCGTTCTCCGAAAAACGGTCGCCGGGAAACAGGCGGAAGCTGAAAATATCGCTCTTGAGTTGCTGATAGACCTGCTCGGCGAGCGGGTTGGCCGCGCCCGGCGTGGCGGACGTGGCGGGCGTCTCCTGCTCGCCTGAAGCAGCGGGTGTCTCCAGCAGATTCGTCGGGTCGTCGTTCATGATGCCAAGGTCCTTTTTCTTATTATCGGCGTTTCATGGCATTGCGATAAGACTCACATGCGCGGCGACGATCTTCCAGCCGTCGGCGGGACTGAGCCTTGCCCACGTTTGCATCTGCCGGCCGAGCAAGGGCGTGGCGTCGCTCGTGAATTCGGTGCTGACGGTGGCGAAGTCCGTGCCGAAGGTCGTCACCACCGTTCGATGCAGCTTGCGCGACTTCGGCACCGGCTCGCAGCGCTCGCGCCATGCACGGATCGCTTCGCCGCCGTGCTGGACTTCGGCGATACCGTAGCGCACCGTTTCGGGTGTATGCCAGAACAGCGCGTTCATCGCCGCGATGTCGTTCTCCACCAGCGCCCGTTCGTATTCGACAAACGCCGCCTCTACCTGCGCCACGATATCGGGCTGATTTACTTCCATGCCGGGATTGTCTCGTCGAGTTTCATCAATGAAGAAAGGGGTGCGGTCCAGCCGACAATGCCGCCTTGCGAACGCACCATCTCGAGCGTCGCCTGTTTGAAGGCGGGGAAATAGCTCGCGGTCGCGTCTTCGATCAGCAGGCTGTCGTAGCCACGGTCGTTGGCCTCGCGCATCGACGTTTGCACGCACACCTCGGTGGTGACACCGGCAAACACCAGATGCGTGATGCCGCGCATCGCGAGTTCCTCGCCGAGCCGGGTCGCGTAAAACGCGCCCTTGCCGGGTTTGTCGATCACCAGCTCGCCGGCCTGCGGCGCGAGCGGCTCGACAATCGCATTGCCGGGCTCGCCGCGAATCAGAATGCGCCCCATCGGCCCCGCATCGCCAATGCGTGCGTTCGGCGCGCCGCGCAGACGTTTGGCCGGCGGGCAGTCGGACAGATCCGCCGCATGCGACTCGCGCGTATGCACGACGAGCCACTGGTGTTTGCGCGCGAAGGCGAGCAGCGCAGCCACAGTCGGCACGATCTGAGCGAGCAGCGAGACGTCGTTGCCGAGCGATTCGCCGAAACCGCCCGGCTCGATGAAGTCGCGCTGCATGTCGATCACGACCAGCGCGGTCTTTGCGGAATCGAAGCTGAATGGTCCGGGTTGGGCGTCGATGGTCAGCAGGTGGGTCGATGTCATCCGATGGCTTCCCTCAGTTTTTCGGACGGGACGGCGGGCCGCATGGGTGTGTCGCCGTGTCCGGCCATATGCTGGCCCAGCACGGTCCGGTCCGCGCGCGCGGCCGGCGTCTCGAACACCAGTTCGCCCTCGGCAATCACCATGATACGGTCCGCGAGTTCGAGCAGTTCGTCGAGGTCTTCGCTGACCAGCAGCACGGCCGCGCCCGCATCGCGAGCGGCCATCAAACGCGCATGAATATCGGCCACCGAGGCGAAGTCGAGCCCGAACACCGGATTCGCGACGATCAGCACATCCACCGGCTGCCCGAGTTCGCGCGCGAGCACGGCACGTTGCACATTGCCGCCCGAGAGCGTGCCGATCGCGCGTTCCGGCACCGGCGGGCGCACGTTGAATTCCTCGATCAACTGCGTGGCGCGTTCGCGCATGGCGCGGCGATCGAGCCACCAGCCGCCGCGCCGCAACGGTTCGCGATCGAAGTCGCGCAGCGCGAGATTCTGCGCGACGCTCATGGCGCCGACGCAGGCGTTTTTCAGCGGCTCTTCGGGAATCGCGAAAACACGCCGCTGCGTCATCTGCTCGCGCGTCGCATGGTAGGGCTTGCCGGCGACCTGCATATCGCCCGTCTTCACGCGCCGCTGGCCGACCAGCGCTTCCACGAGTTCCTTCTGGCCGTTGCCGGACACGCCCGCGAGTCCGAGAATCTCGCACGCGCGCACCGAGAGCGTCGCGTGCTTCACGGCCGTGTGGCCGCGATCGTCTTCCACGGAGACATCGCGCAGCGCAAGGCGCACCTGGGCGGATTCGTCGAGCGGTTTGCGCTGCACGCGTTCTTCGGTCACCGCAGCCATCACAGGCGCGTCGCCGGCCGCCACGGTGCCCATCATCCACGCGGCGAGTTCGTCGCGCGTGGTGTTCGCGACCGTGCTCGTGCCGACCTGACGCCCCTTGCGCAACACGGTGACGTCGTCCGCGTAGGCCATCACTTCGCGGAACTTGTGCGTGATCATCAGCACGGTCAGCTCGCCGCGCGTGGTCAGCTCGCGCATCAGGCCGAGCACTTCGTCGGCTTCCTGCGGCGTGAGCACGGAAGTCGGTTCGTCGAGTATCAGGAAGCGCTGCTGCAAATAGAGCTGCTTGAGGATTTCGAGCTTCTGCTTTTCTCCGGCGGCGAGCGAGGCGACCGGCGCGTCGAGCGGCAGGCGAAACGGCATGCGTTGCATGAACGCGCTGAGCGCGGCGCGTTCCGCTTTCCAGTCGATTTTCCACGGCATCTGGCCGCGCGCGAGCAACAGGTTTTCTTCGACAGAGAGGCCCGCGGCCAGCGTGAAATGCTGATACACCATGCCGATGCCGAGCGCCTGCGCATCGCGCGGCGAATGGATGTGCACTTCGCGGTCGTCGGCGGCGATCTGCCCGTCGTCGAGCACGCCGTAGCCGACCAGTCCCTTCACGAGCGTGCTCTTGCCCGCGCCGTTCTCGCCGAGCAGCGCGTGGATCGTGCCGGCCTTGACCTTGATCGAGACGCCGTCCAACGCGCGAAACGCACCGAACGACTTGCTCGCATTCAGCACTTCGACACCAAGAGCCTGCCGCACCGTCGACATGATTATCCCCCTAGCGTATGCAGCAACGCGCCGGAGTCCGACACCGTGCCGAACACGCCGCCTTGCATCGTGATCATGTGCAGGGCGGCGTCGTGATTGCCTTGGTCGGTCGCGCCGCAACAGTCGGCGAGCACCGTGCACTCGAAACCGCGGTCGTTGGCTTCGCGCATAGTGGTGTGCACGCAGACATCGGTCGTGATGCCGGTCAGAATCAGGTTCTCGATGCCGCGCGTGCGCAGGATCAGTTCCAGATCCGTCGCGCAGAACGAGCCTTTGCCCGGCTTGTCGATCACGATCTCGCCCACGAGCGGCTTCAGTTCGTCGATGATCTCCCAGCCCGGTTCGCCACGCACAAGGATCCTGCCGCACGGGCCGTCGTCGCCGATGCCCACGCCGTCGGTACCCGCGCGGCGGCTGCGCCAGCGCTTGTTGGCGGGCAGATCGGAGAGATCGGGCCGGTGGCCTTCACGCGTGTGAATGATCGTGAAGCCCTGCTCGCGCATCGCCTTGAGCACCCGCTTGATCGGCTCGATCGGCGCGCGCGTGAGCGAGAGGTCGTAGCCCATCTTGTCGACGTAGCCGCCGTGGCCGCAGAAATCCGTCTGCATGTCGATGATCACGAGCGCGGTGTTTTCCGGGCGCAGGTTGCCGTCGTAAGGCCATGGGTACGGTTTGGCTTCGATGAATCGGGTCATGGTCGAAATATCCTGGATGGGTTTTGTAGGAGTCGGCAGCGTCGGGGTGTGCGCGAACCGGTCAGCGCGTCAGGCTCAGCTCGCCGGGCGCACCCGCCAGCGTGCGGTCCGGACGGCAATTGATGATCATGATCACGAGCGTGAGCACATACGGCGCGGCGTTATAGAGGTAGTAGCCGCTCGTCACGCCGATCGCCTGCAGCGCGGGGCCGAGCGCGCCCGCCGCACCGAACAGCAATGCGGCCCACAGACAGCGCAACGGCTGCCAGCGCGCGAAGATCACCAGCGCGACCGCCATCAGCCCCTGGCCGCTGGAGAGCCCTTCGTTCCAGCTACCGGGATAAACGAGCGACAGATACGCGCCGCCCACGCCCGCGAACACGCCGCCCACCGCCGTCGCGGCGATCCGCACGCGCGTCAGCGGATAGCCCATGGCGCGCGCCGTTTCCGCGTGATCGCCGACGAGCCGCAGCACCATGCCCCAGCGCGTATTGCGCAAGCCCCATTGCAGAACGAAGGCGAGCACCACGCCAATCACGAACAGCAGATTCAGATGCAGCGCGTTATGCAGTTGCGGCGATGAACTCCACGCGCCGAGGTCGATGAACGGCAGCATCGGCGCTTGCGGTTCGATAAAGGGCTTGCCGAGATAGAACGCAAGTCCGGTGCCGAGCAGCATCAACGCGATGCCGAAGGCAATGTCCGATACGCGCGGCAGCGAGCACACCAGACCGTGCAGACAGCCGAGCAGCAAACCGACCGCGCCCGCGGCGAGCACGCCGATCCACGGCGAGCCGCTCAGAAAGGCGCCGGCATAGCCGCTCATTGCGCCGGAGACGAGAATGCCTTCGAGGCCGAGATTCACGCGGCCGCCCTTCTCGGTCAGACACTCGCCGAGACTGACGAACAGATAAGGCGTGCTGACGCGGATCGCACCGGCGAACAGCGACAGCAACAGGATCACGATGGGCGAGTGCATATCAGGCATGGGTCTGCTCCAGTTGCACGGGAAGATCGGTCTGCGCGGCGGCCTGCAACTTCACACGCCACGCGGCGATGCGGCCGCCTAGCGCTTCCCACGCAAGCAGGTTGGCGAACAGCAGGCCTTGCAGCACGAGCGTGGTGGCGTCGGGCAGGTCGAGACGCCGTTGCAGCAGACTGCCGCTCGCCTCGATGCCGCCGATCATCAGCGCGCACGCAATGATCGCGAGCGGATTCTGTCGCGCCGCGAACGCGACGAGAATGCCGGCGTAGCCGTAGCCGGCAAGCAGCGAGGTGTTCGCGCTGCCCTGCACCGCCGCGACTTCGAACATACCGCCGAGGCCGGCCGCCGCGCCGCCCAGCACGCACGCGGTCAATGCGAGCGTATTAACCGGCAAGCCGACCAGGCGTGCCGCGCGATTGCTGCCGCCCACCACGCGCATCGCGAATCCCCTGGTGCTGAACTTCACGAACACCCACGCCGCGATGCACGCGACCACGCCCCAGAACAATCCCCAATGCGTTTCGAGCCCGGGGATCGAGCCGATCATCAGCGCGTCGGGAACCGGCAGCGTCGACGGTTTGTTCAGACTCGCGGGATCGCGCAGCGGCCCTTCCACCAGATGCTTGAACACGGCAATCGCGATATACGACATCAACAGGCTGCTGATGGTCTCGTTCACGCCGCGCCACTGCCGCAGCGCGCCGACCGCGCCGATCCACACGCCGCCCGCCAGCATGCCGGCGAGCGCCATCAACGGCGTGGCGATGAGCCAGGGCGTGCCGTGCGGCAGGATCTGCGGAACGATCGCGGCGCACATGCCGCCCAGCGCGAGCGCGCCCTCGCCGCCGATCACGATCAGCCCGACCTGTGCGGGCAACGCCACGCACAACGCGGTCAGCATCAACGGCGCGGCGCGCAGCAACGTGCTTTGCCAGGCGAACGAGGAACCGAACGCACCCTGGAAAATCAGCACGATCGCGTCGAGCGCGGGCTGTCCCTGCACCAGCAGGAACAGCGAAAATAGCAGCAAGGTGCCGAGCACCGCCAGCACGGTCGGCAGCGCGGGCAGCAACGAGAGCATCACTCTCGCAACAGAGGCATTGGGGCGCATCACGGCTCCTCGATTGACGCCAACATCGTCACGCACACTGCGCGACCATCAGATCTGGCCGACGACGCCCGCGACCAGATAGTTCATGCTTTCGAGCGTGTAGTCGGTCTGAGCGTGACTCGCGCCGGAGGCGATCGCCATGCCGCCCTTGTTGTCCTTCATCGGGCCTTTGAAGATCACGAAATTGCCGGCCACCATGCCGGATTTGATCGAGTCGGCATTCTGCTTCGCCGCGGCCGTGACTTTCGCGCCGTACGGCGACATCTTCACGAAGCCCTCTTTCAAACCGCCGCGCAGCACGTTGGGCTGCGGCGTGCCGGCTTGCGCATCCGTCACCAGTTGTTTGTACGGCGTGGCCCAGTCCCACTCCGCGCCGGTCAGATAACCCTTGGGCGCGAGCGCGGCCTGGCTCGCGTGGTAGCCGCAGCTCATCGCGCCGCGTTTTTCCGCGGTCTCGACCACGACCTTCGGACCGTCGACGTGACAGGTCAGCACGTCGCAACCTTGATCGACGAGACTGTTGGTGGCTTCGGCCTCTTTCACCGGCATCGACCAGTCGCCCGTGAAAATCACCTGGGTGGTGATCGACGGATCCACCGACTGCGCGCCGAGCGTGAACGAATTGATGTTGCGCAGCACCTGCGGAATCGGCTTGGCCGCGACGAAGCCGAGCTTCTTGCTCTTCGTCATATGGCCTGCCACCACGCCGTTCAGGTACTGGCACTCGTCGATATAGCCGAAGTAGCTGGTGATGTTCGACGGATTGCCCTGCTTCCACAAACCGCCGCAATGGGCGAACCGCACCTTCGGATATTTCGCCGCCATCTTCAGCACGTGCGGATCGAAGTAGCCGAACGAGGTCGCAAAGATCAGCGTCGCGCCGTCCTGCTCGATCATCGCTTCCATGGTCTTCTGCACGGCGATGGTCTCGGGCACGTTCTCTTCTTCCACCACCTTCACGTCGGGCATTTTCCTGATCACCGCGGCGGCTTGCGCCTGTGCCTGGTTGTAGCCGTAGTCGCCGCGCGCGCCGACGTAGATCACGCCGACGGTGGTCTTCGGCGCGGCGAACACCGACTGGATGGGCAGAATATTGCCGAGCGTCAGCAGACTGGCGCTCTTGATGAAGTTGCGGCGGCTTGTCATGGTGTCCAATTCCTGATCGAGGGTGAGAGAGCGTTGGCCGTGGGTTGGCCTAGCGGGTGGCCTGCGGGTTGGCCCGCGGGTTGGCCTTCAGGCTGGCGAGATACGCGAGCCAGCCGCCGAACGAAGTGATGTCGCGTGCGCCGCTGTCGTCGCTGACGGCCGACGGCTCACAGATGAAGCCTTTCACGCTGTCGCCATCCGCGAGTTGCAGCGTGCCGATGCCGAGCGGCGCGGGCACGTCGGCGACGAATTTGCCGAAGGTACGCAGCGGCACTTCCCATAGCTCGATCGCAATCGGCTGGCCTTGCTGCGGCGTCGCGCGTACGAGACCCGGTTTCGGCGGTTGGGTGTTGGCGAGCGCGTAGAGCTTGTAGCCGGGTGCGGTGTGCGTCGCTTTCACGAAACGCGCACCGGCTTCCTGCAGTTGCCAGTTCAACGGCTGCCCACGCAGATGCGCGCCGACCACCGCGAGCGTGATCGTCGGTTCCTGGAACGGCAGCGGCTGGATGAGCGCGGCCATTGCGATGGGTTCCGCGGCTTCGGTGGCTTCAGCGGTCTCGGCTGCATTAGCGAACAGCGCCTGAATCCGCGCGCCGAGCTCGGCGAGCCGCCGGTCCGCGCCGCTCGGCGCGATCAGCGTGACGCCGGCCGGCAGACCGTCGCTGCGCCGCCGGCACGGCACGGCCAGCGCGCACAGGTCGAGCAGGTTGACGAAGTTGGTGTAGTAGCCGAGCTGGCTGTTCAATTCGACAGGATTGGCCTGCACGTCGGCAATCAACGGATGCGTCGGCGTGGTGGGCACGATAAGAATGTCGATCGTGTCGAAGAGCGCTTCGGCGTGGCGCTTCAGATCGGCCAGCGCATACTGGCCGTTGAAGGCATCGGCGGCGGTGAACTGCTCGGCTTTGCCAATCACTTTGGCCACGACCGGATCGATCGCTTCGTGATGGGTTGCGAAGAACGTGCCGAGCGCCGCGCGCCGTTCCGCCACCCACGGGCCGTCGTATAGCAAGGCGGAGACGGCTTTGAGCGGCTCGAAATCGATCGGCTGGGTGGTCAGATAGAGGCGCGTGGTGAGCGTGTCGAGAGCGCCTGAGAACGCCTCCTTCGCTACTGCGTCGCCATAGAACTCCAGTTGTGCCGGCACTCCGATGCGGGGCGCCGAGCGCAGCAGGCCAAGGCCTGGCACCTTACGCGAATAACCGTCGAGCGAATCGAAGCAGGCGATTTCGCCAAGCACCCGCCAGGCGTCGTCCACGTCGTGCGCGAAGACGGAGAGCGTGTCAAGGCTGCGGCACGCGGGCACCACGCCGCGTTTGCTGACCAGCCCCAGCGAGGGCTTCAGTCCGACGAGCCCGTTGAAGCCGGCCGGCACGCGGCCCGAGCCGGCCGTGTCGGTGCCGAGCGAAAAGGCCACACAGCCCGCCGCCACCGCCACCGCCGAGCCCGAACTCGATCCGCCCGATACGCGCAGCGGCGCCTCGGCATTGCGCACGGCGCCATACGGCGAACGCGTACCGACGAGGCCGGTGGCGAACTGATCGAGATTGGTCTTGCCGATCAGAATGGCGCCGGCGTCGAGGAGTCGCTGCACGGCGAACGCCGACGCGTCCGGCGTATAGGCGAACGGTTCGCAAGCGGCCGTGGTCGGCAAGCCGGCCACGTCGATGTTGTCCTTGACCGCGAACGGCACGCCGAACAGCGGCATTTGCCGGAACACGTCACCGCCCTGCGCTTCATATAGCGCTTCGAGCGCGGCTGCGCGGGCCTGCACGTCGGCTGCGGGCACGCGCAGAATCCAGACTTCCGGGCGGTCGATGGCGTCGATTTGCGCCAGCGCCGAGCTGACGGTTTCAGTCGGTGTGAGGCTGCCTGCCGCGTATGCCGCCAGCAGACCTTTGACCGTCATGGGTGAAGAAATAGGCACCTGTTTGTCCTTGAGTTCAATCTTGAATACAAGTTTGGACTCAAATTAGCAGGAGCTATGCCAAGTGCTCGGCAGGCGGTGGAAAACGGCTTCAAACCCAAGCCAGGCGGCCCTTCCCCTTTCTGGTCTCAACAGCCACTACGCTCACGCGGCCCCCGCCGGCCACGCTGCCGATGGTGCAGCGCTCCCCAACTCGGGGCTCACGCGCCCTGGATTTGCGCCCGCACGCGCAGCGGGAATGCCGGCTGCGACGCGCCGGCCATCACGAACGCGCGCACCATCTCATGCGCCTGGGCTTTGTGATCTTCCTGCCACTGCGTCGCGAGCATGTCGGTGTTAAAGATGCGCGACAACGTATAAGCGTTCGACTTGTGGAACGAACATAGACTGACGAGCGCCACATACAGATGCAGCGGGTCCATGCCCCGGCGCAGCGAGCCGTCGTCCTCGCCGCGCGCGATCACCGTGCGCAGCAGCGCCAACACCGGCGACGACATTTCCGGAATCGCACTCGAACGCTTCATCACGCGGGCACGGTTCAGGTTCTCGAACGAGAGCAGCTTGGCCAACTCGGGATGCGACGCGAAGTGTCCTTCGATGAAATCGTAAAGCTGCACGATGGCCGTGACCGGATCGATGCGATCGACATCCAGTTTGAGCTTGAGCTCCGCTTCGCGCAGCCGCGCCAGCACGAATTCGAGCACTTCCAGATAGAGCGCTTCCTTGCCGCCGAAGTAGTGATAGATCATCCGGATATTGACCTTGGAGCGGCTCGCGATCGTCTCGACCCGCGCGCCGCTTAAGCCTTTGTCCGAGAACTCGGCGATCGCGATCCTGAAGATGCGCTGACGGGTCGCCGCCGCGAGCTTCTGACGCTGGGTCGTGGGCGCCGTTGAACCGGCGGCGGATGCAGCGGAAGTTGATCGGGCTGAAGCACGTGTCATAAGAGTCGAAAGCCGGACAGCGGCGTGATGGCGTCAAGAGGATGCGTCGGAATGCGCGACTCCCGCATTGTAAGCGCGGCCTCAGCGACGGAACGGCTGGGTCAGCGCGAGCGGCGCGGTTTGCCGGCCGATCAGCCCGGCCACCGCGATCAGCGCGAGCAGATAAGGCAGCATAACCAGCAGCGCGGTCGGCACGTGCACGCCGATCAGCGGCAACTGGAACTGCAACGCGCTCGCGGCGCCGAACAGCAAGCACGCGCCCACCGTGCGGCCAATCTTCCAGTTGCCGAAGATGATCGCGGCAATCGCCAGATAGCCCGCGCCGCTCGTCATGCCTTCGGTGAAGGTGTGAATATCGCCGATCGAAATGAAGCAGCCTGCCGCGCCCGACATCACGCCGGAAAACAGCACCGCGCCGTAGCGCAGCCGCGTCACCGAAAGCCCCGACTGATCGACGGATCTGGGCGCCGCGCCGACCGCATGCAGCGCGACACCGAGCGCAGTGCGCCGCATGACGAGCGAGGTCGCGAGCAGAATCGCAAGGCCGAGATAGACAAGCCATACCTGATGAAACACCGGCTCGCCGATCACGGGAATCGCGCCGAGTCCCGGCGGCGACCAGCGCGCGAGCCCAGGAATCACCGCGCTCGAACGCTCGCCGAACAACTCGCGGTACGCGAGCGTGGTGGCGCCGAGCGCAAGGATATTGATGCCGATGCCGGTCACGATCTGATTGGCGCGCAACGTCACGCTCAGGAACGCCTGCAGCAAGGCGATCGGCAGCACGCCGAGCATGCCGATCGCGAGCCCGAGCGCCGCATTGCCGGTCGCCCATGCGCCCGCCGCGCCGAGAAACGCGCCCGAGAGCATCATGCCCTCCACGCTCATGTTGAGCACGCCGGCGCGCTCGCTGATCAGCTCGCCGGTCGATGCGAGCATCAACGGCGCCGCGAAGCGAATCGACGAACCGACGAAAACCGCCGCGAATTCCGCGTTCATGAGCGTGCTCCCTTGGGTTCGAGCCACAACGAACCGCCCGCCAGCGCGACGATCACGATGCCCTGCACCACCAGCACCAGCGCCGACGGCACCGATGCAACCATTTCCATATTGATGCCGCCCGAGCGCATGAAGCCGAATAGCAGCGCCGCCGCGCACACGCCGGTAATCGAGCCGCGGGCGAGCAGACCGACCACGAGGCCGTCGAAACCATAGCCCGACGAAAAACCCGCCTTCAGCGAGTACTGGTCGCCTTGCAGCATCAACGCACCGGCCAGACCGCCGAGCGCGCCGGCGAGCGCCAATGCGCCGACGATCGTCGACGTGATCGGCATGCCGGCGCGGCGCGCGGCCAGCGCGTTCAGGCCGACCGCGCGCAGATGCATGCCGAAGCGGCTATATCCCAGCACGAGCGCCACCGCGATGCATAACACGAGCGTGATCGGCAAGCCGATATTGAGCCCGGTCGAGGTTGCGCTCGCGAGCAAAGGCAGTTTGGTCGAATCGGGAATATCCAGCGATTCGGGGAGCGTGGCCGCGTTGCTCATCGGCTGGCGCAGCAGCGCTTCCGATTGCACGCACCAGTAGAGAAACCACACGGCGATGAACGTGAGCAGCAGCGTGCTGATCACCTCGTTGGTGCCGGCACGGGCTTTCAGCCAGCCGGGCAGCGCGCCCCATGCGGCGCCCGCCAGCGCGGCCGCGAGCATCGGCACGATGAACGCGAGACCGAACGGCAGGTGCGCGACATGTCCATACAGACTGACCGCGGTGGCGGCGATGCCGCCCATCGCGATCTGCCCTTCGCCGCCGACATTGGTCAGCTGCGCGCGATTGGCGAGCACGAAGCCGCTGCCGACCAGCGCGAACACGAGGCTGCGATTGATCGATGCGCCGATCGCGTAGGGCGAGCCCCACGCGCCGTCGGCGAACGCGGCCAAGGCGTCGCCGAGCGGCACGTGAACGATCGCGATCAGCGCCAGCGCCGCGACAATCGCGACGAGCGCCGCGCCGGCGAGCACCAGCGCGGTTCTCAGGCGGCGCGAGCCGCGCCATGCGGCGCGAGGAAAAGAACTCAATGAGGTCGTCGGAGTCATGCTGTCTGGCCTGCCATCCATGCGCCAATGCGCTCGCGTTGAAGATTGAGTTGCGACGCATCGGGCACACAGGTGCCCATGATGCGGCCGCGATACATGACGAGGACGCGGTCCGCCACCGCCATCAGTTCGTCGAGCTCTGACGAGATCAGCAGCACGCCAACGCCTTCGTCGCGTGCCGCGCGAATATGGTCGTAGACCGCCGCCACCGCGCCGACATCGAGCCCGCGCGTGGGCTGCGCGGCAATCAGCACGGCGAGTCCGTCGAGCGTGAGTTCGCGCGCCAGCACCGCTTTCTGCTGATTGCCGCCCGAGAGGCCGCGAAACGCGACATCGGGACTCGCGGCGCGCACATCGAAACGCTGCATCAAGGCGCGCGCATCGCGACGCATCGCGCGACGCCGCATGAAGCCGTGCCGCGCATAGTCGTCGAGCCGGTTGAGAAAGAGGTTCTCGGTGAGGCTCATGTCGGGCACGCAGCCGACCGCATGACGGTCTTCGGGCACCACGCCGACGCCCGCCTTCGTCAACGTCTGCGGCGCGGCCTGGGTGCAGTCGGCGCCCTGCACGAAGAAGCGCCCCGCACTCGCCTTCTGCATGCCGGCCAGCACCGCGCCGAGTTCGCTCTGGCCGTTGCCTTCCACGCCCGCAATGCCGACGATCTCGCCACGGTTGACCACCAGCGTGCAGTCTTCGAGACGCGTCACGCCGTCGGCATCGCGCACCGTGAGGCCGTCGACCTGCAAGGCTTCATCGGCGAGCGGACGGCCGTAGGGGGACGGGCTGCGGGTTGCGGGAGGTGGCGTCGCGCTTGCGCTGGCATTGGCATTGGTGCTGGCATTGGCTCCCGCAGCCGATGCCGCGTCCTGCTCCGCATTCCCCGGACGTTGGATCATCGCCCGTACGAGCGCGTCCACATCGGCGGATGGCGTGCTCGAACGGGCCACCACGCGGCCGCTCTGCAACACTGTCGCACGGTCCGCGATACGGCGGATCTCAGCCAGCTTGTGCGTCACCAGCACGACCGCGCAACCGCGCGCCACGACCCGCGCGCAGGTATCGAGCAACGCGTCGATCTCGGCCGGCAGCAGCACGGCGGTCGGCTCATCCAGCACCAGCAGACGCGGCTCGCGAATCAGACATTTGACGATCTCGACGCGCTGCTTTTCTCCCACGGACAGTTCCGCTACACGCGCGTCCGGATCCAGCGCGAGCCCGAGTTCCGCCACCAACGCGCGCACCCGCTGCGCCTCGCGCTTGCGATCGAGCCAGCCGCGCACCTGCCCGAGCAGCAGGTTATCGAGCACGCTCACGTCTTCGACGAGGCTGAAGTGCTGATGCACCATCGCGATGCCGTGCGTCAGCGCATCGCGCGGACTGTGCGGTTCATACGGCGCACCGTCGAGCCACATCGCGCCCGCATCGGGCTGATGCACGCCGAACATCACATTGCACAGCGTCGATTTGCCGGCGCCGTTTTCGCCCAGCAGGCAATGCACTTCGCCGGCGAAGAGTTCGAGCGAGACATCGCTCAACGCCTGAAACGCGCCGAAGCGTTTGACGATGCCGTCCATGCGCAGCACGGCCGCGCGCGGCCGGCCGTGGCCCACATTCGCGCCGGCACTCATGGTGGCCGCCGCGTGGTCAGAAGCGGAAGTCGCGTCCATGTCAGCCTTCGGATACCTTGATCTTGCCGCTTTCGATGTCCTGTTCGATCTGCTTGATCTTCGTCGACATCTCCGGGGTCGGCTTGCACACCACCATGCCCGACGCCTTCGGTCCCATGGAGAGGCCGAACGCCTTATAGCCCGGCTGCCAGGTGCCGGCCGCCATCTGGTCGATCGCGTATTGCACCTGATAGCCAACGCCCGTGATCGAATACGCGATATACAGCGGGTCCGTGCCGCAGCGGTCGGTATAGCTGCCGATCACGTGCGTGTGCTTTTCATTGGCCGCCTGCTCCATGCCGCGCAAGCCGAGATTGAGAATGTGATAGTGGACGTCCGCGCCTTGCGAGATCGCCGCGAGCGTCGCTTCCTTGGCCTTCGAGACGTTGTCGAAGTCGCCGGTGTAGCTCTCGAAGTATTTGATCTTCGGATTGATCGAGCGCGCGCCGTTGCCGAATTCCTTGCCGGCGTTGACGATGGACGGAATCTCCATGCCGCCCACGTAACTCACCGCGCCGTTCTTCGACAGCATGGCCGCAGCCGCACCGGCCACGTAGGCGATCTCGGCCTGCTTGACGTCATAGCCCGCCACGTTCGGCGGCATGTCCTGCCCCTTGTTGCCGCCCACGATCGCGAACTTCACATTGGGAAAGCGCTTCGCGATCTTCAGCACCGAGGCCTGCGTCTGCCCGCCCACGCCGATCACCAACTGGTTCTTCGAAGCGAGGTTGGTCAACGCCTGCTCCATGTCGGCGTAGTTGATGTTCTCGATCATCTGCGTCTTCAGCTTCGGGCCGAGTTCCTTTTGCGCGGCGACCAGTCCGTCGTAGCCGGATTCCATCCAGCCTTTATCCGACTTGGAACCGGGAATCAGCACGCCGACCCGCAGCGGATCGGCCGCCACCGCATGCATCGCACTGGTGGATGCGGCGAGCGCGACGACGCAGGTCGCGAGAGTTTTGAGCTTGGCGATCGACATTCTGGCATTCCTCTTGCGTTTGGTTTGGGTAAGTAGGTTATTCATGAACGAAACCAATGCAACTTCGATGCCATGCGACGGTTTTTGCGGCATGCCGGCTTCGTTTGAACCTGCCCGATAGAGCGATCCAGACGCCGCGCGAACGGCGCGCGTCGGCGCTCACGCAACACCTTTTCTATAGCGATCGAAACCCGATGGAGAACCTTCGATGAAACAGCACGACGCATACGGCACAAGCGTTTCCGGTCAGTTGGGCCGCGACGGACGGCCGCGCTGGGCAGCCAGCGAAACGCTCGTCGACATGTCGTTGCCCGCGCCCGAACCGGTCGTCGCGACGCTGCCGTGCGAGCCGCAAAACGTTCGTATCGATCTGCGCAGCACGGCCATTATCGTGATCGACATGCAGAACGACTTCTGCACCAACGGAGGATGGGTTGCCCAGATTGGGGGCGATTTCGCCGTCGACCGCGCGCCAATTGCACCATTGCAGCGCCTGTTGCCGGCGCTGCGCAAAAGCGGCGTGCCGGTCATCTGGGTCAATTGGGGCAACCGGCCCGACCTCGCCAACATGCCGCCCAACCAGTTGCATCTATATAAGCCGAAGGGCACCGGCACCGGCCTCGGCGAACCGCTCGCGAGCAATGGCTCGCACGTGCTCGAAAAGGATTCATGGGCCGCGGCGGTGGTGGATGAACTCGCGCCGCTGCCCGAGGATATCTGTGTGGACAAGTACCGGATCAGCGGGTTCTGGGACACGCCGCTCGATAGCATCCTGCGCAATCTCGGCATTCGCACGGTGATGTTCGCGGGCGTGAACACCGATCAGTGCGTGCTGCATTCGCTGACCGACGCCAATTTTCTTGGCTATGGCTGCGTGCTGGTGGAGGACTGCTGCGCGACGTCGTCGCCGGACTTCTGCACCGAAGCGACGATCTGGAACGTGAAGAAGTGCTTTGGCTTCGTTACCGATTCGGCGCGGATCGTCGCCGCGCTGGCGGATGCCGCATGAACGCGTTTATTCCCGGTCCGCGCACGCAGGTGGCCGCGACGGCAACCGGGCCGCTGAACGGCCAGCGTTTCGCGGTGAAGGATCTGATCGACGTCGCCGGCGTGACGACCGGCGGCGGCAATCCCGACTGGCTCGCGAGCCACGTGGCGGCGCGCGCTCACGCGCCCTGCGTGGATGCGCTATTGGCGGCCGGCGCGACGCTCGACGGCAAGACGATCACAGACGAACTCGCCTATAGCCTCGAAGGCGAAAACGATCACTACGGTACGCCACTCAATCCGCGTTGGCCGCATGCGTTGCCGGGCGGGTCGTCGAGTGGATCGGCTTCGGCGGTGGCGAGCGGCGACGTGGAGTTTGCCTTGGGCACCGATACCGGCGGCTCGGTGCGCGTGCCCGCCGCGTTCTGCGGCCTGTTCGGCATGCGGCCGAGTCACGACGCGATTTCGCTCGAAGGCGTGCTGCCGTTCGCACCGTGCTTCGATACCGTGGGCTGGTTCGCGCGCTCGATCGACGTATTGGCGGCGGTGGGCGATGTGTTGTTGCCGGCGGCGCCGTCCGCTGCTAGCGCTTCGGCAAGCCCAATGCGTCTCACGCGTGTCGCCGAAGCTTTCGCTGCACGCGCGCGTAATGAACCCGACGACGCGGCGCGACTCACCACGCTCGCGGAATCGCTCGACGCGCGGACATCGCTTGATGTGTTCGCCGGTGAAGAAGCGCGTTGGCTTGCATGCTATCAGGCCGTGCAAGACCTTGAAATCGACGTTTCGCTCGGCGACTGGATTCGCTCAGCGCGGCCGCGCTTCGGCCCTTCCATCGCGCCGCGATTCGCACGGCTCGACACGCTCGACAGGCAACAGGCCGAGTCATGGCGCGCGGTTCTGCGCGAACTCCGTAGCACACTGGACACACTCTTCGAAACCGAACAGACCGTCCTGATGATGCCCACCACCCCTGTTGCGCTGTTACCCAGAGATGCCACGAGCGACGCCATTGGCCGCTTCTACGAGGACTCGCTCACGATGAACTCGATTGCCGCATTCGGCGGTTTGCCGCAAATCAGCCTTCCTTTCACCGACGAAGTCGACCGGCCGCTCGCACTCTCCCTGATCGGCGCGCGCGGCAGCGATCGCGCGTTGCTGACCCTCGCGCGCGATCTATACTCGCGACACGCTTCGGCGAACTCTCAGTAGCGGAGCCTCGATGCACAATCAGAAACCGGCCGGCACGCACGGCGGCATGGTCACCAGCCCTCACGCGTTGGCGAGCGAAGCAGGCCGCGACGTCCTGCGCGCGGGCGGCAATGCGATCGAAGCCGCCATCGCCATCGGCGCCGCATTGTGTGTGACGTACCCGCATTTCACCGGTCTCGGCGGCGACGCCTTCTGGGTAATCGGCGACCGGCAAGGCATGTTGCGCACGGTATCGGGCATCGGCCAGGCCGCAGCGCAACTGCCCGCGTACAACGAAGCGATTCCGCTGCGCGGGGCCGCGTCGGCGATCACCACGGCCGCGACCGTCGATACGTGGCAGCAAGCGTACGAGATCAGCCAAAGCGCGTGGGGCGGCCAGCAGTCGTGGTCGTCACTGTTCGAGCGCGCGCACGAACTGGCCGCCGACGGCTTTCCGGTCACGCCGTCGCAGCATTTCTGGCAGAGCATGCGCGCCGACGAATTGCATGCGTTGCCCGGCTTCGCCGCGACCTTCGCGCCGCACGGCCATATTCCCGCCATCGACGAGCGCTTCGTGCAACCGGCGCTGGCGAAAAGCATCGACCGGATTGCGCGTTTCGGCGCACGCGAATTTTACGAAGGCGAGTTGGCTGAACGGATTGCCGATGGCCTCCGGCAAGCCGGTTCGCCGCTCAGTTCGAGCGACCTTGCCCGCACGCACGCGCGCAATGAAGCACCGTTGCGTGTCGCCTACCGCGGCGGCGAACTGGTGAGCATGCAGCCGCCCACGCAAGGCGTGACGACCTTGCAGATCATGGGCACGCTGGAGCGCTTCGATCTTGGATCGATTCCGGAAGGCAGCGCTGATTACTATCACCTGCTGGTGGAAGCGGTCAAACGCGCATTCATGGATCGCGATCGGTTCGTCTGCGATCCGGAGTTCAACTTCGTGCCGGTCGACGAGATGCTCTCGCCCGCCACGCTCGACGCTCACGCACACTCCATCAACCTGCGTGAAGCGCGTGCATGGCCACACGTATTTCGCCCGGGCGATACGGTGTTCATCGGCGCAACGGATCGCGAAGGCCGCAGCGTGAGCGTGCTGCAAACGGTGTACTTCGATTGGGGCAGCGGCGTGGTGGCGGGCGATACCGGCATTCTGTGGCACAACCGCGGCGCGTCGTTCAGCACGAACCCCGCGCATCACAACGCCGTGCAGCCGGGCAAGCGGCCCTTCCATACGCTGAATCCCGGCATGTATGTAAAGGACGGCCGCCCTCAACTGCTATTCGGCACGCAAGGCGCGGACGGTCAGCCGCAAACGCTGGCCGCCATTCTCACGCGACTGATCGACTACGGCATGGACCCGCTGACCGCCCTCGCCCGCCCGCGCTTTCTGCTCGGCAAAACCTTCTCCGACACACGCGATGCGTTGAAGCTCGAAGCGGACGCCGGCGCCGACGTGTTCGCGGCGCTCGCCGCGCGGGGTCATGAAGTGAGCGCGATTGCGGCGCAGAGTCCGTTGGCGGGGCATCCGGGCGTGATTCGCATCGAGGCGGACGGGTCGGCTTCAGGCGCGCATGATCCACGCAGCGATGGGCGAGCGCTGGCGGTGTGATGCCGCAATGATGCAACGTGATGTGGGCTATGTGATGAACGCCGCTGCGTCACCCGAGCGTGAAGCGGTCCCGCGTCGTCACATAGTCGCTCGCACCGAAACGCCCAACCGGAAAGTAGTGTTGCAAACGCACGCGCCACGTTTCGGTGTCGATCAACTCGTCGCGCGCGTGCAACCGGTGCACGCGTCCGATGAAAATCTGCCGGCTGGTTGTCTCCAGCGTCTCCCAGATCGTGCACTCGAACGCAACGGGTGCTTCCGCAATGCGCGGCGGCGCGACGTGCGAACTCGGCAGCGGCGTCAAGCCGACCGCGGTCAGCTCGCTCACGTTCGGCGGCAGCCTTTCTCCGCAGCGATGCATTTTGTCCGCGATGGCTTCGTCCGCGAGATGCACCACGAACTCGCCGGTACGCCCGATATTCACCGCCGTGTCCTTGAGTGTGCCGTCGGCCACGCGGTTGATGCTGATCATCACGATCGGCGGCTCCTCGCCGAGCATGTTGAACATCGAGAACGGCGCGGCGTTGATCGTGCCGTCGGCGCCGAGCGTGGTGACGAGCGCGATCGGACGCGGCACGATCAGACTCGCCATCAGCTTGTAACGCTGATATTCGGTGATCGCTTCGAAATCGATTTCCATGTCGACGGCCTAGTTGGGAGTGACGGATGCGGTAATGCCGAGCAGTTGGCCGAGGCTCTTTTCGCCGCGCATCCGCGAGGTTTCGATCCGTTCTTCGATGTCACGCAAATGCGCTTCCATATGCGCTATTGCGCCGGCCGCGTCGCGCGCCTCGATGCAATCGACAATCGCCGCATGCTCGGCGTGTTCGCACGGCGCATGCCCCGGCGGTTCATACACACCCACGATCAGCGAGCAGCGCGAGACCAGTTCCTTCAGATAGTTTTGCAGAATCGAATTGCCCGCCAGCGCGGCGATGCGCATATGAAAGCCACTGGCGAGCCTCGCCCATGAAGGCTGGTCGAAGCGGTGCATCGCTTCATGTTCGCTCGCGAGCTGCTCGCGCAACGCCTTGATGTCACTCGCGTTCGCGCGCTGCACGGCCAGTTCGACCAGCATCCGCTCGACCGAGCGCCGCGCTTCGAAGATCTCGCGCGTTTCCTCCGGCGTGGGCTCGGCGATCACCGCCCCCTTGTTCGGCCGCAATACGACGATCCCGTCATAAGCGAGCTTTTCCAGCACGCGCCGCACGACCGCGCGGCCCACGCCGAACAGTTGGCACAACTCGGGCTCGGGCAGTTTCGTGCCCGGCGTCAGCCGATGATTCAGCACGCCATCGAAAATCGACTGATAGATGCGCGCGTCGAGATCCGCATCGTCCTTGCGGCATTGTTTCGCGGTGGCCGCGCCGGCTTTTGCGTTCATGCAATCGCCGGGCGCACGACGCCGTCCCGCTCCAGTTGGTCCATATGATCCGCGATAGCACCGGGTGTGGTGATCCACACGTCGCCTCGTGTGCGTGCCGCGGCGATATGCTGAAGCGCGCGGCGCAAATGCCGCAGCCGATACGGCTGCCCCACCAGATACGGATGCAGCGCAATGCCCATCACGAGCGCCTGAGGCTGCGTGCCGCGATTGGCCTGTTCCAGCATCTCGTCGAACTGGTCGATGATCATGTCGGCGAACGCGCGGCCATCCATATGGCGGCCCACCATCATCGGCAAATCGTTCAGTTCCTGCGGATACGGAATCGACCACAGCGGCCCGCCGCGCGTGGCCATTCGTATCGGACGGTCGTCGTGACACCAGTTCAGCGTGTAGCGGTAGCCGGTCTCGGCGAGCAGATCGGGCGTCAGATGCGACTCTGAAATCCACGGCGAAAGCCAGCCGTGCGGTGTCGTGCCTGACACTTCGACGATCCGTTCGCGGCAATGCAGAAGCAGCTCGCGTTCGCCGTTCTCGTCCAGATCGCTCTGCCGGTGCGCGTTCGTGTGGCCGTGGCCGATCAGTTCGTCGCCGCGCGCCACACAGGCTTCGATCAGCTCAGGACAGTGATCGTAAAGCGCGGTGTTGATCAGCGTACCGGCCGGCAGATCGAGCTGATCGAACAGTTCGATGCAGCGCCACGCGCCGACGCGATTGCCGTATTCACGCCAGCTATGGTTGAGCACATCCGGTTGCGGCGAGATCGGGCCGAGCGCCGCGCCGAGCCCCTCGCCGAAAGCAAAGTGTTCGATGTTGAAGCCCAGATAGACCGCGAGCCCGGTGTCGCCAGGCCAGCGGAACGCGTCGCTGTCGGTGATCGGCCGGTACGCAAAGCGGCCGTGCGTGGCGAGCAACTGACGCGCGCGGTTCTCTGCTGCAGGCATGTTCCGTGTGTCGTTCATGTGAAGAAGCCGTGGGTGATGAAACGCGGCCGGTTGCGTCACGCATGAACCGGATTGGCCGATTCATGCCCCGAGACGGACCGAAGACGCACCGTGATCGCGCAAGAAAATTCACTTGGATCGCTAACGATCGACACTGCGGATCGTTTGCAATATGTGAGCCAACTCGTAGACGTTAAGCGCACGGCTGTGTCGGCAATCAGCGAACCACTCGATGCAACGGATGGCACATGTCTTGCATTTGGCTGGTTTCGTTCAGGCGCCGCTGCAGTTTTCGTGCGCCCCTGCTCTTCGCCGTTCACGAGGACACCTTTTCATGATTCAGCCTGTTTCAACGGTGCTCGAAACCAAAGCCGCCGATATCGAACTGGTGCACGTGTCGAAGCAATACGGCGACTCGCTTGCCGTCGACGCAATCGATCTGCGCATTGCAGGCGGCCAGTACTGCTGCCTGCTCGGACCGTCGGGCTGCGGCAAGACCTCGACCTTGCGCATGATCGCCGGGCATGAATCCGTCACCGAAGGTGACGTTCTGATCGCCGGCCGCAACGTCACGCGCGCGGAGCCGGCTGCTCGCGGCACGGCCATGGTGTTCCAGAACTATGCGCTGTTCCCCCATCTGAGCGCGCTCGACAACGTCGCGTTCAGCCTGAAGATGCGCGGCATCGCCAAAGATGTGCGGCGCAAGCGCGCCGCCGAGCTGCTGGAACTGGTCGCCATGTCGGCGTATGCCGAACGCAAACCGGCCCAACTCTCTGGCGGCCAGCAGCAGCGTGTCGCGCTCGCCCGTGCGTTGCTCAACCAGCCAGGCTGCCTGTTGCTCGACGAACCGCTCTCCGCACTCGACCCGTTCCTGCGTGTGCAGATGCGCGCCGAACTCAAGCGCTGGCAGAAAGAACTCGGCATTACGTTCGTGCACGTCACGCATTCGCAGGAAGAAGCCATGGCGCTCGCCGATCTGGTCGTGGTGATGAGTCACGGCCGTATCGAGCAAAGCGGCACGCCGCATGAAGTCTTCAACCGTCCGCGCACCGAATTCGTGGCGCGCTTTCTCGGCGGCCACAACGTCTTCAAAACCAATGGCCGGTTGTTTACCGTGCGTGCCGATCACCTGCGCGTCGTGCCGCATGGCATCACGCCGGTGCAGAACGCGAGCGGCGACAACGGCATGACGCGCATTGGCGGCGTGCCGTGCACAGTGCGCGAAGCCGAGTATCAGGGCACACATCTGCGCATGACGCTCGACCCGCTCGACGGTTCGCCGGAGTTGATCTCGCTCGTGAGCGACGGTGATTACGATCCGGCGCGGCTCGGTCCCGATGCCCGCGTGGTGGTCTGGTGGAACGAACAGGACGCGCATCCGCTCGCGGCCTGAGTAGTGAAGTCTTCGCATTGAAACGGCATGACATCGCCGCGCATGAGCGTTCCAGCAAGCTAAAACCGAACGTCAATCGAACGTCAACTGAGGAGAAAGCAATGAGTGAAACGAACGAGAGCCCGGCACCGGCCGCAACGGATGGGAAGGAAAAAGGCCTGTCGCGCCGCACGTTCATCAAGGGTGCAGTGGCGGCAGCCGGTATTGCCGGTTTTCCGTACGTGCACGCGCAGGAAAAAATCACGTTGCGTTACCTCGGCACGGCGGTCAATCAGAGCGCCGACATCGCGAAGAAATTCAAGGAAGACACCGGCATCGAGATTCAATACGTGCCGGTGACCACCGACGACGTCGCCAAGCGCATCATCACCCAGCCCAACTCGTTCGACATTGTCGACACCGAATACTTTGCGCTGAAGAAGCTGATTCCGGCCGGCACGCTGGCCGGCATGGACGCGAAGCGCATCAAGCTTGCCGACAAGATCACGCCGGTGCTCACGCGCGGTGAAGTCAACGGCAAGAAGATCGGCGATCAGGGCACCGCGCCGAAGAAGGTGATGTTCCTCACCGGCCCGCGCTCCACCGAATTCTCCGCCACGCCGACCGAGTGGATGACGCTGATTCCCACCACGTACAACGCGGATACGCTCGGCATTCGCCCCGACCTGATCAAGCGGCCTATCGACAGTTGGGCCGAACTACTCAATCCGCAGTTCAAGGGCAAGGCGGCGCTGCTGAACATTCCCGCGATCGGCATCATGGATTCGGCCATGGCGATCGAGGCGATGGGTCACGTGAAATACGGCGACAAAGGCAACATGACCAAGGCCGAAATCGATCAGACCATCAAGATCCTGATCGAAGCGAAACGCGCCGGCCAGTTCCGCGCGTTCTGGAAGGACTTCAACGAAAGCGTGAACCTGATGGCCTCGGGCGAAGTCGTGATCCAGTCCATGTGGTCGCCGGCCGTGACGAAAGTCCGCACCATGGGTATCGCCTGCAAATTCCAGCCGCTCAAGGAAGGCTATCGTTCGTGGGCCTCGGGCTTCGGCTTCCCGCGTTCGCTGCAAGGCAAGAAGCTCGATGCGGCGTATGAATTCGTCAACTGGTTCCAGGACGGCTGGGCGGGCGCCTATCTGATGCGTCAGGGCTATTACTCGGGCGTGCTCGAAACCGCGAAGACGCACATGCAGCCTTACGAGTGGGACTACTGGATCGAAGGCAAGGCGGCCGCGCAGGACATCAAGGCGCCGGACGGCCAGCTGCTCGAAAAAGCCGGCACCGTGCGTGACGGCGGCTCGTACAACCAGCGCATGGGCGCGATTGCGTGCTGGAACGCGGTGATGGACGAGAACATTTATATGGTCCAGAAGTGGAACGAGTTCATCGCGGCTTGACCGACCACCGTGGTCGAAGCCGCGATCGGGCATGAGAGCCGGCGCCCGCCGCGCCGGTTCTCATCCGCTATCCGCACGCACAGTCACTCCTTAGAAATACGCCCATGGCAACGATCGACCTTCCCTCGCACGCGCAGGACGCGCCCGTCAAACATCGCCGCGCGCCGGCATGGTTGCAGGCGACGCCGCTCTCGCTGACCTTCCTGCTGTTTTTTATCGTGCCGCTGGTCATCACGCTGATCGTGAGTTTCTGGGACTTCAACGAATACCAGATCATCCCCGCGTTCACGTTGAAGAACTACGCGGCGATCTTCAACGGTTGTTCGTCGATGACGGACCTCTGCGTCACCTTCAAGACGTACTGGTCGACGCTCAAGTTCTGCGCGATCGTGTGGGCGGTGACCTTGCTGCTGGGTTTTTCCATCGCCTACTTTCTCGCCTTTCATGTGCGCACCACGAGCATGCAGACCGTGCTGTTCCTCGTCTGCACGATTCCGTTCTGGACCTCGAACGTGATCCGCATGATTTCATGGATGCCGCTGCTCGGCCGCAACGGTCTCGTCAATCAGGCGCTGCTCGGCGGGCATCTGATCGATCAGCCGCTGGAATGGCTGCTGTATTCGAACTTTTCGGTAGTGCTCGCGTTCGTTCACCTCTACACGTTCTTCATGATCGTGCCGATCTTCAACGCGATGATGCGGATCGACCGGTCGCTGCTCGAAGCCGCGCGCGACGCCGGCGCGAGCGGCTGGCAAGTGGTGCGCGACGTGGTGCTGCCGCTGTCGAAGACCGGCATTGTGATCGGCTCGATCTTCGTGATTACGATCGTGATGGGCGATTTTCTGACCGTCGGCGTGATGGGCGGCCAGCAGATCGCCTCGGTAGGCAAGATCATTCAAGTGCAGACCGGCTACCTGCAATTTCCCGCCGCGGCGGCCAATGCAATCATCTTGCTCGCCGTGGTGCTGATGATCGTGTGGGGTTTGACGCGGGTCGTCGACATCCGCAAGGAGCTCTGAAGATGCAGGCCATTCGCCTCAAACATCGCGAGCGCCGCCCGGCGAGTTTCTACTGGCTGGCGCTCCTTTTCGGCCTGTTCGTGCTGTTCCTGTACGGACCCGTGATCACCATTTTCATCCTCTCGTTTCAGGGTCCGGAAGGCGGCCTCACGTTTCCCATGCGCGGCGTGTCGCTGCACTGGTTCTCCGTGCTGCGCGACGGCGTGGGCGATGTGGATGTCTGGTCCGCGTTCGGGCGCTCCGTGCGGCTCGCTGTGGCTGTCACGGTGCTGACGGTGCTGTTCTCCGTCGCGGCGGGCCTCGCCTTTCGCCGAAAATTTCGCGGCGATACGGCAGTGTTCTACGTCTCCGTGGCGAGCCTGATCATGCCGTCCATTATCGTTTCGCTCGGCATCGGTCTAACGTTCCGCCTGCTCGATAGCGGCGTGAAGTACCTGGCAACGGCCTGGGGCTATCAGTCGTTCGCCGATACCTACACCACCTCGATGGGCCTCTTCACATCCGCGCTCGGCGCGCATCTCACGTGGACGCTGCCGTTCGGTTTGCTGGTCATGTTCGCGGTGTTCAACCGCTTCAATCCGGCTTACGAAGAAGCATCCCGCGATCTCGGCGCGACGCCGTGGCAGAGTTTCCGGCACGTGGTGCTGCCGATCATTGGCCCCTCGGTGGTGGGCGTGGCCATGTTCGGCTTCACGCTCTCATGGGACGAGATTGCCCGCACCTCGCAGGCGATCGGCGATCAGAACACCTTGCCGCTCGAGCTTCAGGGTCTCACCACGTCGGTGACCACACCAGTGATCTACGCGCTGGGCACCATGACGACGGTGTTGTCGCTAACGGTGATGGGCGTGTGCCTGCTCGCCGTGCGATTGCTGGCGCGCAGGCGCGCGGTGGCGGGATTGCAATAGGCGATTTCTTCGCCGATTCCAGGCGCTGCCCGGCAGGCATTTCACTCCCGCTGCTAAGAATCGGCCAAATACTTCGTTGCTCGCACCCGCCCCGTCCCTTACCGTTCTCTGATTGCGCCTCACGCGCGCCTCGTTTCGGAGAACCCATGTCCGCAGTCGAATCGCCAACCCACGCTGACCACAGCATCGCCGATGCCGCACAACTCTTCGGCGACGATCCGCTGACGCGCCGCTTCGCTCCCGTTTTCGCCCGTATCGCGGAAGGCGCGGTGGAGCGCGAGCAACAGCGCGAACTCGCTTACGCGCCCGTGGAATGGCTGCGTGAAGCGGGCTACACGCGGCTGCGCGTGCCCAAAAAATACGGCGGCGAAGGCATCTCGCTCACGCAATTCTTCGCGCTGGTCACGCGTCTCGGCGAGGCGGACTCGAATCTGCCGCAAATCCTGCGCGTGCATGGCGGGTTTATCGAAGCGCTGCTGGAAAACGGCGACGAATCGCTGCGTGAGCGCTGGCTTACGCGGGTGGCGCAAGGTCAGATTGTCGGCGGCGCGGTGTCCGAGCGCACGGGCGTCACCAACAACAGCGTGCGCCTGACGCAGACCAATGGCGCATGGCATCTTGACGGCGAGAAGTACTACACCACCGGCACGCTCTACGCCGACTGGGTCGACGTCACCGCGCACGACGGTTCGAGCGACCTGCGCGTGCTCGTGGAATCCGACGCGCCGGGCCTCGAACGTATCGACGATTGGGACGGCTTCGGGCAGCGCCTCACCGGCAGCGGCACGGCGCGCTTCACGCAGGTGCCGGTCTCGCTCGATAACCTCTACCGCCGCTATAACGCCGCCGAACCGCGTCGCAACAGCCTGCTCACGGCTTACTATCAGGCGCTGCATGTCGCGAACCTCGCGGGCATCAGCCGCGCCGCGCTGCGCGATGCGGTCGCGTTCACGCAGACCAAAACCCGAACCTTCGGCGTGCCGGGCGCGTCGAGTCCGCGCGACAATCCGCTCGTGCAGCGCGTGGTCGGCCGGCTTGCGAGCCTCGCTTATTCGACGCAAAGCATCAGCACGTCGCTCGCGCGCGCCATCGATGAAGTCTCCGTCGCGCGCGAGGAAGGCCGTGCCGACGAACAGACTTACATTCACCTCGACATCCAGACTTTCCAGGCGCAGCAGATCGTCATCGAGCAGACCTTGCAAGCGGCGACGCTGCTGTTCGAAGTGGGCGGCGCATCGGCCACCAGCGAGACGCGCCGCTTCGATCGCTACTGGCGCAATGCGCGCGTGCTGGCGTCGCACAATCCGGCGATCATTCGCGAGGCCGCGATTGGTGACTTCTACCTGAATGGCAACGCGCATAACGAGCGCTTCGGAGTGGCGCGGCAGACGGAGATAGCGGCAGCGGCATAACCACGGCCAGCCGGCCTCCTGGTGAGGCTCGCCGTCTTCATGTGGCACAGTGTCGTCAGGCGCATGCGCTAAGCTTGCGCAATCGAACTGCCCTGACGAGCGACATGAAGAACCTGCCTGCCTACGAGCCTCCGGTCGACGAAAACCAGCTTCTGCTGAAGTGGATTCGCCGTGCGCGCGAATCCCAGATGAGCCACTACGACATGGCGGATCTGCTATCGGCGCGTGACCGCCAGGTCGGCTGGCTTGCCACCGCGTTGACCGCCTTCGTGGGAACGGCTGTGTTTGCGTCCCTGCACGCGTCCGCCGTCTCACCGGAACTGAAGATTTTTATCGGCTTCGTGAGCGTGGCGGCCGCGGTCGCCTCCGCGCTGCAAACCTTCCTGCGCTACGCCGAACGCGCCGAAAAGCATCGCGCCGCCGGCGCGCGCTATGGCGCGGTGCGCCGCAGGCTCGAAGCGGTTTTTGCGGGCGACGCCGATGCGCGTGACGGCCACTATCTCACCGCGATCCGCGACGAACTCGACCGGCTCGCCGAAGACTCGCCCAACGTGCCGCCGCGCGTCTTTTATCGCACCCAACGCACGCTCTCCGCGGATACGCCGCGCAGCCGCGACGCGTGAGCCTCATTCGCCGGCCGTAAGATCCCCGGC
Source organism: Paraburkholderia sp. RL17-380-BIE-A (assembly GCF_046028085.1). Lineage (NCBI taxonomy): Bacteria > Pseudomonadati > Pseudomonadota > Betaproteobacteria > Burkholderiales > Burkholderiaceae > Paraburkholderia > Paraburkholderia sp. RL17-380-BIE-A. The sequence continues at coordinate 109,621 of NZ_JARESQ010000008.1, forward strand.
ATCAATACCCAGCTCCGCCGCCATACGGCGCACCACGGCCTGCAACCGGCTCACTTCATCGGCAAGGCGCTTCTGTTCGGCCTTGACCGCCTCGAACGCGGACAGCGGCACGGCGTCGTCTTCGGCGCCTGGCTGCGCCAGCTCGCTCGCACTCACTTCGCCGCACAGCAAATGTGTCCAGCGGTTCTCGCGCTCGCCCGGCGTGCGCGCGAGTTTCACGACCCGTGGCGGGTCGTTGGCCGCGAGTTCGTCGAGAAACGCCTCGACCGACGAGATATCGGCAAAACCATGCAGACGCGCGCTATTGAGCCGCAATTCGGCGGCGGTTTGCGGGCCGCGCAGCAGCAAGGTGGTGAGCAGCGCCGCCGACTGGCTCGGCAAACCCAGCACGCGATTCATGTTGTGTTCGAAGCGCGGCACGCGGCTGCTGCTGCCCTCCATCACGAGGCTCAACCGTTTCAAGCCGTCGACGGCGGTCAGCACCTCGGCTTCGGTGGCGTTCATGACCGGCGCGCGGCCGGTCTTCTGATTGCAGCCCAAGGTCAGCGCGTTGAGCGAAAGCGGATAGCTGTCCGGCACCGTGTGCTGCTTTTCGACGAGCACGCCGAGTACGCGTCCTTCAAGCAGGGTCAACGCGCGGATCGAAGGGCGGGAAGAAGTGTCGGGAGTGGAATTCATGGATGATGTCGCGGCATGAGCCGCCGGGTCTCGTGGATGTTGCCTTACCGTTGCACAGCCGGGCGGCGCTTTCTGGTTGGTGGGCACTATGATAAACGGCCACGGCCGCGAAGGTGTACCCATCTCCGCCACGGCCGGGCGCGCGCGCGGCCGTCTGGCACGGGGCGTGCTGTCACAGAACATCCTTTGCTAATGGAGTCGATCAATGCCCCTACGCCGTCAACCGGTCCTGCGCCTGAGCGCCATTTCACTCGTGGTCGGCGCAGTCTGCCTGCTTGGCGCGTGCGCGCTCAGCCCGGCCGGCAAGAGCGGCAACGCGCACGTGCCCGAGCCCGCGAAGCCCGTGGACCTCAGCCGCTATCTCGGCCGATGGTATGAACTGGCGCGCTATGAAAACCGCTTTGAGCGCGATTGCGAAGCGGTCACCGCCGAGTACGCCACGCGCGACGACGGCCTGATCGACGTGGTCAACAGTTGCCACCAAGGCGCGGTGAACGGTCCGCTGGACGTCGCGAAGGGCCGCGCGAAGGTGGTCGCCGATTCGGGCAATGCCAAGTTGAAGGTGTCGTTCTTCGGCCCGTTCTTCTTCGGCGACTACTGGGTGCTGGATCACGCGGACGACTACAGCTGGTCGATCGTCGGCGAGCCGAGCGGACGTTATCTGTGGGTCCTGACGCGTGAGGCCACGCCCGCTGCGAGCGTGAAAGACGCGCTGATCGAGCGGGTTCGCGCGCTGGGTTACGACACGTCGATGCTGCGTATGACAAGGCACGAGTAAGTCGCGCTCATGACCGGCTAACCGACGGTTGGTCCGCGTCAGCCGGACCGACCCGATTTTTGTCATCATTGACCATTTTCCATATTCGGGATATTTTCTCTAATATGGAAACCCCACTCTCCGACGACAACGCCATCGACCGCCGTATCGCCCAGCGGCTGCGGGCGCTGCGCGCCGAGCGCAACTGGTCGCTCGACGATCTCGCGAAACTGAGCGGCGTGAGCCGCGCAACCCTCTCGCGCCTCGAAAACGCCGCTGTCAGCCCCACGGCGAGCGTGCTCGGCAAACTCTGCGTGGCTTACGGCCTGCCCATGTCGCGCCTCATGCACATGGTCGAGGAGGACTTCGCGCCGCTCGTGCCGCGCGACGCCCAGCCGCTCTGGACCGACGCCAGCATCGGCTTCCGGCGGCGTTCCGTGTCGCCACCCGCGCAGGCGTTGAGCGGCGAGGCGCTGGAATGCGAACTTGACGCCGGCGTGCGCATTACCTACGACGCGTCGCCGCGGCCCGGCCTCGAACATCATCTGATCCTGCTCGACGGGCAGTTGCAGATCACCGTGGACGGCCAGCGCCACGACCTGCAACCCGGCGACTGCCTGCGCTACCAACTGTTCGGCCCCAGCGCTTTCGTGACGCCCGCGCACAGCGCGGCCCGCTATATTCTGTTCATCGTGTGAGCCAGCATGAGCGCGACCACCCTCACCCCTTTCTCCGCCGACGACCTCGTGCGTCATCTCCCTGAACTCGGCGCGCTGCTGGGTGCGTGCGTGCATGACGGGGCCAGCGTCGGCTTCGTGATGCCGTGTGGCGCCGACGAGTGCGAAGCGTTCTGGCGCATCAAAGTGCTGCCTTCGTTGCGTGCCGGCGGCCTGGTGTTGCTAGTCGCGCGTCAGGGCGAAGCGATTGCGGGCACCGTGCAACTGGATTACGACACGATGCCGAATCAGCGGCATCGCGCCGAGGTGCGCAAACTGCTGGTCCATCCGGCGTTCCGCCGTCAGGGCATTGCGCGGGCGCTGATGACGGAACTCGAACGCCATGCGCATGGATTGCAGCGCAGCCTGCTCACGCTCGACACCCGCACCGGCGACCACGCCGAGCCGCTCTATACCGCACTGGGTTATCGGACAGCAGGTGTGATCCCGGGATACGCGCGTGGCACGCACACCCATGAGTTCGACTCGACCACCATCATGTACAAGGCGCTATGAGCGAAGCGCGGGCCCGGCCTGTGCGCCTCACGCGGTCTTCGAATATTTGAACGTGCCCTGCGCGCTGGCGATCAGCAGCTTGCCGTCCACCCACGCCTCGCTGCGCGAGGAAAAATCGAGCGGCCCGCGCGCTCCAGAAAACCCTTGGCGGTGACCAGTTCACCGAGTCCCTTGTCGAGATAGTTGGTGGTCAGCGACAGCGTGAACGCATGCCGCGCCGGGTCGCCGCTCGGCGCGAAGATTCCCGCATAACCCGCCGACGCATCGAGCAGCGTCGCGATCGCGCCGCCTTGCAGCACGCCCTGGCGATTGAGCTTGCTGGCATCGATCGGCATGACCAGTTCCGCGTAACCGTCGCGCCATTGCGTCAGGCGAACGCCGAGCGATTCGAGAAACGGGTTGTCGATGGGAAAGTCGGACATGAGCATGCCTTTGTGTTCGAGATGAAAAATGCAAGGCGCGCTCAACGGCGCGAATCGAGCGCAATGCGGACCGCAAGTCCGGCGAGCACGGTGCCCATCAACCAGCGCTGCAGCAGCAGCCACACCGGCCGCCCGGCGAGAAACACGGCAATCGAGCCCGCCATGCTCGCGATCAGCGCATTGACCGTTACGCTGATGACGATCTGCACGCAGCCGAGCGCGATCGACTGCGCGAGCACGCTGCCGTGCCCCGGCGAAATGAACTGCGGCAGCAGCGACAGGTACATCACCGCGATCTTCGGATTCGCGAGGTTGGTGACGAGTCCCATGGTGAAGAGCTTGCTGCGGCTGTCGTGCGGCAGGTCGCGCACCTGGAACGGCGAACGGCCGCCCGGTTTGACCGCTTGCCAGGCCAGATACAACAGATAGAGCGCGCCGCCGAAACGCAATGCGTCGTACGCGTAGGGCACCGTCAGCAGCAGCGCGGTAATGCCGAACGCCGCGCAGAACATATAGAACACATAGCCGAGCGCCACGCCGCCAAGAGAAACGAGGCCCGCGCGACGCCCCTGACAGAGCGATCGCGAGATCAGGTAGATCATGTTCGGCCCAGGCGTGAGCACCATGCCGAGCGAGACCAGACCGAAGGCGAGCAGCGTTGTGAGGGCGGGCACGGCATTCTCCTTGGCGAATGAAAGTCGGACAGTGCCGCCAAATATAGCCGATGCCGCCGATTTCAGCGTCGCGGCCGGCTTGAGAAATTCGCATTGGCGTATGAGCCGCATTCATGTTCAATTGCGGCGCTTCTGGCCACTTCTTGTGCGGTGACTCGCACGAAACACTTGCGGCGAATTATTTTGAACGGTATCGTCGAGCCGTTCTGCAATGCAGCGCGGGAGAGATCGTCAGAAATTCGGACGACGCCGACGGAGCAACCGCCCCGGAAACTCTCAGGCAAAAGGACCGCGCAGCAGGAACATCTGGAGAGCGGCGCACCGGCATACCGCGTGCGCCCACCGAAGGGGATTCTCCGCGCACGGCTCATCACTCATGACGGGCCGGCCGCCGCGGGGAAGAAACTCTCAGGTACATGGACAGATGGGGCATCGACGCCGGTTTCGACACGAAATCGACACCGGTGATGCTCAACTACTCTGGACCATGACATGTCACGAATCGCCATTATCGGCGCCGGCATTACCGGCGTCACGACCGCTCACGCCCTCGCCCAGCGCGGCCACCACGTCACCGTTTTCGAACGCCACCGCTATGCGGCGATGGAGACCTCGTTCGCCAACGGCGGGCAGTTGTCCGCCAGCAATGCCGAAGTCTGGAACAGCGCGGCCACCGTCATGAAGGGACTGCGCTGGATGCTCACGCGCGACGCCCCGCTGTTGCTCAATCCCACACCGACCTGGCACAAGTACTCGTGGATGGGCGAATTCCTGCGGCAGATTCCGCACTATCGGGCGAACACCGTCGAAACCGTGCGGCTCGCGATCGCCGCGCGCGAGCATCTGTTTTCGATTGCCGAGACCGAAGGCATCGACTTCGATCTCGAACGGCGCGGCATTCTGCATATCTACAAGACGCGCAAGGAATTCGACGCCGCCAGCAAGGTCAACGCATTGCTGCGCGAAGGCGGCCTCGAGCGCAGCCCGGTGACGGCGAGCGAGCTGCATGGCATTGAACCCACGTTGCACGGCGATTTTTACGGCGGATTCTTCACGCCGTCCGATTCGACCGGCGATATTCACAAGTTCACGCGCGGCCTTGCTCAGGCGTGCGTGCGGCACGGCGTCGAATTTCATTACGATGCCGAGATCACCTCGATCGAGCAGCCTGCCGAGGGCCGTTTTACACTGGCGGTCAATCTCGAAGGCGAATCGCAGCGCTTTGCGTTCGAACGGATCGTCGTCTGCGCCGGGGTGAAGAGCCGCGATTTTGCAGCCATGCTCGGCGACCACGTGAATATCTATCCGGTGAAAGGCTATTCGATCACCGTTTGTCTCGATGACGAAATCAGCCAGCAGCGCGCCCCCTGGGTGAGCCTGCTCGACGACAGCGCGAAGATCGTGACGAGCCGCCTGGGCGTGGATCGCTTTCGCGTGGCCGGCACGGCGGAGATCAACGGCTTCAACCGGGATATCCGTTCGGACCGGATTGCACCGCTAGTGGACTGGACGCGGCGGTATTTCCCTGAGGTATCGACCTCGCGCGTGATTCCGTGGGCGGGCTTGCGGCCGATGCTGCCGAGCATGCTGCCCAAGGTGGGCCGTGGAAAACGGCGTGGCGTGTTCTACAACACCGGGCACGGACATTTGGGCTGGACCTTGTCGGCCGCAACCGCGCAGGCACTCGCGGGCGCGATTCAGTAGGCGTGATGCGGCGGTTTCGCTAACGGCGGTGGCTCGCCATCACAGCCGTCGCCAGATTTGAACTCCCCGTGCTGCTGGAGTTTGGGCGGCGGCTGTGGCGCGAGACCGCAGCCGTCAGCCAATGGCAGATGCTCCATTTCTGCTAGTGTTCTTCCATCCGTGTTACTTCGGTGGAGAACCCATGCCGCACGCCCGCACCGCAAAAACCAAGGCACACAACACACGCCTGAGCGACGCACAGATCGCCATGGAAGCGACGCGGCGTCTCGCCTGGGACGCCGCGGTTCCCGACCATGCCGTGAAGGTCCAAGTCTCGCGCGGCCGTATCACGCTGCATGGCGAGTTGCAGCGCGACCAGCAACGCACCGCTGCACTCGAAGACGTGACGCGCCTGTTCGGTGTAACAGGCGTTCTGGATCACACTGTCATCAAGCCCGAATGAAGTCAGCCCTAGGTTGCCTGACGTAACAGCGCGCGGCAATGCCGCGCGATCTGCTTTTCCTCCTCGGTGTGAATCGCCTTCACCTTGCCCGCCGGATCGCCTTCGGTTAGTCCCATGAAAGCCAGTCCGTCGCAGACGCGCGTGCGAATCGCCTCGCTGTGCTCGCCAATGCCGCCGGTAAACACCAGCAAATCGATTCCGCCCAGCAACGCCGCATAGCCGCCGATCGTCTTGCGCACCGCAGTGCCAAAGGCATCGATCGCGAGCGACGCATTCGCATCGCCCGCCGCAGCGCGTTTTTCCAACGCCTGCATATCGCTCTCGCCATCCGCGTAGCCGGCAAGACCGCTTTCGCGATTGAGCAGCGTCTCCAACGCGCCGGCATCGAGCTTCTCCACGCGCATCAGATACAGCAGCACACCCGGGTCGAGATCGCCGCTGCGTGTGCCCATCGGCACGCCGCCGGTCGGCGTCAGGCCCATCGACGTATCGATCGACTGGCCGTCGCGCAACGCGCACACGCTCGAACCGTTGCCGAGATGCGCGAACACCGCGCGCGCCGGCAAGTCGGCGCCGAGCCGCGTCACCAGTGATTCATAAGACAGCCCGTGAAAACCGTAGCGCATCACGCCGGCCTCCACATAACGGCGCGGCAACGCGAGTTGTGCCGCGCGCGGCGGCAGCGTGGCGTGAAACGCCGTATCGAAACAGGCGAAATGCTGTGCATCGTCGAAAATTTTCTCGGCCTCGTCGATCAACGCAAGTGCCGGGGGAATGTGCAGCGGCGCAAAGTGCACGGCGTCCTGCAATTGACGCCGCACGTCGGCGCTAATCCGCTGATGCATGCGCAAATGCGGTCCGCCATGCACCACCCGATGCCCTACCGCCGAAGGCCGCGCATGATGCTGTTGCGCAAGCACCTGCGCGAGCTTTTGCAGCGCGTCGGTCTGCGATTCCAGTTCGTGCTCCTGCTGCAGCAGTACACGGCCGTCGGGCGCCTTGATCCGCAAACTGCCGTCGCTGCGTCCAATGCCCTCCGCGCTGCCTTCCAGCAGGAGCGATTCGTCGCCACCGGCGTACCTGAACAAGCCGAACTTCAGCGACGACGAACCGCTGTTCAACACCAGAATCGTTTGATCGTCAGCACGGTCTGGAGTGCGCATGGTCATGCCTCGCTTAGCCTTTCCACGTCCAGTTGCGGATCTCTTCCCGGTCGATGCCCTCAGCGTGCGCATACGCCAGATGTTCGATGATCTGGCCACGCAACCATTCCTTCGCATGGTCGCCGACACCGCGCAGTTTCGGCACGCGATCGATCACGTCGATCGCGAGCGAAAAGCGGTCGACCTGGTTGATGATCGCCAGTTCGAGCGGCGTGTTGATGTTGCCCTTCTCGTGATAACCATGCACATGCAGGTTGTCGTGGTTCGTGCGGTTATAAGTCAGCTTGTGAACCAGCGACGCATACGAGTGGAAATTGAAAATCACCGGTTTGGTCGCGGTAAACAACGAATCGAAATCGCGGTCGGACAAACCGTGCGGATGCGCGTGCTCCGGCATCAACCGGAACAGATCGACCACGTTGACAAAGCGGATCTTCAGGTCGGTGAACTGCTCCTTCAGAATCTGCACGGCGGCGAGCGCCTCCATGGTCGCGATGTCGCCCGCGCAGGCCATCACCACGTCGGGCTCGACGCCCTGATCCGTCGACGCCCAGTCCCAGATGCCGATACCCTTGGTGCAATGCGTGACCGCCGAGTCCATGTCGAGATACTGCAAATGCGGCTGCTTGTCCGCGACGATCACGTTGACGTAATCGCGCGAACGCAAGCAATGATCGGCGACGCTTAACAGGCAGTTCGCGTCAGGCGGCAGATAGATACGCACCACGTCCGGGCTCTTGTTCGTAACGACATCGAGAAAACCGGGGTCCTGGTGCGTAAAGCCGTTGTGATCCTGCCGCCACACGAGCGAGGTGATCAGCAGGTTGATCGACGGCACTGGCTGGCGCCAGCCGAGATCGCGTTTCGCCTTCTCCAGCCACTTGGCGTGCTGGTTGAACATGGAATCGATCACGTGCACGAACGCTTCGTAGGTGGCGAACAGGCCGTGCCGGCCGGTCAGCACATAGCCTTCGAACCAGCCTTCGAGCGTGTGTTCGCTGAGCATTTCCATCACGCGGCCGTCCACCGAGAGTTCGCCGCCGTCCGCGTCGCTCGGGACGGTCTGCGCGAGCCAGGTTTTCGCGGACGCTTCATAGATCGCGGTCAGCTTGTTGCTCGCGGTTTCGTCGGGGCCGAACACACGAAAGTTCGTCATGTTCCGGCGCATCACTTCGCACAGGAACTTGCCGAGCACCTCGGTCGGCGATAGATACGAGCCACCCGGTTTCTTCACCGCGGCCGCGAAATCGCGAAACGCCGGCATGTCGAGCGTCTTGCATAACAGGCCGCCGTTCGCATGCGGATTCGCGCTGATCCGGCGCGCGCCCTTCGGGGCGAGCTCGCGCAACTCCGGCACGAGGCGCCCCGCTTCGTCGAACAGCGACTCGGGCTCGTAACTGCGCAACCAGCTTTCCACCAGCTTCAGACTCTTGCCATTGGTCACCGGATCGAGCACGGGCACCTGATGCGCGCGCCACGAGCCTTCGACCTTGTGGCCGTCGACTTCCTTCGGGCCGGTCCAGCCTTTGGGCGAACGCAGCACGATCATCGGCCAGCGTGGCCGCGACGCGTCGTTGCTCTCGCGTGCATGCTGCTGGATCGCGCGGATTTCTCCGATGCACTGTTCGAGCGTAGCCGCCATCTGTTGATGCATGACGGCGGGATCGTCGCCTTCGACGAAATACGGCTTGTGGCCGTAGCCGGTCAGCAAGGCTTCCAGCTCTTCGCGGGGAATGCGCGCGAGAATGGTCGGATTGGCGATCTTGTAGCCGTTCAGATGCAGTACCGGCAACACCGCGCCATCACGGATCGGATTGAGGAATTTGTTCGAGTGCCACGAGGTGGCAAGCGGCCCGGTTTCCGCTTCGCCGTCGCCGATCATGACGGTGACGATCAGATCGGGGTTGTCGAACGCGGCGCCGTAGCCGTGCGAGAGGCTATAGCCGAGTTCGCCGCCTTCGTGAATCGAGCCGGGCGTCTCGGGCGTGCAATGCGAACCGATGCCGCCGGGAAACGAGAACTGCCGGAAAAAGCGCTGCATGCCGGCTTCGTCTTCGCTGCGGTCCGGATAGATTTCCGAGTAATGCCCTTCCAGATAGCAATGCGCGAGCGTGGCCGGCGCACCGTGACCGGGACCCGCCACGTAGATGACATTCAGATCGAGCTTCCTGATCAGCCGGTTAAGATGCACCAACAGGAAACTCTGCCCCGGGTCCGAACCCCAATGGCCCAGCAAACGGTTCTTGATGTGTTCGGGCTTCAGCGGTTCGCGCAGCAGCGGATTGTCACGCAGATAGATCATGCCGGCCGAGAGGTAGTTGCAGGCGCGCCAGTAGCGATCCATGTTGCGCAACGTATCGGCGTCTAGAACTTGCGGCGGTGTAGGACGGGAAGTTGCTTCAGCCACGGCGTCACTCCTTGAAAAGGACGGTCAGGCGGGTTAGCGGGTGCGACGGCGGTGATGGTCGTGATGCGGCGGGCGCGCAGAAATCAGCGCACCCGGCCATCCTGTCACGCAGATGACATAACGAAAGCGTAGAGGCCAAACCTCATTGCAGCGGGAATCCATGCCGCTTTTCAGGCGGCGAGCCCGTTCACGTCACGCAGTGTGACAGGAAGCGCGCGGCATGGTTCGATGCAATCGCCTCCGGCTTGAGCCAACTACATGTCCGCAATATCGCAGGCACTCAGCATCACGCCGCTTACGCCAGACGTAAGCGCATATTAAGGGAATGCGTTTATCCTCGTGATCTTGTACGCACGGCGGCGGAGCGCATCTGCGCATCCCGCTTTGCCGACCCTCCTTACCTGACCACTCGATCATGCCGACACCCAGCCGCTGGAAAGCACCGTTGATCCTCGTTATCACATTCGTGCTGCTGTTCGCGGGTGTCGCTGTTCTGATCGGTGTGTTCGGCTTGCTGGTCAAGCTGTTCGGGCACGGCTGAGCACCGCTGACGCGGGCGTGGCCGGCGCAAGATGTGTATCCTGAGAGAATCTTGCCGGCGCCATCTTATGGACACCCGTGCGCACTCATGCGTTCGCGAGACGTGCGACGCCCGGCTTTACTGCAAGGAGATGCCATTGACGGACCACGCTGATACTTCCCCGCCCGCCGGCCAGCCGATCGACCCGGAATTGCTCGAACTGGCGCAGCAGGTCTTCGACCTCGCGCGGCGCGGCGATGCCGCGATGCTCGCGGCGGTGATCGAAAAAGGCGTACCGCCGAATTTGCGTAACGACAAGGGCGACAGCCTCGTCATGCTGGCCAGTTACCACGGTCACGTCGAAGCCGTGCGCACGCTGCTCGAACGCGGCGCCGATCCGAATCTGCGCAACGACAACGGGCAGACGCCGATAGCAGGCGCGGCTTTCAAGGGCTTCGACACGGTGATCGAAACCTTGCTCGCGCATGGTGCGGATGTGGAAGGCGCGTCGCCGGACGGACGCACCGCGTTGATGATCGCCGCGATGTTCAATCGCACGGCGATCATGGAATTGCTGATTGCGCACGGCGCTGATCCGAAAGCGCGCGATGCGAATGGCGTAACGGCCATGGACGCAGCCGGCCGTATGGGCGCCGGCGATGCGCAAGCGCGTTTGAAGGAGCTTGGTTCCTGAGACGCAGCGCGTTTGAAGGAACCTGGCTCTTGAACCGCGGTGAGGCTTGAAGAAACTCGGTTCTTGCGCTGGAGCGGCGTTGGCTTGCGGCGCTTGTTACATCTCTGTGAGCGGGAATGATCCACCCAGTCTCGCAAGCGCCACGACCGACCTAGCCTTTCTCCGCCAACAGCCACTCCACGTCGATATCCACCAGCTCACCGATTCGCTCGACGGTCACGTCCGCCGGCGGATTGCTGGCGATCTCTTTCGGGTCGAGCGCATAGTGCCCCTGGCGGGGAAATACCGTGGTCAGTTTCGCGCCCCACGCCCTTTTCATGGCTGCCAGAATCCGCAGCTTGTCGTCGACCATCACATAGTGGCGGGCGGGATAACACTCCATCACCTGATCGAGCATCAACTCTTTGTGGATGTAGATCAGCACCCGCCCTTCGACCTCATCCCATAGCCCGGAGCGCTCGATCTTGCGCGGCTGGAACACCACGTCGCCGTCGGAGAGCATAACCGTGGGACCATGTGCGCTCAGATGCCGCAGCACATTCAGCGCGCCCGGATACAGACGGCTCGCAAACGGATAGTCGATCAGGAACGAGGACATGAGCAGGAGCCGCGTGTCGCGCGGCCGCTCAAGGCGATAGCGCTGCAGCGCGCCCAGGTAGTCGGCGTAACCGAGTTCCGTGCGCAGCGTCTCGAAGATTTCCCAGTATCGCGCGGCGTTCTGCGCGCCGAACTCCCGCATCATGTGCGCGCGCAGATCGGCCAGCACAAGGTCGTTGTCCAGCAGAGTGTTATCGCAATCGAACAGAAACACGACGTCGTGCGGCGTAGCAGTAGTGGCTTGCATCGCGGCTCCCTGGAATCAGCCTTTCGGCCCATCGGACGGCGTGGCCGCTTTCTCGACGTGGCCGCCGAAATCATGCCGCATCGCCGAAAGCACCCGGTTCGCAAAATCCGCTTCGCCGCGCGAACTGAAGCGCGCGAACAGCGCGGCGCTCAGCACCGGCGTGGGCACGCCTTCGTCGATGGCGGCCGCCACCGTCCAGCGCCCCTCGCCCGAATCGGATACGCGCCCTGCGTAGTTCTGCAGATCGGCGTCGCTGACCAGCGAGCCGGCGATCAGATCGAGCAGCCATGAACCAATCACGCTGCCGCGCCGCCAGACCTCGGTGACGTCGGCGAGATTCAGATCGTACTGATACAACTCGGGACGCCGCAGCGGTGACGTTTCGGCGTCGGCCTCGCGCGCGTGCTTGCCGGCGTCCGCGTGGCGCAGAATGTTCAGCCCCTCGGCGTAGGCGGCCATCATGCCGTACTCGATGCCGTTGTGAACCATCTTGACAAAGTGCCCCGCGCCGTGCGGCCCGCAGTGCAGAAAGCCCTGCTCCGCGGTGCTCGCGCCGCTGACGCGGCCCGGTGTAGCCGGCGCGGCGCCCGCGCCCGGCGCGAGGGTCGAGAAAATCGGTTCGAGCCGCTTCACGACCTCCGGTTCGCCGCCGATCATCAGACAGTAGCCGCGCTCGCGGCCCGCCACGCCGCCACTCGTGCCGACGTCCACATAGTGAAGCTGGCGTTTGGCCAACTCAGCGCTGCGGCGAATGTCGTCGTGATAGTAGGAATTACCGCCGTCGATCACGATGTCGCCAGGCTCCAGCAAAGGCACGAGTTTCTCCAGCGTCATATCGACCACCGCCGCCGGCACCATCAGCCATACGGCGCGGGGCTTCTCGAGTTGCGCGATCAGATCCTCCAGCGACGCCGCGCCCGCCACGCCGTCCTGTTTCAGCTTCTCCACCGCCGCCGGCTGCACGTCGTAAGCGATGCATTGCTGACCGCCCTTCGTCAGACGCCGCACCATGTCGGCGCCCATGCGTCCCAATCCAATCATGCCTAGCTGCATATCTCGCTCCGGAAAGTGCCTCGTTGCGCTGCTCGATTTGCTTCTTTGGACTGCGGCAATGTTTGTGATTTCGCTGCGTGTTCCAGTGGCGGCGCGAACGATCGCGCACGACTACGCTTACTTTAGTGGTGTTTTCCTGCGTGCGCCAAACGCGCTGCAGCCGCGCGTTTGTCTCGTGCTGCGAAGCTGCGCCACCGTATGTATCGAAAGACGATACGCTTCTTTGCAGAGGCTTTGCGCGGCGTAAAGTTCCTGACATGAGTGGCTGCGCGGCATCCCGCTCGCGCAGGCTTCGATTCGGCTGACGGACCTCTTACACTTCGGCCTCGCGGGCGGGGACTCGAACGGGCTTGAGCTTCTATTGCCGCCTTGCCTGAAGTTTGCCGTATTGCGAACGCACAAAACGCTTTACGGCCTGCCACATCACCGGATAGCGATCGCCCGGCACGGCGAAGAGCACGAGCGCGCATAACGCCAGCAAGCCGCAGAACATAAACGTGCCGCGATAGCCGAACGCCTGCACCAGCAAACCGGACAACACGCCCGAGAGAATCGAGCCGACCCGCGCCGCGTTGAAGAAGAGCGCGGTGGCGCGGCCGGGCGCGTGGGGCATCAGATCCTGCACGTACGTCATGCCCAGACACGAGGTCACCGCGACGACGAACGCGTTGAGCATCTGCATTGGAATCAGCACATGGACATTGCCCGCCAGTGCCATGCCGGCGAAATACACCGCGTGCACCGCAGCACACGCGCCGAGCCAGTTCGGCTTGTGCAACGCCGACGACTTCGCGCCGAGCGCGAGCATCATCGGAATCTCCATCAGAGCGCCGAGGCCGAGCATGATCGACACGTCCAGATGCGTGCCGTTCAGACCGTGCACGATATAGAGCGGCAGCACGATCATGGTCGCGTTCGCGGCAAGGCCGAGCAACGTGAGCGCGGCAACCGCGCGGCGGATGTCGTTGGCCGAGGCGACGCCGGGCAGGTCCTCGTGTGCGTCCTCGCCGGGTGCGGTAAGCGGCGGCACGGTAATCGAAGCGGAAGGTTCGGACGCCGTGTCTTCCACCGTGTGATCGCCCAGATGACCCTGCGGCTCCCGCATGCGCCAGACAATGGCCGCGCAGGCACCGAAACTGGCGGCGGCGAATAGAAAGAGCCCGTAGAAGCTGCTGGCGGCGAGCACCAGCGCGCCCACCGACGGCCCGAACACCCACGCTGCCGAGAGAATCGTCCGCAAGGTCGCGCTGGCGAACACGCGCTCCGCCGGATCGGCTACCGGCAAGGCCGCGCGGCTGAACGAAAAGACCATGGAAATAGCCGAGCCGCCCGCGCCGATAAAGACGATCCCGACCACCAGCAGCAACCGGTAGTCACGCACGACGCATAAACACAGATAACCCAGCGCCGCCGCCACCAGCGCCGCCAGCAGCAAGGGCCGGTGCCGTCCGCTCGCGTCGCTCCAGCGGCCCGCGAAGGTGCTGGCGAGCACCCCGCTCGCCGCGATCAGCGTCATGAAGACGCCGAGCCTGAACGGCGTCATGCCCGCGCGCTCGACGCCGAACAGGGAAAGATAGGGAGCGGTGAACGACATCGCCACACCGAGCATCAGAGTCGCGGCGGCGAGCGGCTTGAAGCCGGGGATGCGTAGCAGGTCGAAAAAACGTGAGGTTTTCAACACGGGGGCGGAGGATCAGGGAAAGCGAGCCTGCCACGCGCTATGCGCGCCGCAAACTTCGTGGCCGGAACGACCGGGGCATTATCGGCTTAGCTTGCGGGCGCGTAAACCCGCGTCACCGCGTCCCAAAATTGCGAAGCACATTCGCCGGTCGCAGTCCGCAGGATGCGGCACCGGTTACAGCACGACGTAGCCGCGCTTTTCCAGCGTCCAGCGGTGCCACTGATTGCCATAGAAGCCGCAGGCCATGCCGAACAGCACCGACAGCGCCAATCCGATCAGGTCGGCGGTTTCGCCCCACAAGCCCGAGCAGAACAGCAGAAGATTGACCGCCAGCATGACGAACGCGGCAAACCACATTTTCTTCGACAACGCCCAGATGAAACCGAGCAGACACGCGCCCCAACTGAAGCCCGTGGCGACCGCGACGGTTTCGTCCTTGCCCGGGTACCGCAGATAAATCCTTTCGCCCATATCCTTTCCTGACCACGATGATTCGCCGCCGCCTCGCGGCCTCGACGATGTTTACCACGTCATGCCGGCAACTGTGCGAGTCCGCGTGAAATTCACGCTGCCGCGTGCTTCGCCGCACGTTGGTCGGTGCGGCGCTGCCTGACGATCGCGGGCATAGCTGCTACTCTTACCAGATTCACGCGCAGGGAGCGCCATCGCAGCGCAACCCCGCCAGCACAGGTTAAACCGCTTCGGAGCACGCATGGCCACGCAGACAGCCTATTCTTCCAAAGCCCCTTCGCGGGTCGAACTCGATGCCCTGCCGGGCACCACCGTCGTCGAATTCGGCACGGACTGGTGCGGCTACTGCCAGGGTGCGCAAGCATCGATTGCCAAGGCGCTCGAAGCGCATGCGGACGTCCGGCACCTGAAGATAGAAGACGGCCCGGGCCGGCCGCTGGGCCGCTCGTTCAAGGTCAAGCTGTGGCCCACGCTGATCCTCATGCGCGATGGGGCCGAAGTCGCGCGCGTGGTGCGACCGGCCAACGCGGCGCAGATCGCCGACGCGTTCACGTCGCTCTAAACGTCTTTCTAACGTCGAGTTACGTCGAACCGCGTCGTTCAGCACGCGCCGCCACTGATGCGCCGCCGCATTACCCCACGCCACGCAGGAACGAATACGCAAGACCCGACCCACAGCTATCATGCGCCAAGCCATCCATCACCTGAGCGTCAAAGCCCGTAGCCGCGGGCTCGTCGAGTTCACCGACGAAGCTCGCCGCTTCGTCGCCGGGCAAGCCATCGAGACCGGCCTGCTGACGCTCTTTTGCCGTCATACGTCCGCTTCGTTACTGATTCAGGAAAACGCCGACCCTTCGGTGCAGCGCGATCTGGAGCGCTACTTCGCGAGCCTCGCGCCCGAAGACGCCGAGCGTTACGAACACGACGCCGAAGGCCCCGACGACATGCCGGCGCATTTGCGCACGGCGCTCACGCAAGTGCAATTGTCGGTGCCGGTCGAACATGGGCAGATGGTGCTCGGCACCTGGCAAGGCTTGTATCTGTTCGAACATCGCCGTCATACGCAGCATCGGGACATCGTGCTGCATCTGCTCGGTGAATGACGGCGCGAACCGCGGCCGTGTATGTTTCAAGATGCGTTGTTGACAGAGATTCGTTGCAACATTTCATCCGCGAACCGGATTAAAGGGAGCACACCTCATGGACACCCGTAGCGAACTGCAAGCCACCATCAAGGCGATGGTTCAACCCGGCAAAGGCCTTCTCGCCGCCGACGAAAGCGGCCCGACCATCGCCAAACGCTTCAAGACGATTGGCCTCGAATCGAGCGAGGAAAATCGCCGCGCCTATCGCAACCTGCTGCTCACCACGCCCGGACTCGGCGAATTCGTGAGCGGCGTGATTCTCTACGAAGAAACGCTGGGCCAGAAAGCGGACGACGGCACGCCGTTCCCGCAACTCGCCGCGAAAAACGGCATCGTACCCGGCATCAAGGTGGATCTCGGCAAGATTCCGCTCGCGCTCGCCCCGGGCGACGAAATCACCGAAGGGCTCGACGGACTCGCCCGCCGTTTCGCCGACTACAAACGCCAAGGCGCGCGTTTCGCCAAGTGGCGCGCGGTCTACAACATCACGGCGAGCCTGCCGAGCCGCTTGGCCATCGAGGCGAATGCGGATTCGCTGGCACGCTACGCGGCGATCTCGCAGGAAGCGGGCATCGTGCCGATCGTCGAGCCCGAAGTGCTGATGGACGGCGAGCACACCATCGAGCGCAGCGCCGAGGTCACGGAGGCCGTGCTGCACGAGGTATTCCATGCGTTGCACCGGCATCGCGTGGTCCTCGAACATATTCTGCTCAAGCCGAGCATGGTGATCGCCGGCTCGGAACACGCGCAACAGTCGTCGAGCGCCGATATTGCCGCTCATACCGTGCGGGTGCTCAAGCGCACCGTGCCGTCGGCGGTGCCGGGTATCGTATTTCTGTCCGGCGGCCAGTCGCCGGAAGAAGCGACCGCGAATCTCGACGCCATGAATCGTCTCGGCGCGCTGCCGTGGAATTTGAGCTTTTCCTATGGCCGCGCGTTGCAGGAACCGCCGCTGCAAGCCTGGAGGGGCGAGGCGAGCCACGTCGAGCAGGCACAGCAGGCGCTGCTCAAACGCGCGCGCCTGAACAGCGCTGCCGCGCTGGGCAAGTACGAGGCCGCGCAGGAAAAGAGCTAGCGTGAACGCCGCACGGTCCGTTGCGCGCCGAGATCGGTCGAGAGCAGCGGACCGCGCCAGCGCGTCAAAGCGGCGCCCCGCCGAATGCCTGGCGCTGCGCGAGCGACACGAAGGCCTGCGCGTCGCGCGCCGCCTGCACCACGGCCGCCATGCCGAAGAACTCGTGAGTCGCGCCACGGTAATTGCGATGCTCGACGGGCACGCCCGCGCCGTGCAGCTTCTGCACGAGTTTCTCACCGTCCGAGCGCAGCGGATCGATGCCCGCCGTGACAACGACAGCCGGCGGCAAGCGTGACAGATCGGCGCTCACCACGTCGATCAACGGACTCGTGAGATCGCTCTCGCTATTGATCACGTTATGCAGGAACCACAGCATCATCGGCTTGTTCAAGGGCCGGGCGTTGCGATTCTCTTCATAAGAGATCGACACGATGTTGTTGCTCGCCACCGGATAGATCAACGCCTGGTGCATCGGCATGCGCGTGCCCGTGTCGCGTGCGCGAATCGAAACATTGATCGCGAGATTGGCGCCGGCGCTCTCACCCATTACCGCGATCTTGCCGGGGTCCCCGCCGAGGCTCGCCGCATTGTCCACGAGCCAGCGCCACGCCGCAAACGCGTCTTCGTGGGCGGCCGGCAGCCTGTGCTCGGGCGCCTGCCGGTAGTGCGCGGAAACCACGATCGCCCGGCTTTGCGCGGCCATGGAACGCGGCGTGGCGTCGTAGGTATCGAGATCGGCGATCACCCAGCCGCCGCCATGAAAATACAGAATCAGCGGGAAAGGCCCCTCGCCTTGCGGTGTGTACACGCGCGCGAGATTGCTGCCCGCTGCGCCGGGAATCATGATGTCCTCGGTGCGCACGGCCTCCAGCTCCAGCGCGGGACGCGCGCTGAACGCAGGGTCGTTCAGCAGCTTTGTCACGGCATCGGCGGGCGTGGGTTGCTGGCGCGCTTCGGCTACGGTGCAATCCTCGATTGGCTTGGGGTTCAAACTCCTGAGCGCGTCGAGCACGGCTTTCATGTCGGGATCGGCATGACCCGTGGGATCCATGCCGACCATGCCTTTAATGGTGTCACCGAGTGTCATGGCGATGCTCCTGATGGAAGATTTCACGGATCCATCGAAGCTGTGAACACCGCGCTCGACCCCCGTGCATGCCGTGAGATTCGAGCAAGCGCTATACCTGTCGCATATTCACGCATGGCGGCGCGAAACGGCTAAAGAATTGCGCCGCATAGCGCTCCGGTTTGAAGCGTACGCAGGTGAGGCGGTCGTCGTGTGGTGCATGGCCGAGCCAGCCCGACCAGCCGAGTTGCTGCGGGCCGCCTAAAATGGCCGGCGGCGCGCTCTGCGGTTCGAGACGCAACTCGAGCTCCCACTCGAACTCGAAGCCGACAAACGTCCTGACCCATTCGACGAGCTTCGGCAAATCAGCGCCTCGCGGCGTGAAGCGCAGGTACGCGGCGATATCGAGCGGACCGACGACAATGCGAAAGGTGTGCTGACAGTCGGGCACCTGTTCGCCCAGCAACGCGCCCACCGTCATGGTCGAAGCGGCGCCCGGCTTGCCCAGATAGCTGTGCTCTTCTGCATCGACATCGATCCAGCTGAACACGGATTCCTCGATCTCGACCGGAACGCCGAAGTAGCGCTCTAGCGTCATGCGCAGCCCGTCGGGATTGCGCGCCTCCCGCACGAGGTGCGCCGAAGCCGCGAGCCGTGCATGCGCGGGCAACGCGCCGTGACCGATCTCGCGGATGTCCTGGCCCGTCAGGCTCGCCACATAGAACGAAAAGCGCTCATTGTCAGCGCGATCGAGTCCCGCGGCAGCTTGCGCGGATGCCCAGGCCCGATAAAGCAGCGTCAGATAGCGATGATGGAAGATATCGAGAAAATTGACGAGCGTGGCGTCGTTGCGGCTCTGTTCGCGGTCACGCGCGATTTCGGTCACGTGAATCGGCAACGGTCCGTTCGGCCCGAGCATACCGAGTCCGAACAGGCGCACCTTCAACCGTCCGTCGGCTTCGTCTACGCTCGCGATCTCGCGCGGCGCGAAACACAGGCTGGGTTGCTGCCCGAGACGAAACGGCTCAGCCTGCGGGCGTGACGCCGTTCCGACCGGATCGATCCGCTTGTCGGCGCCAATGCGACGCAGCAGCGCGAGAAATCCGAAGCGCCACGGTTCGGCCTGCAAATGCCCGATCAGCGCCGGCGAGAGTAACGTGCGATGCGTGATCGCCCCGAAAGAAACGCGCTCCATCAGAGCACTCCGCGCGTGTCCATACGCACCGGCCAGCGCGCGACGCGACCGCGCTGCATCGAATGCAGTTCAGTCTGCGTGAACGAATTGATGGACGCGCGGCGCGCGAGATAGTGTTCGAGAATCAGCCCGAACAGATACGGGCTGGTCCCCGAAAAACCGGTTTCGTCGACCGTCAGTTCGCACGCCACGCCGCGACCGAATACCAGCATGCCGTTGCCCTTCAGCTTGCGTGTGACAGGCCGCGTTTTTACGCCGACGAGACTCTCCACCTGGCGGCGCTGGTCCGTCGTCTCATCTGTCACGAATAGCCGCAACAGATCGCGCAAACCCTGGGCGCCGGCGCGGTGATCGAGATCGTCGAGCGGCAAATAATTGAAGTTGAGCTGGCGAATCAATCGCCATGCCATTTCGCGCTCGGCATAAGGCGCTTTGGGCGCCGTGGGCCCGCGAATCAGGCCAATGCTCTCTACCGGCCCGCTGTCATCCAGTTCCAGATCATTCACGCCGTCACGTGGGACGAGGCTCGCCAAATCCCGGTTGGTGGCGAGCGCGGCCACCGAGAGGTAGCGAATCTCTTCGCGATACGGCGCCTTGTGCTGATCCACGAGCGACACGTACACCTCCGTGCCGATGTACTGCGTGCGGCTACCATAGCGACGCGCCGAATCGGAAATCAAACGGCGTTCGCGGCGCGTTGAAAAGTAGCGCCCGTAATTATCTTCGTCGTTATTGAGTGACTGATATAGCGGGCGGAACTCGAACTCGGCGGATTCCGTCGTTGCCTGCGCTGTGAGGGATTGGATGGAGAACACTTCGTAGTCCAATGGAGCAGCGCGAGCCGGAATCACCCTGAACTCGGTTTGCGCGCTATTCAACGCGATATTGTCCATGCGCATTGGAAACAGATTGATCACCGGTGTGCAGAAGAGCGCGAAACGTGACGCATCGACCAGATTCGAGAGCCGCTGGGGCGCTCGGTCGAGTAGCACGACAATCTCGACTTCGTCGCCCTTTGTTCTGCGAAAACCCGCCTCGAGTCCAGTCAGCGTGAAAAAGTAGAAGCGGGCCGGACACGCGAAATACTCCTGCAACAGGTTGTGGCCGTGAAATTTCGACCAGGAAAGCGGCAACAGCCCCTGATCGGGATCAAGGCCTTCATGCACCACGGCGTCGCCCGAGACCACTGAAAGCAGCCCACCCGCCACGCCGAATTCGCGAGGCGCGCCCGTAATCGACGCTACGCTCGCCGTGTGCAGCAATTCGAAGAGATGCGATGCAATCTGCTCGTCGCCCGTCAGATAAACGGGCAGCCTGTCCAGGTGCCGCAGACAGGCAATGTCCATTCCGTTGAGCGTGCGCAATCGCAGTCGCAGCGCTCCGCGCACCTCGGTATTGGCCGGCAGATAACGTTCGAGCGCGGGCATGTCCGGCGGAACGCCGGTCAAGCGCGCCTCGACGATTTCGAGCGGATAGAGCATGACGTCCTGACTACTCTGGAAGCGGCAAACCGTATTTTCGCCGTGAGGCATACGCGATCTGAGAGTCGAACCACGCGGCACCCGAAAGCCTTCGGCCGCGTTGACGTACTTGCGCCCCGGTAGGAAACGCGCAACGGCCATGGAAGGCGTGGGCGCGACGTAGTTTGGATATAGCACGTCGAGCAGATGCCCGGTGAAACGCGGAAACTCCGCGTCGAGCTTGATCTGCATGCGCGCCGCCATCAAACAGAACGACTCGATCAGACGTTCGACGTAGGGGTCGGTCACATCGCCCGCCTTCATGCCGAGGCGTTGGGCGATCCTGGGATGAGCCTGCGCGAACTCGGGAGCAAGCTCACGCATGTAAATCAGCTCCTGATTGTAGTAATCCAGCAGTCGAGGATCCATCGGCGATTTGGTGTTGTTCTTGTGGCGGACTCGCTGACACGGCACGTGCGTCGCGCGAAACGTCTGTCCGCATGTGAATCCCGATGTACGTCCAATCAGCGACTGCCGCATTTTTACCCGGCACTGGAAAGCGTTCAATCAGCGTCACGGGGAAATAATCGCCAACTACTCAGGGGGGCGTGTCGGCGGGGCACATCCACATAACTGAAATCGTTATGGAAGGTTAACTTTCATGAGGATTACCGAGTGAACTGTGAGCGGGTTGTCCCCTACGTACCGAGGAAGAAAGCGTAAAGCCTGACTCAGCGTTGTTCGCCGCGTCAGGCCTTTTCGTCACTGCCCCTTTGTATCGCTGCTGGCATCCGCACCCGGCATATTGGTAGAGTCGGTTGCAGGCTTGCTCGCCTTCGAGGACTTCGTGTGATGCTTTTTGGTCGACTTGGAATGCGCCGTCGCGCCCGATGCCTGCATGTCTCCACCTTCGCGGGTCGCGCCGGCCGTGGTGCCGGCATTCGGATCGTTGCCAGCCGGGCCACCACCGCCGCCACCCGCGCCCTGCGCCATGGCGAGCGAAGAAGCGGCGAGCAAGGTCGAGATGAGCAACACGTTGCGGGTTTTGTTTCCGATGTTCATGACATTCTCCGGTTCGAAAAAGAAGCGGGTTGCGCCGGCTCCAGCCCGACACGCATACCTCGTCCTCTTTTCAGCAAGGGCTGTGCCGCGAGTCATGAAATGCTTCCAACACGCAACGCCACGCGTTACGGCCTGCGAGCTTACGGTTCGCAAACTACGAGCGCGTGCAATTCGTCGATATTGAATGGCTTGGCGAGAATCGCCACGCCTAGCCGCCGCGCGCGTTCGAGTTCGTCGGCGTAGCCGGTCATCAAGGCGATCTTCTGCGACGGCCACGCGCTGCGCACTTTCTCCGCGAGGTCGATGCCGTTGAGCTTGCCCGGCATCTGGATATCGGAGAGCACGAGCTCGAAGCGCGCGCCGCCCGTGAGCAGGTCGAGCGCCTGATCGGCGGTCGGTTCATGGCGTACCTCGCAGCCGAAGGTTTCCAGCACCGCCGCCACACCCGCCGCGACGTCCTCGTTGTCCTCCACCAGAAGCACCACGCCGCTCGGCGCGGGCACCGCCGCCTGCGCCGTTTCGATTTGCGTCGCCGTCGCCTTCTGACGTTCGCGATATCGCGGCAGATATAACCTGACCGTCGTGCCGCTGCCCGGCACGCTTTCGATCTTTGCCGTGCCGCCGGCCTGTTCGCACATGGAAAGCACCTGCGCGAGCCCGAGACCGGTGCCCGAGCCGCGCAGCTTGGTGGTAAAGAGCGGTTCGAACGCGCGCCGCGCGACGGCTTCGGGCATGCCTTCGCCGTCGTCGGAACAGGCAATCAGCACATACTCGCCGTCGGGCAGCAAGGTGTCGCTGCCGACCAGCCGGTTGTTCTGACAACGAATCACGAAGCGTCCGCCGCGCGGCATCGCGTCGCGCGCGTTGACGGCCAGGTTCATGATCGCGTATTCGAGGTCGGTCGGATCGGCCAGCACCTGCCAGACGCTGTCGACCATGTTCAGCGCCAGTTCCACATTGTCGCCGAGCGCCGCGTCGATCAGCGGCGCGGCTGCGGGCAACCATGTGGCGAGATCGAGCGGCTCCTGTTTGAGCGGCTGCTTGCGCGCCACACTCAGAAGGCGGCGTGTGAGCGATTCGGCCGTGGCGGTGGCGCGCTCCACCGCGAGCACTTCTTTCTCCACCTGGTTGAAGCGTTTGAGCCGTGCGAGTTCCGTGTTGGCGGAGACCACCATCAGCAGATTGTTGAAATCGTGCGCGACATTCGCCACGAGATTGCCGAGCGCGCCCATGCGTTGCAGTTGCCGGCTCGACGCTTCGGCTGAAAGACGCATCGCCACTTCGCCCTGCCAGCGTTCCCACGCGCGGCGCTCGCCTTCCAGTTGACGCAGCGAGTAAAGCACCAGCAGCCAGATGGCGACACAGGGCACGGCCGTCAGCGCCGCGATCAGAATGAAATGCTGCCGCCATGCCGCACCGATCGACGAGGTCGCGTACGCGCTCATCACATAGAGCGGATAGTCGCCCACGCGGCGAAATGCCAACAGGCGCTCGACGCCGTCCACGGTCGAGTTCAAACGGACGTGGCCGAACAATTGTTTGTCACGCAACGCCTGCGTGAATTTGCTTTGCGGAGTGGGCTTCGCGCCCGCCGGCCAGGGCGGATAGCGCACCAGTAGATTGCCGTCCTGCCGATACAGGCCCATCGCCAGCGACGAATCGCCATTCGTCAGTTCACGATAGAAGCGCGAAAAGTACTCGTTGCGCAGCGCGACCGATACTACGCCGAGGAAGCGGCCATCAGCGTCCGAGCGCCCCGTCGCGGTGGTGAACACGTTGGTTTGCGACAGTGGCCCGAACATCGGCAGCGAAAAATACTGCTGCGGACGCATCGCCTTGGCGGACAGGAAGTCTTCACGCTGTCCGATCGAGATGGCGGGGGCCGGAAATACGCGGCTCGACACGAGCAGATCACCTTTCGCGCCGAGCAGGTAAATGGACGACACCTGCGGAAAGTCGCCGCCGATTTCACGCAGACGATCATGCAGCATGGCTTCGCGTGCGCGAATCTGCGTTTCGTCCTCGTTGCCGAGCAACTCCACGATGCGTGAGGACATCTGCTGATTGAGGTCGAGCACCTTCACCGCCTGTTCCTCGGCAACACGTGCGAGCCGCTCGATCATGTCGTCGGAATCGGCGATCCGGCGCTGGTAGTCGAAGTAGCCGTAGCCCGCGAGGCAGATCAGAGGAAACACAATCGAGACCGCGAGCACGATCAGAAGCATGCGCCGCGTCGCCGCGAAATTGCGCGAGGGCATCGGGACATCGACTGCGACACGTTCCGCACGCTGCACGGTCAAGCTCTCCGTGAAAGGACAAGATGGGTGAAGGAAAGTACGCCACGCGATGTGCCGCGCGCGGTCGTGCGCTCGGTCGTGCGCTATTTCCCTTCCCCGGAATTTACCGCACTTCAGGCGTTCTCCATAGCGCGGCAGCCGTGGAACAGGCGCTTGAACAGATGCAAACAGTTGGGCACGTGGATTGCTGCACCACGGGAATTCAGCAGGATGAAAGGCGCGCTGCAATACGCGCGCCGTTGCGCATTGCGCGCCGCCTGCGCCGTCACGTTTCATCGTCCGTGAGGAGCCCGCCATGCCCACGATTGCCCGACGCGTCGCCCAGCTATCGCAATTGCGATCGGACCGCGCCGAACGCTTCGTCGTGGATGGCGAAGCGATCCTGCTGGTGCGCGACGGCGATACCGTGCACGCCTATTCCGCCGATTGCCCGCACGCCGGCGCACCGCTGGAAGAAGGCGCGCTGTGCCACGGCCGGATTATCTGCCCGTGGCACAAGGCAACGTTCGACGTCGCCACGGGCAACGTGCTTGAACCGCCCGCTCTGGTCGCGCTCGACCGCTATCCCGTGGTCGTCGCCGGCGACGATGTAATGGTGACGCCGGAAAAATTACCGCAACCCGTGCGCAACGCAAGTGACCTAAAACCGCACTACGTTGTAATCGGCGCGGGCGCGGCAGGTGCCGCGGCTTGCGCAGCCCTGCGCGAATGCGGCTTTAGAGGCCATCTGACGCTGATCGGAGCAGAGCCGCATGCGCCCTACGACCGCACGGCGTTGAGCAAATTCGTGCCGTCCGGTGAAATGCCGGCCGCCGACGTGCCGCCGCTTCTACCGCAAGACTGGTTCGAGCGGCATGACGTGGAGCGGATCGTTGGCAACGTCGCACGGCTCGATGTGCCCGGCCGCACGATTCATTTCGAAACCGGCGGCGAGCTGACTTACGACACCGCCTTGCTCGCCACCGGCAGCGTACCGAAGTTACCCGCGATTCCGGGCGTCGAACTCGGCGGCGTGCACGTGCTGCGCAGTCTCGACGACGCCGCCGCACTCGTCGATGCAATCGGCGACGATGCCGGGCAAACTCAGGTGGCGATTCTCGGCAGCAGTTTCATCGGACTCGAAACGGCTTCCGCGCTGCGCAAACGCGGTGCGCCGGTCACCGTTATCTCGCCGGAGAAAGTGCCGTTCGCGAAGCAGTTTGGCGAGCGCGCCGGCGTCATGTTCCGCGAGCTTCACGAGAGACATGGCGTGGTGTTCCGTCTTGAGGCGAAGGTCGCCTCGCTCGAAGGCGAGGAAGGCGACGTCCACGAGGTCATGCTCGAGAATGGCGACGCCATCTCGGCCGATCTCGTCTTGTTGGGCACGGGCGTCGCGCCGGCCACCGGTTTTGTCGAAGGACTGCCGCTGCAGAAAGACGGCGGCGTG
The DNA here is from genome assembly GCF_046028085.1 of Paraburkholderia sp. RL17-380-BIE-A. NCBI lineage: Bacteria > Pseudomonadati > Pseudomonadota > Betaproteobacteria > Burkholderiales > Burkholderiaceae > Paraburkholderia > Paraburkholderia sp. RL17-380-BIE-A. The sequence continues at coordinate 135,089 of NZ_JARESQ010000008.1, forward strand.
ATCGTCAACGCCGGCATGCAAGCCGCGCCCGGCCTGTATGCGGCGGGGGATATCGCAGCGTTTCCGTTGCATGATGACGAGGAACCGTTGCGCATCGAACACTGGCGCGTCGCACAGCAGCATGCGCGCATTGCCGCGGAAAACATGTGCGGAGCACGCCATCGCTACGCCGGCGTGCCGTATTTCTGGACCTATCACTTCGGCAAACGCTTCGAATATCTCGGCCATGCGAACGAGTGGGACGAGATCGTGATTGACGGCGACCTGGATCAGCAGCAATTCGTCGCGCTATACGTGAAGGACGCCAGGGTGATCGCGGCGCTGGCCTGCGAACGCGAAGCGCAGACCGCTCGCCTGATCGATGCCATGGCGCGAGGCGTGTCGCGCGCGGATGCGCTGGCGATAATCAGCGACGCATCGTGCGTCGCGCAATGAACAATTCAAACACTAACGACCCGCGCAGAACGATAGCGCGACGTAAGGCAACACCCGGATCGGCCCGCGTGGCTGGCCACGCCGACTCGATGATGACTCAATGACCTGAAGGAGAAGCACCATGACAGAACAGAAGGAAAAGCACCCGCACTCGAACAAGAGCGAAAAGCAGATCGACCGCGAGGTCGAAGACAGCTTCCCCGCGAGCGACCCGCCCTCCACGGGCGGCACCACGAAGATCGTCCCCGACAAGGAGGCTACTTCGAAAGACAAGTCGGCAGCGAAGAAACCCGCTGGCCATTAAACGTTGTTGGCCGGATACGAATCGCCCGGACGCACTGCGGACGGGCGATTTTTTTCGCCCTACACAACTGCAATCCTTCTGGACGATGGGGACAGTTATCGCAACGCAATGATGCGCTGGCCAATCGCCCCCGTACTAACCGTTGACCACCACAGGCAATGTTTCTTCGACATGGGACCGGTCCATCTCGACGCGCTTGCAAGCCGCCAGAACTTCCTGCAGTGAAGTGGCGTAACACTCCGCTCCCATCGCGGTTTGCAGATCCGCGCTCCATTTCTCCGTATCCTGCGGCGCCCACAGTCCGACCACAATCGACACGTTCGGCAGACGCGCACGAATGCGTCTGACCAGGTAGCGCAAATGTGACGGAATACCGTCGATCTGCAGATAGAGAATGCAGACAATGCCGACATCGTCTGCATCGAGACTATCGATCGATGCTCGCGACGCGGCATCGTGCGGCAGCGCCCGTGACGTGAACCCGTGCTTGGCCAGCAACTGCAACAGGATCGTCGTCGCCAACGGGTCGAGCGGGCCGCGTCCGGGAATGCACAGCACACGATTGCTGGCGGCTAGCGGCGGCTGGTTCGACGTGCCGGCGTCTACATGCACGGAAGAAGCGATACGCTTGCTTGCAGCTTCAGCTTGTGCTGCGTCCGAATCCGAAGGCGCGACCGGCCCCGCCGCGCTCCAGTTTTCTTCCGCGACCGGCGTTGTCGCCGGCTCGCGATCCTCATAGCCGTCGAGGCCATCCACGAGATCGTTCGTGGTCGACTCGATTCGCGCAAGCTGCGTGGCCGTCACGCTGCCGCGCACCACGTCGTTCGCCGCGAGCTGCAAACCTTTGATCGCGACCTCGTCGTAGTACGCCGACAATGAACGTTCGCGCAACAAGGCCTCGGCCTGCTCGATCGCTTCGTCGGGATCACCCGCGAGCGCTCGCTGGTAGAAGTTTTCGATGGGCGTCAGCGCGGGCTGGTCGCCGAGCAACACGTCGAGAAACTCCAGCCTGCGCACATGCCGGCCGAGCACGAGCAGACACAGCGTCAACGGTGTCGACAGAATCAGCCCTATCGGCCCCCAGATCCAGCTCCAGAAAATCGCGGCGACCACGACTGAAAAAGGCGAGAGCCCCGTGCTGCGGCCGTACAGCAGCGGCTCGACGATCTGTCCCACCAGCAATTCCACGGTGACGAACAGGGCCAGCGACCAGATCGCCATCGCCCAACCCGGACTGACGGCGGCGGCGAGCGCGGTGGCGAGCGTCGCTGAAATCCAGATGCCGACATAGGGCACGAGCCGCAGCAAGGCCGCGAGAATGCCCCACAGAATCGGACTCGGTACGCCGATCAGAAACAGCCCCGTGCCGATGACGACGCCGACTCCCGCATTCAGCCCGAGTTGCGAAACGAAATAACGGCTTAGCCGCCGCGCGGCTTCGTCCATTACCGTGGTGGTGCGATGCAGATCGCGCGAGCCGAACAGGCGAATCGCACGGTCGCGCAGGTCATCGCGTTGCAGAAGGATCACCACCATCACGACGAACACGATAAACGCCGTTTCGAGCGGGCTGATGGCCGGCGACAGCACGCGCCGCGCGAGTTCGAACGGTGTCGGCACCGGTTCGCGCACCTCGACCGGGACCGCGGCGGGAACATTGGCAGTCGATTGGGCCGCGCCGGACGAAGCGGCATTGCGCTGCGGCGCCGGTTGCGGCGGTTCGATCGTCGCCCGCTGCAGGGCCTGACCGGCCGCGCTGGCGAAACGGTTCAGTTTGCCGATGGTCAGATTGTGCGCGGTTTCCATCTTGTGCTCGACGGTCGCCTGATAGCGCGGCATGCCGGCTGCAAGATCGGTGAGTTGGGTGGCGATCACCGCGCCGAGCAAACCGATCAGCGACACCGAAATCACCACTGCGGCGAATACGGAGGCCACATGGCCGAGCCGCAATCGCGTCAGCGCGTCTGCCAACGGGGCGACGAGGAAGCTGAGCAGGATCGCGAGCGTGATTGGAATCAGCACCGCGCTCGCAAAGTACAGGCACGCGACCACCGTCACGCCCACGGCAAGCGCAATCAGGCTGTCAAGGCCGAAGGCAGCGGGTGGCGCCTGAATGCGGGCGGCAGGCCTCACGCCACGCGGGTCGGGAATGTCCTTCATTGGCGAATGCTCTGTTCGGCTCCGTTACGTTCCCGTTCTCGTCAGGCGTGGCAGCTCATCCAGATTGCGCACGCCGACGGCATCGCGGCAGCGGGCCGCGCGGGCGTCGACGATGCAACTCGTAGCTGCACTTCACTTTGCGGCCAACCGTCTGGCCACCTTTTCTTCAATGCCGTGCTCGCTCGATATCTGCCTGACAGCGCATCTAATTCGCAGGCTTCTCACCCACGGGACCACTTTCCGTCGGCGGCGCCTCTTTTTCTATTTCAGCGCGTGCCTGCTCCCAATACTCGTCAGGCGTGCCCTTCTGATCACCTGACTGTTCCCACAGGTAATAAGCGCGCGTGCGAATCTGTTCCTCTTGAGAGGTTTGTTCCTGTTCCATTTGATCACCCTCAGTTAGACCTGACGAATGCCGGTATCGGCTAACTTGCGCGCCCGCCGCTGAAGGCAGCGGACGCGCAGTCATCGGGAAACGAGCAAGCGCTATACCCGCCGGCGCCAGCCCGTTGGAGGCCTTCGTAACGGTTCGTCAATCCTGTGCAGGGGGTTCGGTTTCGTCGGTGGTGAGTTGCTCTTCCAGGCGATCGAATACACGCTGTGTGGCGCGGCTCGGCGCTTCGAGCGCAAGCAGCAGCAGCGAGCGGCCGGTCACCTGATACGCGTCGCCGGCGGCGAAATGAGGCAATTCCGCGCGCACCGGCATGTTGGTGTCGAGCAGGCAAGTCCACCGATCGCCCTCGGGAATGTCCGGCAGCGTGAAATTGACGACATCGTGATGCGCGTTCAGCACCAGTAGCAAAGTCGCGTCCGACGCCGGCCGGCGAATCCCGCTCGCCTGCGCGCGGCCGTCGATTACAAGGCCAAAACAGCGCATGGAGGGATCGTCCCACTGCTCCTGCGAAAGATCGGTGCCGTCGGGCGAAAGCCAGCGCGCGTCCGTGACCTCCAGAGCCTCGTTGTATTCACCGGTGAGAAAGCGACCGCGCCGCAAAACCGGCAGACGGTGCCGCAGCGTGGTCAGATTCTTGACGAACTCCGTCAGCGCACGGCCGTCGTCGTCGATCGCTTCCCAATCAACCCAGCTGATCTCGTTGTCCTGACAGTAGGCGTTATTGTTGCCCTTCTGCGTGCGGCCGAATTCATCGCCGGCAAGAATCATCGGCGTGCCTTGCGAGAGCAGCAGCGTGGCCAGCAGATTGCGTTTCTGGCGCTCGCGTTGTTGACGAATCTCCGGGTCGTCGGTCGGACCTTCCACGCCCATGTTCCAGGACTTGTTATCTGAGTGGCCGTCCTTGTTGTCCTCGCCGTTGGCCTCATTGTGTTTGTCGTTGTATGAGACGAGATCGTTGAGCGTGAAGCCGTCGTGCGCGGCAATGAAGTTTACGCTCGCCCACGGGCGGCGGCCGCGATGGTTAAACTTGTCGCCGGAACCGGTGAGACGCGTAGCGAGATCGGGGACCTTGCCCTCGTCGCCTTTCCAGTATTCACGCACGGTGTCACGAAAGCGGTCGTTCCACTCGGCCCAGCCGGGCGGAAAGCCGCCGACCTGATAGCCGCCAGGGCCGCAATCCCACGGCTCGGCCACGAGCCGCACGCTCGACAGCACCGGGTCCTGCCGGCAACTGTCGAGGAAACCGCCGCCCTCGTCAAAGCCGTGCAGTTCGCGGCCGAGAATCGTGGCGAGGTCGAAACGGAAACCGTCCACCTTCATTTCCGTCACCCAGTAGCGCAGGCTGTCGGTCACCATTTGCAGCACGCGCGGATGCGACAGGTTCAGCGTGTTGCCGGTGCCGGTGTCGTTGATGTAATAGCGCGGCTCATCGGGCATCAACCGATAGTACGACGCGTTGTCGATTCCCTTGAAAGAGATCGTCGGCCCACGCTCGTTGCCTTCGGCCGTGTGGTTGTACACCACGTCGAGAATGACTTCGAGATTGTTGTTGTGAAAGCGGTCCACCATTTCCTTGAACTCGCCCACCGAATCGATCGACGACGCAAAGAAACGCGGATCGGCCGCGAAGAAGCCGATGGTGTTGTAGCCCCAGTAGTTGGTCAGGCCCTTTTCGAGCAGATAACTGTCGTTGACAAAAGTCTGCACCGGCATCAATTCGACCGATGTCACGCCGAGACTCCGGATGTAGTCCAGTACGACCTGTTGCCCGAGTCCGGCGAACGTGCCGCGCAGATTTTCGGGCACTTCGGGATGCCGTTTGGTAAATCCGCGCACATGGGCTTCGTAAAAAATCACGCGTTCCCACGGCAACGCATTGCGCTCGGGATGACTCCACGAGAAATTGGCGTCGACCACCTTGCACTTCGGCACGAAGGGCGCGCTGTCGCGCTCATCGAAAGAGAGATCGCCTTCTTCGGAATCCAGCGTATAGCCGAAGATTTCCGGCGCCCACTTCAACTCGCCAATGTGTGCTTTCGCATACGGATCAAGCAGAAGTTTGTTCGGATTGAAACGATGTCCCTTCTCGGGTTCATAAGGACCATGCACGCGATAGCCGTAGACGGCGCCCGGTTTTAGATTCGGCACGAACACATGCCAAACCTCGTCGGTGTATTCCGGCAATTCGATGCGTTCGATTTCGTTTTCGCCGGTTTCATCGAACAGGCAAAGTTCAACCTTGGTGGCGTGCGCCGAGAACAGCGCAAAGTTGACGCCGCTTCCGTTCCATGTCGCGCCGAGCGGAAAAGGCGTGCCTTCCGCGATACGCGTCGAGTAGTTGGCTTGGGATGACATAGGGGTTCCTGTGGAAGCAAGAGGCGCTGACGCGCATGTTTTAAGCAGTGAACAGCAAGCCCGCTGAAATAGCAAATTACGGACCTGACACGATCGCAACGGCAACGAGCCTGTGCGGCACAAATTTTGCAGCTATCAGGGCAGGCTCGCACAATCGAAGCCCACATGGCGCTCACCGCAATGCACCGCAAAGCGCCAGACCATATCAGGGAGAAGTTCGTCATGAAGAAAACACTACTCAAACCGCTCGCCGCCACAGCATTGCTGCTCGCCACATTCGCGTCATATGGCAACGCCTACGCTCAAGGCGCGCCGCAAGCGATCACGGAAAAGCGCACGGACGTGGTCCAGCTTGCCAGCGGCTATCGTGCCTCCAAGCTAAGCGGCGCCGATGTCTATAACAAGAACAAGGACACGATCGGCACCCTGGACGACCTGATCGTGTCGCCGAGCGGAGATCGCGGCACATACGCAATCCTGTCGGTAGGCGGCTTTCTGGGCATGGGCAAACATCTCGTCGCCGTTCCGTTCAACGATTTGCAGATCAACAACCGTCGTGTAGTCCTGCCGGAAGCCACGAAAAAGTCGCTTGAAACGCTGCCTGAATTCAAGTACGCGCCGGATTGAGGCTTCAGGCATTTGCTGCAACGTCGCGGCTATTGACGAGTCGGCGCGCCCGGCGGGGGACGGTGAAAATGCCGCCCTCCACCGGGCCCACGCGAGGGCGCGAGCCGTCTGGCGAAGACTTCTGCGCCTCGCGCGCGTCAGCCTCCTAACAGCTTATCCAGCGTAATCGGCAGCGCCCTCACCCGCTTGCCGGTTGCGTGCCAGACTGCATTGCTCACCGCGGCGGCCACACCCACAACGCCGATTTCTCCCACGCCTTTCGCCCCCAACGGATTGACGATATCGTCGTGTTCTTCAACGAACAACACGTCAATGTCGTGGATGTCGGCATTGACCGGCACATGGTATTCGGAGAAGTTGTGATTCATTTGCCGCCCGAGTGTATGGTCGAACTGACCATGCTCGTGCAGCGCCATGCTGATGCCCCACACCACGCCACCGGCAATCTGGCTGGCCGCCGTCTTTGGATTCATGATTCGCCCCGCGGCGATCGCGCTGACCACGCGCGACACTCGCACCGTGCCGAGCGTTTCGTCCACGCGCACTTCGGCAAATACGGCGGAATGCGTGCCCATCGAATACGCCTTTTGCTTTTCATGCGGTTGCACGCTGGCCTGCTCGTCGAGTTCGTCGACGCCGGCGCGGATAAACAGCGCGTCGATAGTGATCGCATCGTCTGCACCGGTGCCGCAAACGAGACGCTCACCCACGCGGCGGATGTCTTCGCGTGCAACGCTCGAGAAACGCGCGCCGCCATGTTGCCGCGCCAGTTCGACGAGCCGGTTGTGTAGCCGCTTGCAGGCGACATCCACCGCGCAGCCCACTGACGACACCGTCCACGAGCCGCCTTCAATCGGCGCCTTCGGCAAGCGTGTGTCACCGAGTTCGAATTTGACGTCGTGAATCGAAACGCCGAGCGCATCCGCGGCGATCTGGCACATCACCGTGTAGGTGCCGGTGCCGATATCCGCGGTCGAACTCGAGACTTTCACCTGGCCGTCGCGCGTCATCACCGCGCGCGCGGACGCCTCGTTCTGCATGGCGTCCCACACCCCAGCCGCCATGCCCCAGCCGATCAGTTCATGACCTTCGCGCCGGGCTCGCGGCGCAAGCGGCCGTTTGTCCCAGCCGAAGCGCGCCGCGCCTTCGCGAAAGCACTCGCGCAATGCTTTACTGGAAAAAGGCAAGTTCTTGTTGGCGTCACGCTCGGCGTAATTGAGCAAACGCAGATCGAGTGGATCCATCTGCAAGGCTTCGGCCAGTTCGTCCATGGCCATTTCGAGCGGGAAAAGCCCTTGTGCCGCGCCTGGCGCACGTGTGTCCGCTGGCGTCGGCACATCGATTCGCGCGACCTTGTAGCCCATCGTGACGTTGTCGCACTGATACAGTTGCCCCGCCCAATTGACGACTACGTCGCAGTAGTCTTCGTATTGCGAGGTCTCCGACACCGCTTCGTGAATCACCGACTGCAACCTGCCGTCGGCGCCCGCACCGAGTGCGACGCGCTGGATGGATTGCGGGCGGTGGGCAAACGTGAACATCTGCTGACGTGTCAACGTGAGCCGGACAGGCCGCTTCAGTTCGCGCGCTGCCATGACCGCGAGCGCAAGATGATAGTGCGGCCTCAGCCCCGAGCCGAAAGCACCGCCGACGAACGGCGCGATCACCTGCACCTCGTCGTCTTTCAGGCCAAACAGATTGGTGAGATACGACTTGGTATTGCCGACGCCCTGAGTCTTTTCATACACGGTCAGGCGCCCTTGCGCGTCCGGCACCACGGTGCATCCATGCATTTCCATCGGATTGTGATATTCCGCGGGCGTGCTGTAGAACGTATCTACGCGCGCGACGGCGCTCGCCAGCGCCGTGTCCGCGTCGCCGCGAGCAGGCGGCGGTGGTTCGAAGCCGCCTTTTTCAGTCGAAGGCGGCACAGCGCTCATCACCGCCTCGCTCAAATCGGTTTGATGCGGCGTGGCTTCATAACGGACTTTCACGAGCGACGCCGCATAGCGCGCCAGTTCCAGCGACTCGGCAATGGCCAGAGCGACAGGTTGTCCGCTGTACCAGACGCGATCGTCCCATAGCGGCCTGAACGGACTGCCACCTGGTGCGACCCTATCCTTGTACGCTTTGTCTTCGAACGGCAATGCCGGGCGATTCTGATGAGTCAGCACCAGCAGCACGCCCGGCAACGCCAACGCGGCGGATGAATCGATCGACACGATACGGCCTGTCGCAATGGTGCTCGACACGACGAAACCATAAGTGAGACCTTCAGCCGTGAAATCAGCGGCATAGTGCGCCGCGCCGGTGACTTTCAATCTCCCGTCCACGCGGTTGTGCGGCACCCCGGTCGCCCGTGCGGCCGGCAATGATTCGACGCGGTTCATGGTGCGGTCTCCTCAAACGAACGTTGCGTCGCCAATTCGAACGCGCGCACGACGACGCGTGCCGCCAGTTCGATCTTGAACGTGTTATCCCGATAGCCGTGGGCGCCGCGTAATAGCATGGCGGCGAAATCGCGCATGGTGGCGGCATCGAGGCGCTTGCCGCGCAAGCCATCTTCCGCAACGGTATCGCGCCACGGTTTGTGCGCCACGCCGCCGAGCGCGCAATGCGCGTTCACGATCGTGTCGCCGTCGATTTCCAAGCCCACTGCGGCCGACACCAACGCGAACGCATACGAGGCCCGGTCGCGCACTTTCACGTAAGCGTGATGGGTGGCGAAGCCCTGCTTCGGCAACTCGATCGCCGTGATCAATTCATCGTCGCGCAGATTCGAGTCGATGTTCGGCGTGTCGCCGGGAAGGCGATGAAAGTCTGCAAATGGCAACGTACGCGTACCGTCCTTACCGGCGAGATGCACGCTGGCATCGAGCGCTGCAAGCGCCACACACATGTCCGACGGATGCACGGCGATGCACTGATCGCTTGCGCCGAGAATGGCATGAATACGGTTCACGCCTTCCAGCGCCGGGCAGCCCGTTCCCGGTTCGCGTTTGTTGCAGGGTGTGCCGGCGTCGTAGAAATAATGGCAGCGCGTGCGTTGCAGCAGATTGCCGCCGACTGTCGCCACATTGCGGATCTGCGCGGACGCACCGGCCAGAATGGCTTTGGCCAGCAGCGGATAGCGCGCGGCCACCGCGCGGTCGTACGCAACCGCGCTATTGGTTACCAATGCTCCAATCTTGAGTCCGCCTGATTCCGTCGTCTCGATCTGCCTGAGCGGCAAACGGTTGATATCGACCAGCACCGCAGGATGCGTCACGTCTTCGCGCAGCAAGTCGACCAGGTTCGTGCCGCCCGCAATGAACGCCGCCGTCGCATCGGCGCGATGCTGATCGATTGCCTGAGGCACCGCGCTTGCGCGGGTATAAGAAAAGCGGTTCATGAGTGCGCTCCCTCGCCGGTGCGCTGCTTGTTCGGCAAGTCAGCGGCGTCGAGAATCGCCGCCACGATATTCGTGTAAGCGCCGCAGCGGCACAGGTTGCCGCTCATCAATTCGCGCACGTCGTCGGCACACTTCACGTGGCACTCGTCGAGCATGGCGACGGCCGAGCAGATCTGCCCCGGCGTGCAGTAGCCGCATTGAAACGCATCGTGGTCGATGAACGCCTGCTGCATGACATGCAGCGTGTCGCCATCGGCGAGGCCTTCGATCGCCGTGATCGAAGCGCCGTCGCGCACGGCCGCGAGCGCAAGACAGGTATTGATCCGCTGGCCATCGACGATTGCCGTGCAGGCGCCGCATTGCCCATGATCGCAGCCTTTTTTTGTGCCGCTCAGATGACAATGTTCGCGCAGCAGATCGAGCAGCGTGGTCCATGCTTCCACTTCGAAATGCCGGGTTTTGCCGTTGATTTCGAACGTGACGGGCACGCGCTCGACTTCGCTCGGCGCGAGATCGAGCGCCGAGTCCGCGATTGGGGTATCCATGGGTTTCTCCTTCTCCTGACGATAGGTCGCTAAGCGATACAGCGGGGTTGCGCAAGCGACGTGCCACCGCGGCACGTCGGCCCGCGCTCGCGCCGCGTCTGCGTCGTGCTGGCGAACGAAGCTATCGTCGAACAAAGGAAACGCAGTGCTGCCGGATTAATTCGATCGACCTAAATGATCGGCGATCCGCCGGTGACCGCGATAGTTGCGCCGGAGATATAGCTGGCTTCATCGGAGGCGAGCATCACGTAGGCCGCCGCAAGTTCGGCGGGCTGACCGGGCCGCTTCATCGGCACCTGTTCGCCGAACTTCTCGACCTTCTCCGGCGGCATGGTGGAAGGAATCAGCGGCGTCCAGATCGGTCCGGGCGCCACGCAGTTTGCACGGATGCCCTTCTCCGCCAGCAGTTGCGCAAGGCCACCCGTGAAGTTCTGAATCGCGCCCTTGGTCGTCGCATACGCGATCAAACCCGGATTAGGATGATCCGCGTTGATCGACGTGGTATTGATGATCGCGGCACCGGGTTTCATATGTTTGACCGCGGCCCGCGTGATCCTGAACATCGCGCCGATGTTGGTATCGAAGGTCTTGTCCCACTCTTCGTCGCTGATCGCATCGAGCGACGGATAGCTCATCTGGTAGGCGGCGTTATTGACAAGAATGTCCAGCCGGCCAAAAGCCTCGATAGCCCGATCGACGATCGTATTGCAATGCGCGGGCTTCGTGATGTCACCTGGCAGCAAGACGGCTTTGCGGCCCGCCTCCTCGACCCAACGCGCGGTCTCGCGCGCGTCGTCGTCCTCGTTCAGATACGAAATGAGCACGTCGGCGCCTTCGCGCGCGAATGCGATGGCAACGGCGCGGCCGATCCCGCTGTCGCCGCCGGTGACTATCGCCGCTTTGCCCGCGAGACGTCCCGAGCCTCGATAGGACCGCTCGCCGTGGTCGGGTTGCGGTTGCATCGGCGCGGTGAGCCCTGGCGTGTGGGTCTGTTGCTGGTTGGGGAAAGGTGGTGCAGGACGTTGCGTGTCGCTCATGACGGACCTCCGGTTGCGATGAGATTGCGCAATGTGTGAATACACACCGCATGGCAACGCAATCAGCAACCCGTGGACCCGTGTTCTATCGTGGGTTCGACAGCTTCGTCATGCTGGAAGGAGAATTTGATCTGCTTCCCCTGCTCCTGATTCAATCTTTCGGCAATAGCATGATCGACGGTATGGGATTTTTTTCAAAGCGCACGCAGCCTTTACGGTCGTCCGGCCTCGTGCAGTGCAGCGGCTGATTCCAGTACGCGCAACAAACGCTCGGGCGTCAGCGGCTTGGCGCAATGTGCGTCGAAACCGGCCGCTTTGGCGCGGGCCCGGTCGTCACGCGAGGCAAACGCGGTACATGCCACCAGCAGCATATGGGAAGTCGAAGCATGGGCGCGCAGGCGGCGAGCCAGCTCAAGTCCGTCGAGCCCCGGCATCTTGATGTCGAGCACCACCGCGAATGGCTGCCATTCGCGCGCCATCTCGCAGACCGCAAGCGGGTCCTCGAGCGCGCGGCACTCGAAGCCGTCGGCGGTGAGCAACATCTGCAATGCCTCAGCCGCTTCGCGGTAATCGTCCACCACGAGCACACGCCGGTGCGAGGCCATCGCGTACTGGATCGGCCTCCACACGACCACGTCGTCGTTTTCATCCATACGGTCGTCGAACGTCACCCTCTTCTCCCTGGCATTCTTCCATGCGCTACTCGCAGGCACTTCGGAACACGCGCGCAAGATTCGCTCCCGACGTACGGACAAAATCCATCGTGCGCCGGACGAAGGTTTCGGTGTGCGTTGCACGGCGCTCAACGGGCCGCCGCATACGCTTTACCTCACCACCATAGCTCACGCCATAAATCACCGCTCATGGATTTAATACCAGGAGACAGCGCGAATTTCGCGGTAGATGACGCCTGTGCGTCGATCAGACGCACAACGGCTGTGCGGGCCGCGCTTGGCGCGTGCACGAGGCGGCGGCTACTTGCACGCTTTAGGGATTTCTACTCAGCGGGTTTATCCCGAGGAATCGTCGATGAAGCCTTTAAGCATGGCGAGCGTATCGGCGTCGTCGATATGTTTGTCGGTGCGCCAGCGCAGCATGCGCGGAAACCGCACGGCCACGCCGGATTTGTGACGCGGGCTCGCCTGAATGCCCTCGAAGCCGATTTCGAATACCAGCGTGGGCGTCACGCTCCGCACAGGACCGAATTTCTCGATCGTGGTCTTTCGCACAATTGCATCCACCTGACGCATTTCTTCGTCAGTCAGTCCGGAATACGCCTTGGCGAACGGTACGAGCGTGCGTACACCGTCCGCTTCGTCCCATATCGCGAATGTGAAATCGGTGTAGAGACTGGCACGGCGGCCATGGCCACGCTGCGCGTAAACCAGGACGGCATCTACCGCATAAGGATCGATTTTCCATTTCCACCATGTGCCGGAGGCCTTGGTCCGGCCCACACCGTACATCGACTCGCGCTCCTTCACCATCAGACCTTCCACGCCACGCGCACGGCTCTCATCACGCAACGCCGCCAGCGCATGCCAGTCAGGCGCGCGCACGAGCGGCGACACGCGCAGCAGATCACGCGCGAGCGTGCCTTCCATGGCGGTTGCGAGCGCATCCAGTTGGACTCGCCGCGCGGCAAGCGGCGTCATGCGCAAATCCGTGCCGTGCGCTTCGAGCAGATCGTAAGCAAGAAGCGTGGCGGGAGAATCGGCGAGGATTTTTTTCGTCAGCGTTTTGCGGGCAATACGGGGTTGCAAGCGCGCGAATGGCAATGGCGCGCTTGCGCCCGGTTCCCACGCGAGGATCTCCCCATCGATCACGAAGCCGTCTGGCAAGGCCTCACCTAGCGCCGCGACTTCGGGGAACCGGTCCGTGATCAGATCTTCGCCGCGTGACCACAGCCAGACGCGTCCGCCGCGTTTGACGAGCTGCGCGCGAATGCCGTCCCATTTCCATTCGACCTGCCATTGCGAGGGATCGCCAAGCGTGGCCGGATCAGCCTGCAACGGATGGGCCAGGAAGAACGGATACGGCAGCCCGAGATCGCTGTCATGCTGGGGCTCGCCGGCTTGCGCATCGTCACCCGTTGCTTCGGGTGCGATCAAACGCAGATAGCGCGCGGCGTCGGGCTTCTGTTGCGAGTCGGTCCAACCGACCATACGTTGCGCAATCCGCTTATGATCAACGCCCGCCACTTCCGCAAGCGCCCTCACCACCAGTTGCCGCGCCACGCCGACGCGAAACCCGCCGCCAATCAGTTTCGTCAGCAGAAAGCGGCCACCCCAATCGAGTTCGTCCCAATAGCTGAGCAAACGCGTGCGCAACTCTTCCGGCGCCGCCCCACGCAACGTCAGAATGCGCTGCTCGATCCATTGCGTGAGACCCAGTTCGGAGGTGCGCTGCGCGGGCGGCAGAATATGCGCGATGGTCTCCGCCAGATCGCCCACGGCGTGATACGACTCCTCGAATAACCATGCCGGCAGACCGGCGCGCTCGCGGGCGATCTCGCTCAGAAGACGCGTGGGCACCGATTGGCGCGGCTTACCGCCAGCGAGGAAATACGATGCCCACGCCGCATCTTCCGGCTCGGCCACGGCAAAGTAACTGGTAAGCGCCTCGAGTTTGTCGTGCGTCGAGGTGGTCGCGTCGAGCGCGGTATAGAGGGCCGCGAAGCGTTTCATGCGCTACTCGCCGGGTTGACGGGATCAGCGAGCGTGGCGGCGTTATCGGCGGACTCGTCCTGCTCGCCCATCTGATCGAGTGGAAGTTTTACGTTACCTGTAGCGGCTGTTTCATCCGCACCCGCGGCGTCCGCTTCGACCGTATCGTCGCCGTACTGCGTTTCAAACGCGCCCGCTTCGAGGCCCTGTTCCCGCAACCAGCGCACCATCGGCTCGACGGACCCGTGGGTCACGATTACGCGTGCGGCGCCAGTCGCCTGAATAGCCGTTTGCAGGCTGGGCCAATCCGCGTGGTCCGACAGTACGAAACCGCGGTCGACACCACGCCTGCGGCGCGCGCCTCGCAACCGCATCCATCCCGAAGCGAACGCGTCGCTGTAGTCGCCGAAGCGCTTGAGCCACGCGCTGCCCTGCGCGGACGGCGGCGCAACGATCAACGCTTGCCGGAACACGGCCTTGTCCTTGACCGGTATCTCACTGACTGGACGCACCGGCGGCAAGCTGACCCCGGCTTGCCGATACGCGCGATTGAGCGGCTCGACCGCGCCGTGACAGAAGATCGGACCAATGCCCGCGTCGACGCTCGCCAGCACGCGCTGCGCCTTGCCAAACGAATAGCAGAACAGGACCGACGCGCGTCCTTCCGCAGCGTTGTGACGCCACCACGAATCGATGCCATCGAATACGGTTTGCGGCGCGTCCCATCGATAGATCGGCAGGCCGAAGGTCGACTCGGTAATGAAGGTGTCGCACCGTACCGGTTCAAAAGCGTCGCAAGTCGGGTCGGGGTCGAGCTTGTAGTCGCCCGATGCGACCCAAACGCGCCCTCGGTGTTCGATCCGCACTTGCGCCGAGCCCAGCACGTGCCCGGCGGGATGCAGCGAGACGGTTGTGCCGTTGAGATCGAGACGCTCGCCATAAGCCAGGGTTTGCAGCGAAATGCCGGGCAAACGCGACATCAGCACGTTCGCCCCGGCTCGCGACGCAAGATAGTGGCGATGCCCGAAGCGCGCGTGATCGGAATGCGCATGCGTGATCACGGCGCGTTCGACAGGGCGCCACGGGTCGATATAAAAGTCGCCGGGTGGACAGTACAGTCCCTCGGGCCGCGCAACCACCAGGTCCGCGCTGTCCGCGTGGTCAGAGGCTAGGTTCAAGTTGGGTCCTGAAGCAGGTTGATGCAACGTCGCCACAGCCGCCAAGCAAACTGCATTCCCGGCGCACTTTGCCGGGTCGGCGCATCCGAACGACAGCGTTATCCAGTATGGCCGCATACTTGCTTAAGTGACAAGGCAAGCGCGTCGACAAAGTCTGCATGCCCGCAGAGTTCGCAACGCGCGCTGAGAGGTCCCATGCAAACCATCATCGACGATCACGCGTTGTATGTGGCAAAACATCCCGGTACTTTCCTGCTGCAAACCTTGAAGGCGTTTCGTGCAAACCAGGGTTTGCTGCTCGCCGGCGCAGTCGCGTATTACGCGTTGCTGTCGATCGTGCCACTGATGATCCTGATCGTGATCGCCCTGTCGCGCGTCGTGCCGCAACATGTTTTACTGGCGGCGCTCGCGCATCTGTTGCAATGGCTGGTGCCGGGTCAATCGAATGCGCTCGTGCGCGAACTGGCCAATTTTCTCGCGCATCGCGCGGTGATCGGCTGGGTGCTGCTGCTCACCATGATCTTCTTCAGCTCGCTCGCCTTCACCGTTCTGGAGAACGCCATGTCGCTGATTTTCGTTCACCGCGTAGTGGTGCGGCGACGGCACTTCCTGCTCTCGGCCATGCTGCCGTATTGCTACATCCTGTTTCTCGGCGTGGGCTTGCTGATCGTCACCTTCGTGTCGAGCGGTCTCGAGGCGATCGGCGCCGAAGGCATCGATTTGTTCGGGCTGCACGTTTCATTGCAAGGACTCTCTCGCGTCGTGCTGTATCTGCTCGGCCTCGCGGGCGAGATTTTCGTGCTGACTTCGATCTATATGGTGATGCCGGTCGGACGCCCTTCGCTCAAACATGCGCTGTTCGGCGGCATAGTTGCCGCCGCGCTGTGGGAGATCACCCGGCATGTGCTGGTCTGGTATTTCGCCACGCTCTCGCAAGTCAGCGTGGTATATGGATCGCTGACCATGGCGATCGTGATCCTGTTCAGCCTGGAGTGGCTCGCGACATTGCTGCTATTCGGCGCACAGGTGATTTCGCAATACGAACGATTCGGAACCGAGTCACCTGAGGCGCCGCAGCCGAAGATCGAGACCGGTTGACGGACACGCGAATGGAAAGCCTGCGGCGTGCGTCTGCCCGCCACTTTCCGCCGTGCCAATGCCAATGCCAATGCCAATGCCAATGCCAATGCCAATGCCAATGCCAATGCCAATGCCAATGCCAATGCCAATGCCAATGCCAATGCCAATGCCAATGCCAATGCCGATTGCATCATACGGGATTGACCGCTCGCGGATCACATGCGCGCCGGAACCAAACGATGGTCGCTGCGTCAGACGCAAGACCTCTCACTCCGAGTCCCACATGCCGCCCACGCCTGACACCACCGATACACGGCTTCGCGGCAACGCTCGGGCAAGACTCGGGTAACATTCTGCTGAATACCGGCTGAGGCGCGCCCGGCGTGATCGCCGCTTTCATCCGGCAGGCTTCGGGAACAGACCATGAGCATCACCCAGCGCAACAACATACAGATTTCCGGCCGCGGCACACGGACCATGGTGATGGCGCACGGCTTCGGGTGCGATCAGAGCATGTGGCGCTATCTCGCGCCGTCGTTTCATGACGAATACCGGATCGTGCTGTTCGACCACGTCGGCAGTGGCTCGTCCGACCTCGCCGCGTACGACATCGACAAGTACGACTCGCTGCACGGATACGCGAGCGACCTGATCGAGATCATTCGCGAAGTCGCCGAGGCTCCGGTGGTGTTCGTCGGCCACTCCGTGAGCGCGATGATCGGCCTCATCGCGAGCCTCCAGGCGCCGCAACTCTTCCGCGCGCATATCATGGTCAGCCCGTCGCCCTGCTATGTGAACGACGGCGACTACGTGGGCGGCTTCTCTCGCGAAGATATCGAGGACCTGCTGCGCACGCTGGAGAGCAACTACCTCGGCTGGTCGAGTACCGTGGCGCCGGCCATCATGGGCGCGCCGGAGCAGCCGGAACTCGGCGTCGAACTGACCAACAGCTTCTGCCGCGCGGATCCCGAGATCGCGCGGCAATTCGCGCGCGTGACCTTTCTCTCCGACCATCGCGACATCCTGCCGCGCGCCGTCACGCCCACGCTGATTCTGCAATGTAGCGACGACATCATCGCGCCGCGCGAGGTCGGCGAATACATGCACCGCATGCTGCCCGGCAGTTCGCTGCAGCTGATCGAAAACATCGGCCATTGTCCGCACCTGAGTTCGCCTCAGGCGAGCGCGGCTGCCATGCGCGCCTTTCTCGGGCCGATGAGCCTGTAACGCGATGCAAAGCACGGACTACCCGCTGCCCTCCGGCGATGCGTTGTTCGAGCACGCCGCCTGCGGCCTGCTCGTCACCGACCACAACGGCCGCATCCTGCGCGTCAACGCGACCTTCTGCGGCTGGCTCGGCTACGAGGCCCACGAGCTTGCCGGCGCGCGGCAGATCCAGGATCTGCTGAGCACGGGCGGCAAGGTGTTCTATCAGACGCATTGGGCGCCGCTCCTGCAAATGCAGGGTTCGGTGGCCGAGGTCAAGCTGAACATGATGCATCGCGACGGCCACATGCTGCCCATGCTGCTCAACGCGGTGCGCCGCCGTCATGGCGAGCTGACCTACCTCGAAGTGGCCGTGCTGATCGTCGCCGATCGCCATAAGTACGAGCAGGAGTTGCTGCTCGCACGGCGCAACGCCGAGGCCTCCGTGGCCGCGCATCAGCTCGCGCAAAAAGAGTTGCAGGAAAGCCGCGACGTGCTGAGTCTCGCCATGCGCGGCGCGCGCATGGGCGCGTGGTCGCACGAGCCGAAGTCCGGCAGGTTCTGGTGGAGCCGCGAACTGGAAGCGCTCGCGGGCTACGCCGAAGGACGTTTTGCCAATACGCCCGGCGGCTTTTTCGAACTGATTCATCCAGGCGATCTGCTCGCGCTGAACGAGGCGGTGGACCATGCGGTGGAAGCCGGCGACGATTACGTCGCCGAATTCCGCTTCCTGCATGCGAGCGGCGACTGGTGCTGGATGGAAGGGCGCGGGCGCGCCGCCTACGACCGGCACGGCGAGCCGCTGATGATCTACGGCCTCGGCATCGACATTACCGAACGCAAGGAAGCGCAGACCGTGCTGCTGCGCCAGGCCGCGATCTTCGAGCACCTGAGTGACGCGATCGTGATCACCGATCTGCGCGGCAATATCACCGACTTCAACGTGGGCGGCGAGCGCATGCTCGGTTATCGCATGCGCGAGATTCTCGGCAAGCCGGTCGCGCTCTTCCTGCCGCCGGAAGATGCCTTGAACATTCGCCGGGAAACGCTGGCGGCGCTGGCCGCCGAAGGCACGTGGCGCGGCGAGTTGCCCTTCGTGCGGCGCGACGGTTCGCGCGGCGTCTGCGAAACCGTGGTCAAGCCGCTCGCGAACGCGCGTGGCGACATCTACGGCGCGGTCAGCATCAATCGCGACATTACCGAGCGCCGGCGCGCGGAACATCAGCTCACGCGGCTGAATCTCGAACTCTCCAAAGCCGATCGCCGCAAGGATGAATTCCTCGCCACACTCGCGCATGAACTGCGCAATCCGCTTGCGCCCATGCGCAACGTCCTCGAGATTTTGCGTTTGAAGGAGTTCGCCGATCCGCAACTGAACTGGTCGCGCGACGTGTTCGACCGGCAACTGCAACACATGACGCATCTGGTCGACGACCTGCTGGAAGTCTCGCGCATCACCCAGGGCAAGCTGGAGTTGCGCAAGCAACGGCTCGAACTGGCGCGCGCGATGCAATCGGCCATGGAAGCGGCGCGGCCGACCGTGCAGGCCTCATCCCATCATTTGAGCGTGACGCTGCCCCGCGAGCCGCTTTATCTGATCGCCGATCCCACGCGCCTCTCGCAGATGATCCTGAATCTGCTGAACAACGCGGCCAAGTACACGCCGCCTGGCGGCAGCATCTCGCTCGCAGCGGAGCGTGAAGGCGACGAAGCGGTGATCGTCGTGCGCGATTCCGGTATCGGCATTCCACGCGAGCATCTGGACAGCGTGTTCGAAATGTTCTCGCAACTCGCGCCGGCTTTGGACCGCTCGCAAGGCGGGCTCGGCATTGGTCTCGCACTGGTGCGCGGCCTCGCGGAACTGCACGGCGGCACGGTCGCGGCCTTCAGCGACGGCCCCGGCACCGGCAGCGAGTTCGTGATCCGGCTGCCGCTGACGAAAGCCGCCTCGCTGCCGGCCGACAGCGCGCCGCCCGAGGCGCCGCATACGGCCGGCCTGCGCGTGCTGGTCGTCGACGACAACGCGGACGCCGCCGAAAGCCTTGCGATGGTGCTCGAACTCGAAGGCCACGAAGTGCGCACCGCCGGCGACGGCATTGCCGGTCTCGAACTGATCGACGCCTTTGCCCCGCAGGCGGTGATTCTGGATATCGGCTTGCCGCGATTGAACGGCTATGAAGTGGCGCGGCGGATTCGCCGCGATCATGAGGACGCCGGCATCCTGCTGATCGCCGTCACGGGTTGGGGCCAGCAACAGGACAAGCAAACCGCCGTGGAGGCGGGCTTCGACCATCACTTCACCAAACCGGTCGATCCACGGGAATTGCACCGGGTGCTGAGCCGGCAGCGGGTATGAGCGGTGCGCGCGGCTTGTTAAACTGACGCGATTTCCGCCACCCGCCCCTTTATGCTCGCGCACCTCGCTACGCCATTCGCCGCTGTACGCTTTTGCAGCCACTCGCTGCACACCGGCACGCTTGCCCATGTTTGACGAAGCTCAGGTCACGCGCACGTTGGCCGCGCACGGCATCGTGCCCGATGCGAGCCAGCGTCAAGCGATCGCAGCGCTCGCCTCCCTGCTCGGCGCTAACGGCCGGGCCGCGAGATCATCTGGCGCCGCACCGAACCATCAAGGCGTGTACTGCTACGGATTGCCGGGGCGCGGCAAGAGTCTGGTGGTCGATACCGTGTTTGAACTGGCGAACGGCCGAAAGCGGCGTCTGCATTTCCACGAATTTCTGCGTGAGATGAACCGGCGGCTCGTGAACGAGCCACGCGGCGACGACCGGCTCGGCTCGGTCTCGCGACAATGGCTCGATGGTAGCGAGCTGCTGTGTTTCGACGAATTCCACGTGCACGATATCGCCGACGCGTTTCTGATGGGCCGCTTTCTCGATACCGCAATCGGCCTCGGCACCCGCATCGTACTCACCTCGAACTACGCGCCGGACGCCCTGCTCGCCGACCCGGAGTTTCACGAGCGTTTTCTGCCGACCATCGAGCAGATCAAACGCTGCTTCACCGTGATTCATTTCGACGGCGCGCGCGACTATCGTTTCGGCGGAGAAGAAGCGGACGTTCCGCGTTTCTTTGCGCCGCTCGATTCCGCCACCCACGAAGCGCTGCGCCGGATTTTCGTGCACTACGAAGGCAGCGCGGCGCCGAGTCCGGTCACGTTGAGCGCGGCTGGCAGGCCGCTCGCCGCGCGCGCAGCGGGCGCGGCTTTGCTATGGGCAGACTTCGAGAATCTGTGCGTGGCGAGCCGTTCGCATCTCGACTACCTGGAGCTTGCCGAGCAATGGCACGGTCTGATTCTCGACAATCTGCGCACCGAATCGCTGACTCACCCCCACACGCTGCAACGGCTGGTCTGGCTGGTCGATATCTTCTACGACCGCAAGCGCGCCCTGTTCATCGCATCCGATGAGCCGATGGTGGCGGCGCTCAGCGGCCTGGAAGGGGCACATGATCTGTCACGCACGTTGAGCCGTCTTGCCGAAATGCAATCGCGCGCTTATCGCAGCACGCTCGAGAACGCCAGCGAGGTGTCGGCGGACATGCCCGAAGACGCAGTAGACGATTCCGTGTAATGCGCCCGTCAGGTGGTTTGAACCGCGCGTAATTAGGCACGGGCTTCTGCAAATATTGCAACGCAATAGCAATTCCTGCGCACTGCCGCTCTCGCTCAATCCGGGCGAATACACTGCTGATTCATACGACGAAATGGCGATCGGCGCCCTTGCGCCGCAATACGGGAATAGGTCCTGCTAACGCCGTTACGGGCCCATTCTTCAGCGGATAGTCTTCCGCCCCTCCTCGCCGTTATGATCAGAACCGCTTCTGTCGCCGCGGCATTATGCGCGGCCTGCCTCACTTCAGCCTGCGTACACATCGGACCGTCCCGCCTGAAAGCCGACCAGGTCGACTATGCGCGCGCCCTCGGCGACGCAAAGAAACGCGAGATTCTCGCCGCCGTGGTCGGTCTCCGATACGGCGACGCACCCGCGTTCCTGACTGTCAGCAGCATCATCGCGGCCTATACGTTCGACGCGACCGGCGGCGCCACCGCCAACGTCGGCTCGGGCAGCCAGCCGAACTACGCGCTTGCTACGGGCAGCGTGTCATACTCGAATCATCCGACCTTCACGTTCACGCCGACCACCGGCGAAGCATTCGCCTCCGCGTATATCCGGCCGCTCGCGCCGTCGCTGGTATTGCCGCTCGCCGAAGGCGGCATTCCGATCGATCTGCTGTTGCGCATCACCGCGCAGTCGGTGGGCGGCTTGCAGAACGGCAATGCGCTCGGCGGCGAGAACAGCGCGGGCGCGCCGGGTTTCTTCGAATTGCTGCAAGCGCTGCGGCGCCTGCAACTGGCGGGCGAGTTGAACGTCGAGTCACGCCAGGCGGACGGCAAGAACGGCGCGATGGGCGTATATCTGGTCATGGGCGCGACCACCAGCGGCGAGTCGCCGGCCACGGCGGCCGATCTGGCGCGCGTGCGCAAGCTGCTGCATCTGTCGTCGAACACGCGCACGTATGAAATCGTCTACGGCCCCTCGTCGGCCTCGCAGAAGGGCGACAAGATTCCGATGGTGACGCGCTCCGTGCTCGGCATCCTGACCGATCTCGGCGCCCAGGTGCAGGTGCCCGTTGAACGTATCAGCGACGGCTCGACCAAACCGACCGTGGGACTGATCGGCGGTGAGACGCGGCCGACCATCATCGTGCATTCGGGTAAGACGCCGCCTGACAACGCGTATGTGATGATCGCGTATGGCCCGTCCACGTATTGGGTCGATCGCAACGACTTCGATTCGAAATACGCCTTCACGGTGGTGCAGAATCTGATGGCGCTGGCGGAAGCCGACACGAGCAGCAAAGCGCCGGTGGTGACGATTCCGGCGAATTGATTCCGCGTCTGGTGTGCGGGTTGGTGTCGCGATTCATGTCGCGATTCATGTCGCGATTGGTGTCGCACTTGATGCCGCGGCGATGTCAGCGCGCGAAGCCAGGCTGCAAATGAAAAACCGGCGGGTATGAGCTGACTCACTCCGCCGGTGTTTATCGCGCACGCCGCACGCGCGCTACTCCTGGCTGCGCTTGGACTTCACCCGCTCGATCTGCTGCTTCGCCGCTTCATACACATGCTCCGGCGTGAAGCCGAACTTCTTCTTCAGCTCGGCAAGCGGCGCGGAAGCGCCGAACGTATGCATCACCACCTGCGCGCCGAGACGCCCCACATAGCGGTCCCAGCCCAGCGAGGCAGCCTGTTCGACCGCCACGCGCGCGTCCACGTCCGGCGGCAACACCGAATCCTGATACGCCTCGTCCTGACGCTCGAAGATATCCCACGACGGCATCGACACGACACGCGCCGCGATGCCCTCGCTCTTGAGTTTCTCGTACACGTCGACGCAAACCGAGAGTTCGCTGCCGGTCGCCATCAGGATCACTTGCGGCTTCTGTCCGTCGGCGGCATCGGCCAGCACGTAGGCGCCCTTCTGCGTGCCGCTCGCGGCCGCATAGCGGCTGCGGTCCAGCGTGGGCAGCGGCTGACGCGACACGACGATGCACGAAGGCCGCCGCGGATCGGCAAGTGCTGCACGCCACGCCTCGGCCACTTCGTTGGCGTCGCCCGGACGCAGCACGGTCAGCCCCGGCACGCCGCGCAGCGACGCTAGCTGCTCGATCGGCTGATGCGTCGGACCATCTTCGCCCACGCCGATCGAATCGTGCGTGAACACGTAGATAGCCGGCACTTCCATGATCGCCGAGAGGCGGATTGGCGGCTTCATATAGTCGCTGAAAATCAGGAAGGTCGAGCCGAACGGCCGCAGATTCGACAGCGCGAGGCCGTTCACCGCCGCGCCCATCGCGTGTTCGCGAATGCCGAAATGCAGGTTGCAGCCGCCGTAATTGTCGTGTTCGAAGCTGCCCGCGCCCTCGAACTTCAGATTGGTTTTGGTGGAAGGCGCGAGGTCGGCCGCGCCGCCGATCATCCATGGAACGCGCGCGGCAATCGCGTTGAGCGCCTTGCCCGACGAATCGCGTGAAGCGACACCCTTCGGGTCCGCGTCGAAGGTGGGAATGTCGCTGTCCCAACCTGCCGGCAATTCGTGCGCTTCGATCTGGGCGAATTCACGCGCCAGTTCCGGGTGCTTTTTGTTGTAAGCCTCGTACTTCGCCTGCCAGTCTTCGCGCGCCGCCTTGCCTCGCGCACCGAAGCCCGCAGCGAAGCGTTCGTGCACGCCGTCCGGCACATAGAAAAATTTATCCTCGGGCCAGCCGTACGCCTTTTTGGCGAGCGCCACTTCCTCGACGCCGAGCGGTTCGCCGTGCGCCGCCGAAGTGTCCTGCTTATGCGGCGCGCCCCAGCCGATCATGCTGTGCACCACGATCAGAGTCGGCCTGTCGGTGATGCTTTTCGCTTCGACGAACGCTGCTTCGAGCGCGGCGGCGTCGTTCGCGTCGTTCACATGCAGCGTGTGCCAGTTGTAGCCGCGAAAGCGGCTCTCCACGTCGTCGCTATAGGCGAGGTCCGTATGGCCCTCGATCGTGACGCGGTTGCTGTCATAGATCCAGATCAGATTGGACAGCTTGAGATGTCCCGCGAGCGAAGCCGCCTCGTGCGAGATGCCTTCCATCATGTCGCCGTCGCCACACAGCGCGTAGACCCGATAGTCGAACAGCGGCGCATCCGGTTGGTTGAAGTGGCTCTCGTACCAGCGTGCCGCCATCGCCATGCCGACGCTGTTGCCGAGCCCTTGCCCGAGCGGGCCGGTGGTGGTCTCGACGCCGGTCGTCATCCGGTATTCCGGGTGGCCCGGCGTCTTGCTGCCCAATTGACGGAAATGCTCGATATCGTCGAGCGACACAGCGGGTCCGTTAGTAGGCTTGCCGTCGTCATCCACGGCCTTGACGTTCGCGAGGTGCAACAGCGAATACAACAGCATCGATGCATGCCCGACCGAGAGCACGAAGCGATCGCGATTCGGCCACAGCGGCTCGTCCGGGTCGTAACGCAGATGGTTTTGCCACAGGTGATAGGCAACGGGTGCCAATGCCATGGGCGTGCCGGGGTGACCGGAATTGGCCTTTTGCACAGCGTCCATCGACAGCGTGCGAATCGTGTTGATACACAGCTGATCGAGGGCGGGATCGTTTTGCATGGGACACTCCTTGTTCGGCGTGAAAGAGACGACCGGGACGCACTGCCTGCGTCGGCGAACCCGGCGAACCGTGTTGATGTGGCAGAACGCATGAGGAACCGCTGCGAGACTCGACGATGATGCGCCAATGCGCGCAAACCTGCACGGAGCGTGACATGCCGCATGTACAGGGTTGCTGTTGGAAGGAAGCAGCGGATTTTCTTTCAGAGGGCTTGCGCTACAGAATCGTTCGGAACGTCGCGGCTACAAGTCAAAAAGAAGCGACCGCCTCAGGCTGCATGCAGCCAATGCTCCACCAGCGGGCCGTGTTCGCCGTCAATCGGATCCAGCGACGGAAAAGGCAACGCCTCCATGGCCGCCAGTTCGTCCGGCGTGAGCGCCTCGCGGCGGATATCCCATTGCTGCCCCTCGGGATAACCGGCCACCACCCGGAAGTGCCGCGCGAACGATTGGAGGCAATGGCCGGTGCCGGCCGGCAGCAGGATCGCGTCGCCGGCGGACAGCGTCACCACCGTGCCGCCCGGTCCGCCTACGATCACTTGCGCGGACCCGTCCGTCACGCCCAGAATTTCGTGCGCGGTAGCGTGGAAATGATGGTAGTCGAAGATGCCATCGCGCCATTGCGTCGGCCATGCGTTGCGTTCGAACAGGATTTCGAATGCGGCACCGAGGTCGCCGCTGTCCGGCATGAGCGCACGCCGGTAGATCACGACCGGCAGCTTGCGGTTATTCGGCACCCAATCATGCGGCTTCAGCATGAAGGCTTCGTACTCCGTTTGAGCCGCATCGAATCCATGCAGCGAATCGTTGTGCATGGCATGCTCCTTTGCGCCCCGATGCTCACGATGTTGCGCGGAATCCGGCGCGCGCGTCGGCCCCGGCGATCTTTTCAGCGCCGCATAAAGCGCGCCCGCCTGCGCGCGCGCGATTCTTTGAGCCGCTTTGCGCGCGTGACCGTGTCGGTGAACGAATTTTTCAAACATATGAAGTGAATCCTCCCCTGGTGGGATTTGCATGTACGACACCACCGCGTGTCGAAGCAGCACGTGGCGCGTCAGTTCTTGCGCTGCGACTCGCGTCCGCCCCCTCCCGGCGGCTCGGCATGGGAGCCTGTGCCCAGGGGCACCTCGGCGGTTTGCGCGGGGCTCTCGCTGGAGCGCGGCGGATTAGTCTGCTTGTCCACGCCGGTCTGCTCGACGGGCTCGATGCCCAGCGGGCTGGGTTCGACATAGTGCGTGCCGCTCGGCTTGTTACGCTGTTTCACCGCCTCGGCACTGTGTTCGGCGGAGCTATCCTGGGGTTTGCTGTCCTGCATGACGCCCTCCTCATGTTGTCGGGTATATCGTCATTGCAGCAACATCCGGTCCCTCTCCGCCGACTGTGCGGAAAGCGCACTCGAACCACGGTGGGCACGTCGGTTGCGGCGTTTCAAGTGGAGGTCCGGACCACCATTTGTAAAAAGGAGATCCTCATGACGATGACGACCATTCGCCTGTCCGAAACGGAAGTGCAAGTCGAGCGAACCCTTTACACATTCGCCCAAAAGAACGACGCGGACGCATTCCAGCGCTGCCTCGCCGATACTTCGATCGATAGTTGCTACCGCACCCATCCGCCGTTATCCGTCCGACCGACGGTGCCCGACGAACATCCCGACGATCCCGGTCGGGGCAGCACGATTTCTCCATCGCTCGGCGGCATGCCCTGAGCCGTTGCGTTTTGCGGGCGGCGCGCTCACGCCGCCCTCGTCACTTTTCAGGGGCCGCGCGATCCGCGGCGACAATCTCCCGACCATAGTCGATCGCGGCGCGCCGCGCCTCGTCGGCGGTCGCGTATGGCCCGATCTCCGGCGCACCATCGAATGGAAACAGGATCTTTCTGTCCGCCTTTCTGACTACCTTCAGTCCACCTACGTAACGGCCATCGCCTGTTCCGTGATAGCTGGCGTAAATCTCGAAGTCGTCGTCAGCCACGTCGGCCTTATGTCGCGCCATTTGTCTTTCCCTTATCCCTGCACTTCAGTGCGTCGTGTTCGATGTGATATGACGGCGAGTGTCGCCGCTCGGCGCCGCGCGCATGTCTTGACCGAGCAATAGCCGTTCCACTCGGTCAGGGCCTGAATTGGGGGAAACATTTGGGGAAACGAAGGCGAGTGGCATGCGGATTGCAGATGGCGGTTTGCAAACGGGGTTTGTCAACATCAGCCTCGCCGTCACGGAGACAACAATGATTCTGTTCAGCACACGACGCAGACCGACCTTGCATCTGCATACGCCGACGCCACCCGCGGTCGATCCCGATGTCCCGCTCCCCACCAGCGATCCCGACCCGTCGCCGCCGCCCGACGATGTGCCGCCGAACGATCCGACACGTGCGCCCGAAGGCGATCCGCCAGTCAAACCGCCGCCGGTCGCCACCACCTTCTTCCAGCCTCAGAAGATCGTTGTAAGCGCAAATTAATTCGCTGGTCCGGTAATTGCGGTCCTCCTCCTGCGAGCCGGTCTTCGAGGAGCGGCCGCCTACGCCGAGGAGGCCCAGCATGAGTACGGATGAGATCGCCGGAACAGCACCCGACAACGCGGAAGCGGATTGCACGCCCGACAGCGCGCCGATCAAGGAATACCGCAACGCGGCAGGCGGCTGGGGCTCGGTGAAAGCGGTCGCGTCGATTCTCGTGCAGGAACACGTCACGTTGAACGGGAGTCGCATCCTGGCGCAACAGAACAAGGCGGACGGCTTCGCGTGCGTAAGCTGCTCATGGGCCAAACCGGCGGACCCGAACCTGTTCGAGTTCTGCGAAAACGGCGCGAAGGCGACCGCATGGGAAATCACCAGCAAACGCGTCGAAGCCGACTTTTTCGCCACGCATACACTGAACGAACTGCGCGCATGGAGCGGTCTCGAACTCGAATCGCGCGGGCGGCTGACCGCACCGATGCGTTGGGATGCCACAAGCGACCGCTATGTGCAGACCACCTGGGAACACGCGTTCGCCGAAATCGCGAGGGAACTGCAAGCCATTCACCCGAACGAGGCCGTATTTTATGCGTCCGGCCGCGCCTCGCTGGAAGCGTCCTACATGTATGCGTTGCTTGCCCGGCTCTACGGCACCAACAATTTGCCCGACAGCTCGAACATGTGTCACGAAAGCACCTCGGTCGGCTTGCCGAAGACGATCGGCGTGCCGGTCGGGACGGTGCAACTCGAAGACTTCACCCACACCGACTGCATGCTGTTTTTTGGCCATAACACGGGCACCAACGCGCCGCGCATGTTGCATCAACTGCAGGACGCGCGCAAACGCGGCGTGGAGATCATCACCTTCAATCCACTGAAGGAGCGCGGGCTGGTTAATTTTGCGAACCCGCAGTCGCCGCTCGACATGCTGACCCCGGCCGACACGCAGATCAGCACGCAATACCATCAGGTCAAGATCGGCGGCGACGCGGCGGCAATTGCCGGACTGTGCAAGCTGCTGATCGAATGGGACGACGACGCGCAACGCAACGCGGCGCCACGCGTTCTCGACGCGGCGTTCATTGCCGAACACACACTCGGTTTCGAAGCCTTCGCCGACGCCATGCGCGCGACCTCATGGGAAGAGATCGAGCAGCGCTCGCAACTCAGCCGCGCCGCGCTCGAAAGCGTGGCGCGTGTTTACGCGCAGGCGAATGCGTCGATGGTCTTATACGGCATGGGCATCACGCAACACCGCAACGGCGTGCATAACGTGCAGATGTTGTCGAACCTGCTGCTTTTACGCGGCAATATCGGCCGGCCCGGCGCCGGCATCTGTCCGATTCGCGGCCACTCGAACGTGCAGGGACAGCGCACGGTCGGCATCACGGAGAAGCCTGAACTCGCGCCGCTCGACACACTGAAGGACCTGTATGGCTTCGAGCCGCCGCGCGACAAAGGCATGAGCACCGTCGAAGCCTGTCGCGGCGTGCTCGACGGCAAGGTCAAAGCCTTTATCGGCTTAGGGGGCAATTTCCAGGTGGCGATTCCCGATCATCTTGTCATGGACCCCGCCTGGCAACGGCTGCGGCTCACGGTGCAGATCGCCACCAAACTGAATCGCAGCCATCTGTTGCATGGCGAGGTCGCCTATCTGCTGCCGTGTCTCGGGCGCATCGAGATAGACCGCCAGGCGAGCGGCGAGCAATGGGTCAGCGTGGAAGACAGCACGGCCTGCGTACACGGTTCGCATGGAATGGCCGAGCCGGCCGGCGACATGTTGCTGTCCGAGCCGGCGATTGTCGCGGGCATCGCCAAGGCGCTGTTGCCGCGCAATCCGAATCTCGACTGGGATGCGTGGGTAGATGACTATGCACTGGTGCGCGAGGCGATCGAGCGCACCTATCCGGATCAGTTCAAGGGCTTCAATCAGCGCTTCAGGCAGCCAGGCGGGTTTCATCGGCCGCTTGCGGCGTGCGAGCGCAAATGGAACACGGAAAACGGCAAGGCCAACTTCATCGTGCCCGATACGCTCGACGAAGACGCGGATATGCCGTCGCGCGGCCCCGACGTGCTGCGCCTGATGACGACCCGCGGCGACAGCCAGTTCAACACGACCGTGTACGGTCTCGACGACCGCTTCCGCGGCGTGCAAGGCAGCCGTGAGGTGTTGCTCATGCATCAGGACGACATGACACGGCTCGGCTTTGCGGAAGGCGAATCGGTATGTATCTCCACCGACTCGAACGACGGCATCTCGCGCGAGATCGACGGCATGTACGTCCATGCGTTCGACATTCCGCGTGGCTGCATCATGGGCTATTACCCGGAATGCAACCGCTTGATTCCGCTCTCGCATCATGCGAAAACGAGTCAGGTGCCGGCTTCCAAGTCGATCCCGGTGCGGCTGCGCAAATCCACCCTCGTGACCGAAGCCGCCGCCTGACGCGGCGCAAGCAGACAGACCTCAGAACTGATGCAGCATCCCGACATAAGCGCCGGTTTGCGATTCGCCGACGAGCGGACTCGTGTTGCCAACCGCATCGCGAGGCGAAGCTTCGAGCGAAAAATTCGAGTTGCTGCCGTTGTGCACGTAACCCACCGTGCCATACAGGAAGGTGCGCTTCGACAGGTTGTAGGTGGTGCCGAGCACGTACATCATCGCGTGGCCGGACGGATCGTGCGCGGCGTCGCCCGATCCGTCGCCGACCTTCACGTAGAATCCGCCCGCCGTCACGGCCCAGCGGGGCTGGAAGGTGTAAGTGGCGCCGAGCCAGTAGTGGTCCGCGGTGTCGGCCACGCCGGCCGGCGAATCGGGTGCTGAGTAATGCGTGTAGGCGCCCTGCAGTTTCAGCGAGTCGAGGCGCACGTTCGCGCCCACGAAATATTCGCGCGACGCCTGGAAGATGTTGCTGAAGTGGCCGTTGACGTCACGCAGTTCGTCGTAGATGCCGCGCACGTCGAAGAGCGGCGAGTGGTACGTCAGCATGATGCCGTCCGAGCGGCCGAACTCGCCCACCGCGCCGCTATTGAACGCGCCTGGCTGGTTGCCGAACGCATATTGCGCCTGCACGTCGAAACCCCAGAACACCGGGCTGTGATACTCGACGTTGTTGCTCGTCTGCTGCCAGTTGCGCCCGCGCACGAGCGAGGCCGACGAAAACGCCTGCTGCACGAACGGGTCGAATTCCCACACGCCGTCGCTGTCGATAAACAGATTACGGCCGGCCTGCAACGTGCCCCACTGTTCGCTCTTCAAACCCGCGAACGCGCGCCGTGACCAGAGCCGCCCGCCGCTTGTCGTACCGTTCATGACCTGCAAGCCGGTTTCGAGGTTGAAGATCGCATTCAGGCCGCCGCCCAGGTCTTCATTGCCTTTGAGGCCGAGCATACTGGTGCCCCAATCGCCTCCTTCCGCGCTCCAGCGGCTTGAACTGCCGCCCGCGCCGTTGTTGATGTGATCCAGATATTCGAGGCCCGCGTCGAGGCGGCCATATAGCGTCACACTCGTTTGGCCATATGCCAGCGGACTTGCCACGGCCAGCGCAGCCATGAGTTTTGTATGTAGTCTCATTGTTTTGCCTTCGATTTGTCCTGTCGCGATGTGGGGCA
Organism: Paraburkholderia sp. RL17-380-BIE-A; assembly: GCF_046028085.1. NCBI lineage: Bacteria > Pseudomonadati > Pseudomonadota > Betaproteobacteria > Burkholderiales > Burkholderiaceae > Paraburkholderia > Paraburkholderia sp. RL17-380-BIE-A. Next base: position 165,705 of record NZ_JARESQ010000008.1, read on the forward strand.
AAGCGGACTGCGAATGTTTCGAAGCTGCCGGCCAGCCTGGAATGCAATTGGCAGTTCGAAAGCCGCTCAAGATAAGATAGTCGGTCATTCGGCGTCAGCCAAATCGCAACGCACTATTCGTCATTGACTATTCAACCTTTGCCATGAACGCGCCCGAACTGACCGAAGACGAAAATCTTGGCCTCTACCAACGCGCAACGGAAGGCGGTGCGGAATGGTGGCGCGTCAGTGTGGCAGACCGGCCGGAAAACTATCGCCTCGAACATGGCGTGGACAACGGCGGCGAACCTGGCGCGGTCGATATCGATCTCGTTGTCGATGCGGAAAATCTGCGCGCGAAGCTCAAGAAATGGCGCCGCGAAGGCTTCGCGATCGAGACGGACAATGCCGCAAGCGAGCAATCCGCGGCCGGGCGCGTCGCCTTCATGCCGGAATTGCAGCGCGCCGCGGCACGGACCGCGGCGGCAAAACACCGGCAGGTCGAAGGCACCGGCGAGACCGTGCGCATCGGTCGTGTGGATGTGCCCTGCGGCGTGGGCAATCCGCTCGTGCCGCGCCTGAACCCGGCCTATCTGTTCTCCGAGCGCTTTAACGACATTGTCGAGGACATTGTCGAGAACCGGCGCGTGATGCTGATCGGCCATACCGGCGCGGGCAAGACCAGCCTGATCGAACAGGTCGCGGCGCGTTCGCATCACGGCGTGCTGCGCTCCAACATGAACGGGCAGACCACCGTTGGCGACTTTGTCGGTTTCTGGACGGTCAAGGGCGGTGAGACGATCTGGGTGGACGGCGTACTGCCCACGGCCATGCGCGAAGGACTCTGGCTGATCGTCGACGAAATCGATTTTGCCGAGCCGTCCATTCTCGCCGCCCTCACCGCCGTGCTCGAACCGCACGGCCGCCTCGTGCTGAAGGAGAAAGGCAACGAGATCGTCGCGCCGCATCCGGGCTTCCGGCTGTTCGCCACGGCGAATGCGGTCGGCGCAATGAGTCAGTTCCGGCATCTGTATCAGGGCGCCAATCTGATGAACGAGGCGTTTCTGGATCGCTGGCGCGTCTATCTGCTCGACTATCTGTCACCCGCTGAAGAAACCGACGTACTGATGGCCACGCTCGCCCCGCACATGACGCGCGCGCTCGCCACCACCCTCGCCGCGATCGCCGCCGACTGCCGCGCGGCGTTCGCCCGCGAAGACCTGTCGAGTGCGTTCTCCACCCGGCGCCTGCTCGACTGGGCCGAACTGATGCTGCGCACGGGCGACCCCGAACGCGCCGCCGGTCCGGCAATTTACGCGAAGGTGAGCCCGGAAGACGCCGCGTTGATTCGCGGCATCATCCGTCATCACATCGCGCCGGCCGCCGACGCTTGAACACCATGCACGCCACGCGCAATCCGCGCGACACGCGCGGCTTCGCATTCGAATCCACACTCAGCAAGGTCGCCCGCGTGCTGACCGGTCAGTACGGCGTGACGGTCGCGTTCAGTCCGGATGGTCCGCGCGTCGAGCCAGGCCGCATCGTGATTCCCGACTACGAGTTGAATGGCGAGGTCGAGCGCGATGTGCTGATCGGCTATCTCGACCTGCTGGTCGCGCGCGCCAAGCATGCGTCGCTCGCGCAGCTCGACGCGCTGCCCGCGGGCATCGTCGCGACTCTCGCGCAAGTTGTCGAAGACCGCCGCGTGTGCGGGCAATTGCTCGACGAATATCCGGGCGCGCGCTGGTTCATCGGCAGGTTGCGCCTGCATGCCGCCGAGCGCGTGCGGCAACGCTGGCCAAAGCTGCATTGGCGCGACCGGCTGGTCTGGCTGGTGGAGCGTGCGTTGTGGGACGAGCCGCCCACGCGGAACGAAGCGAGCCAGTCGCTGCTCGCCGCCTTGCATGCCGCGCAGGATCTGCTGCAGGAGGCGCGCGCGAGCCGTTCGACCGCGCAGAGCATTGCTGCGGCGCAGGCACTCGTGGCTCGCGTGCGCGCGCTGTCCGCAGGCGAGGCGAACAGCATGGCGTTCACCGCGGATCCGCTCGAAGACATCGATACGGAAACGGCCGCGTCGTCGTCCGCACCGCGCGACGATGACGAAACCACGCGGCCCGATCAGAACAACGCGACCTCGCCGCCGTCCGATCGAAGCAGTGGCGCGCAGGCGGACAACGCGGTCGGCATGGGTCAATCGCTCGCGGACGCGCAGCAGCCCTCCGAGCGTTCCGAAGGCGAAGCAGCCGGCTCGATAGCGGACGCGTCACGAGCCCGGCTGTCGATTCCGCTCGCCACCGAATTCGACGATATCCGCGATCTCACGGGCCAGGGCGACAGCGCCGCGTGGCGCGAACTACGCACGCAAGCGCGCGCGGACACCGCGCCGCTCAAGGAAAAGCTCGAACGCGCGCTGAGCGCCGACGAACGCACGCGCTGGCGCCGCGAGCAGGAGCGCGGCGAGATCGATCGCACCGCATTGGCGAAGCTCGCGACCTCGCCCGGCTACCGCACGCCGTTTCGCACGCAGCGGCCCGCCAAAGGACGCGATGTGGCCGTGACGCTGCTGATCGACCGCAGCGGCTCGATGGCCGGGCGCAAGATCGAACTCGCGCGCCAGTGCGCGGCAGCCTTGTGCGATGCACTGACGCAGTTGTCGTTCGACTGCGAAGTACTCGGCTATTGTTCGGTCGAATCCGCGCCGATGAAGCAGCTCTATGAGCGGCAGCGGGCAACCGGCGCGGACCTACGGCGCTATAACCGTTTCGTCGAACGGCTCGATCTGAAAGTCTATAAACGCTTCGGCGCGACCGATATGAGCGGGATCGCCGCCATCGACTGCGGGCACGAGAATCCGGACGGCGAGGCGCTGGCCTGGGCCGCGACACGGCTTGCCGATCACCAGGCCGAACGGCGCATTCTGATGGTGTTTTCCGATGGCTACCCATCCACCGGCGACGGCGATCCGCAGGTGTTGCGCAGCGATTTGCGCGAGCGCGTCGCGGCCATCGGCAAGCGCGGTATCGAACTGGTCGGAATCGGCGTACTGACCGACGCGGTCGAGGACTTCTATCCGCACAACGTGGTAGTGAGCCGCCTTGCCGAACTGCCCGCGACGGTGTTCTCCGTACTCAGTTCGATGCTGCTCACGCGGTAACGCCGGCGCCCACGCGGCTCAAAACGCGTTCAGCGGAATCTTCAGGTACCGCACGCCGTTGTCTTCCGGCTCCGGCAAGCTGCCCGCGCGGATATTGACCTGGATGGCCGGCAGAATCAGCGTCGGCATGCCGAGCGTGCGGTCGCGCGCGGTGCGCATCGCCACGAACTCCGCCACGCTCACGCCGTCGTGCAAATGAATATTGCCGCGCCGCTGTTCAGCCACCGTGGTCTGCCATTGCGGCCCGCGTGACGGCGGCGGATAGTCGTGACACATGCACAGCCGCGTGTCGGGCGGCAGCGCGAGCAGCCCGCGGACGGATTCGTACAGCGTATGGGCATCGCCGCCGGGAAAGTCGCAGCGCGCCGAGCCGACGTCCGGCATGAACAGCGTGTCGCCCACGAACACGGCATCGCCGATCCGGTACGCCATGTCCGCCGGCGTATGGCCCGGCACATGCAACGCCTCCCCGCTCAACTCGCCGATGCTGAACGTCTCGCCCGGCTGGAACAGATGGTCGAACTGGCGGCCGTCGGCAGGCACGTCCTCGCCGAGATTGAAGATGCGCCTGAATGTGCTCTGCACGATGCGAATGCTCTCGCCAATGGCAATCTCGCCGCCCAAAGCTTCCTTCAGATACTGCGCGGCCGACAGGTGATCGGCATGCGCGTGCGTTTCGAGCAGCCACTGGACACGCAGCTCACGCGCGTTGACGAACGCGATGACGCGCTCCGCCGACTCCGTCGACGTGCCGCCCGACTTCGGATCGTAGTCGAGCACCGGATCGATCACCGCGCACGCCGAGCCTTCGGACGCGTAGACGACATAGGTGAAGGTGCCGGTGGCGGCATCGTAAAACGCTTCGATCTGAGGCGTCATGGTCGGCTCCTCGACGCTCACGCCGCTTGCGGCTTGAACGGATACTGTTCGATCTCGCCGCCGCGCGCCACCACTACCGTGCTTTCGGGAATCTCTTCCCACCAGCCCGGCAAGTCCGCAAGCGGTTCGGACAACACCAGAAACGCATTCTCGCCGACCGCCGCAATGCGCGGATCGTCGGGATACAGCTCGTGCAGATGACGGAACGAGCTGCTGTGAAAAAGCGAGCGTGACTGCCTTTCGCTCGAATAGCGCACGGCTACGATCTGCTCGCCGTCGGTGACGCACACCGTCATGTTCAGCGGTTCATCCACGCCGTGCTCGCGGCCGGTTTGCTCGACGAAGGCGACCATCCGCTCTAGCGCGATGACCGGCGCCAGTTCCAGACCGAAGGTCAGCGCGAGAAAAAACATCACCTCGGAATCGGTCGAACCTTCGATTGACGGAAACAGATCGGGGTCGATCTTCACCATCAGATCGCGGCGCACGGCCGGATAGTTGCGGATCAGACCATTGTGCGCGAAGAGCCACCGGCCGTGACGGAATGGATGACAGTTGGTTTCCTGCGAAGGCGTATCCGTTGCCGAACGCACATGCGCGACGAACAGCGGTGCGCGGATCGCCCGCGCGGCTTCGCGCAGATTGCGATCGCTCCACGCCGGCTGGATGCAGCGGTAGCGAAACGGAATATCCGTCGGATCGCCGTACCAGCCGATGCCGAAGCCGTCGCCATTGGTCGTGGTGTAGCCAAGCCGCGAATGCAGGCTCTGGTCGATCAAGGAGTGTTTGGCGTTGAACAGCACCGTTTCCAGTTGAAGCGGGTTGCCCGTATAAGCAAGCCAACGGCACATGGAGTGTTCTCCTGTCGGGTGCGTGAGCGCCCCCGGTGCCGGATGGAACAGCAGGCCGCCGGGGATGCGTCTATTTGACCACCGGTTGCAGTGTCGCAATCGGAATCAGGAATTCGGAGAAGCCGGTCAGCATGATCTGCACGCCGATGCACAGCAGCAAAAAGGAAGATACACGCATGGCGACCTTGGTGCCTTCCACGCCGAGATACTTGGCGAAAATTACCGCGCGGCTATAGACCAGATACACCGTGACGGCCACCGCGAGCGAGATCACGACCGACGCAATGCTCGAAATCACGAACTCCGAGAGCTTATGCGTGCGGTTAGCGGTGAGTGCAATGGCGGTGGCGATCGAGCCCGGCCCGGTGGTCAACGGAATGGTAAAGGGGAAAAACGCCTTCGACATTGCGTTGTCCGCGTCCACCCGTTTGACTGCCGGCTGCTCGCCTGGTTGCGTGTCGGGCGCGTTGAGCATCTGCCAGCCGCCCACGGCGACGGCGAGGCCGCCACCAATGCGCAGCGCCTGCATGGAGATGCCGAAGAAATGCAGGATCGGCGTTCCGATGAAGAACGCCACCAGCAGCACACACACCACGTTGATGGCGATCTTGCGGGCCAGCAACGTGCGCTCTTCCGTGCTCAACGAAGCAGTCCGGTCGAGGAAGACGAAAGCAATGCCGATCGGGTTGATGATGCTGATCAGCCCGGTAAAGCCAAACAGAATGTCCGGGATCAGACTTTCGACCATATGCGTTTCCGTGTCGAGCGGCGGCTCGGGTAGCCCGTCTGTGTACCCGGGCGCGCCGCGCCATGTTGATGAAACCGGAGTCTCTCCGGCGATTCCGATGACGCTTGCGTTGCGTGGCGAGATCATATCGCGGCGCGCCAACCAGGATCGTAAAAAAGCCTGGCGCCGGAGTGTGTGCCGCGGCGCGCCACGCTGCGCTAGCCGCCTTGCAACGCAGCAACCGGCACCTATGAAGGTGCGCCCGCAACTTTCAGAAAGCCTACACTTTTTTGACCTGCTTTACGCGACCAAAGCATCAGGCATACAGTCCCCAGCGAAGCCGCACTTTCAACGAGACGTACTTACCAGTTCGAGGAGTTGCCCCCATGTTGCTTCGTGTACTCGCCGCGCTGCCGTTCATCGGCATTCTGCTCGGTGTCCCGTTTGTAAATCGTGTCGAGCCGCTGATGCTCGGCATGCCGTTCGTGCTGGCCTGGATCGTCATGTGGGTGGTGCTCAGTTCGATCATCATGGCGATCATCTACCGTCTGGACCCGTCCAACCGTCAGCTCGCCGTGGATGGCGAGGAGGCCAGCTCATGAGCGCACTCATCATCATTGCGGCGATTACGCTGTTTGCGCTTTACCTGGGCGTGCGCGCCAAGCGCGGCCACGACATGAGTCTCGAACAATGGACCGTGGGTGGCCGCAGCTTCGGCACGGCCTTCGTGTTCCTGCTGATGGCAGGCGAAATCTATACGACCTTCACCTTCCTCGGCGGCAGTGGCTTTGCATATGGCAAGGGCGCGCCGGTCTATTACATTCTGGCCTACGGCACGCTCGCGTACATCCTTTCGTACTGGATGTTGCCGCCCATCTGGCGTTATGCGAAAAAACACCGGCTCGTCTCGCAGCCGCACTTCTTCACGCGCAAATACGAAAGCCCGGCGCTCGGCACGCTGGTCGCATTGGTCGGCGTGGCCGCGCTGATTCCCTACCTCGTGCTGCAGCTGAAGGGGCTCGGCATTATCGTGGCGACGGCCTCGTACGGGGCGATTTCGTCGACGGCGGCCGTGTGGATCGGCGCGTGCGTCGTGACCGCTTATGTGATCGTTTCGGGCGTGCGCGGTTCGGCGTGGAATTCGGTGGTGAAGGATCTGCTGATTCTGGCCATTGTGTTGTTCCTCGGCATCTATTTGCCGCTGCACTATTACGGCGGCTTCGGCGAGATGTTCCACGCGATCGACGCCGCGCGCCCCGGCTTCCTGACCTTCCCGGCCAAGGGTTCGAGCGTGACGTGGTTCCAGTCGACGGTATTGCTCACGGCGCTCGGCTTCTTCATGTGGCCGCATACGTTCGGTTCGATCTTCACCGCGAAGGACGAGCGCATCTTCCGCCGTAACGCGATGGTGCTGCCGCTGTACCAGTTGATTCTGCTGTTCGTGTTCTTCGTGGGCTTTGCGGCGACCCTGAAGGTGCCGGGTCTGAAGGGCGGCGACATCGACCTGTCGTTGTTCCGCCTGTCGTTGCAGACCTTCGACCCGTGGTTCGTCGGCGTGATCGGCGCGGCCGGGATTCTGACCGCGCTGGTGCCCGGCTCGATGATCCTCACCTCCGCGTCCACGCTGCTCGCCAACGACGTGTATCGCGGCATGGTGAACCGCAACGCGTCGGACGCCACGGTGGCGACGCTCGCGCGTGTGCTCGTGCCGGTCGTGGCGCTGGTGGCGGTCGGCTTCACGCTGCAAGGCGGCGAAACCATCGTGGCGTTGCTGCTGATGGGTTACAGCTTCGTTACCCAGCTATTCCCCGCGGTGATCTGCAGCCTGCGTCCGCATAACCGCGCGACCAAACAGGGCGCGTTTTGCGGGATTCTGGCGGGAGTGGCGGTGGTGGCCGTGACGACGACCATGCACCTGAGCGTCGGTCAGTTGATGCCGTTCCTGCCCGACGCGCTGAAGGACGTCAATATCGGGTTCCTCGCGCTGGCGGTGAATATCATCGTGTTCGCGGCGGTGAGCGCGATGACGCAGCCGCGGCCGGTCGAGCAGACCCACGCGCCGGTGCATTAAGACTTTTTCCGGCAGTTGTCGAAAGGGGCTGTCGCTTCGGCGACAGCCCCTTTTCATTTCAAGCCTCGCGCCTGCGTCGAGAAACAGAACGTCAAATCTACACACGAATGAAAAAACGCATTGCGGTGCGGCGCACGGTCAAGACATTTAAGTAGGCGCCCGCAGCCAAAGAACCGCTCGGCCGCACTGCAACACAAATCTTGCGCGTAGCCAGAATAACGACCTGAACATCAGGCACACCCCTTGCTGAAAGGACACCTCAACGCATCTCACCGCACTGTGCAAGTGCACAAATCCCGTCCTTGGGGGCCGCTTTGCCGCTCAACGTTCTTCTCGTCGCTTCTGAAGCCCTGCCGCTCGCCAAATCCGGCGGACTCGGCGACATGGTCAGCGCATACGCCGCCGCCCTGCGCGATGCCGGCGTCGATGTCTCGATCCTGATGCCCGCCTATCCGGCCGCGCTCGAACGCGCCGTCGAGGTCGCGCCGGTCGCGCGCATGACGGGCTTGCCCGGCGGCGACGCACGGCTCCTGCGCGGCCAGATGCCCGACACCGGCATACCGGTGCTGCTTCTGCAGATGGATCACCTGTTCGCGCGCGAAGGCCTGTACCGCGATCCGCAGGGACGCGACTACCTGGACAACCTGACCCGCTTCGCCTCGCTCGCGGCAGCGGCCGCGCGGGTGGCGCGTGGCGTGCGCAACGTGAAGCGCCCCGACATCGTGCACGCGCACGATTGGCATGCAGGACTCACGCCCCTTTACCTGCGGCTCGCGGGCGTTGCCGCGAAAAGCGTGTTCACGATTCACAACCTCGCGTTCCAGGGCAACCATCTGCTCGCCATGGGCGGCTGGATCGGCGTGCCGCCCGAATTGCTGGCGCCCGCGCTGTCGGACGAACGCAGCATCGAGTTCTACGGCTCGCTCAGTATGATGAAAGCCGGCATTGTGCATGCCGATCGCGTCACCACCGTGAGCCGCCGCTATGCACGCGAAATCCTGACGCCGCGTTTCGGCCACGGCATGGAAGGCGTATTGCAGGCGCAGGCCGGCAAGCTGTCGGGTATCGTCAACGGCATCGACACCACGGTCTGGAATCCCGCCACCGACAAACACATCGCCCGCCCCTATTCCGTCGACGACACCGCCGGCAAGCAGGCCTGCAAGCGTGAACTGCAACAGGCGTTCGGTCTCACGCGCGATCCGTTCGCGCCGCTGGTCGCGATCGGCAGCCGACTTACCGAACAGAAGCTCGCCGATGTCGTCGTGCATACGCTGCCGGCGCTGCTCGAACGGCATCCGCGCTTGCAGTTCGCGATTCTCGGTCAGGGCGAGCATGGTATCGAACAGGCACTGCAGGACATCGCGGCGGCATGGCCGGGGCGCGTCGGCGTGCAGATCGGCTATGACGAGCGGCGCGCGCACATGCTGCATGCGGGCGCGGACATTCTGCTGCATGGCAGCCGCTTCGAACCCTGCGGACTCACGCAGCTCTACGCGATGCGCTATGGCACGATTCCGGTGGCGTCGCGTGTCGGCGGCCTGGCCGATACGATCGTCGATTATCTGCCGTACGATCCTCGCGGCGACAGCAAGGCAACCGGCTTCCTGTTCGACGGCGAAGGCCCGGACGACGTCATGCATGCACTGGGCCGCGCGCTGTCCGCGTTCGTGGAGCCGTCGTCGTGGCACGTGTTGCAGCGTAACGCGATGAGCCGCGACTTCGGTTGGGACACGTCGACTTCGAACTATCTCGCGCTGTACGCGGATCTGGTGGATGCACGTCCGGCGCTGCGCGACACGCGGATTCGCAAGACTGCGGTTCGGGCTCGGGCGGCCGCCGCTGCGGGTGGCCGCAGGGAAGACTTCAATGCGGGCCTCGGCGAGATGGCGCGCAGCGCGTAGTGGCGTGATGGGGGATTCGTAATCAAGTTTCGTAATCGGTTTGAGGCACCCGGCTAAGGTTATCGGCTACGCGCCGCAACTGACACGTTATGCTATGCGGCCTGCCCATGTTTCGTGGAGTCGCCGATGCATTCGCCCGTTCTCCGGGTCGCCCGCCCCACTAACGATCTGCATAAGGTCACCGATTTCTACACCCGCGGGCTGGACTTCGAAGTCCTCGCGCGCTTCGAGAATCACGCGGGCTTCGATGGCGTCATCGTGGGACGGCGAGGCTGCCCCTGGCACATCGAGTTCACGCATCAACACGGCGTGACCGTGGACCGGGCGCCGACCACCGAGCACCTTCTCGTGCTCTATCTGCCTGAGCGCGATGCATGGTGTGCGGCCGTCGAACGGCTCGAAGCGCTCGGCGCAATGGCCTGCGAATCTGAGAATCCCTATTGGGACCGTCAGGGCAAAACTTTCGAAGATCCGGATGGCTATCGGATCGTTTTGCAGAACAGTTCATGGGTCGACACGTCACCGGCTTCTTCTGCGCATACGGACGATTCGCCACGCATGACGTCATGACGCGCGGCCTTTCGCGCTCCCACACTTTGTCCACCCAGCCTGCCGAAAGCCGCTTGACAGCTTGCCCCGGCATTAGGCAAGCTGCGGCGTGCAGAACGTCTGCACTGCGAGTCCGGTTTGCTGTTGCCTCTGTTGCCTCTGTTATCCCGCGCTGTCCGAATGATCACGCTGCCGTCTTGCACGGCGCCTTCGCAAGGGTCGCAATGTACAGAACACGAACTATCGCTGCCGCGCTATTGGCCATCGCCCTCGCCGCCTGCCAGACGGCGCCCACCAACGACTTCGCCAGAGCCCCTGTCGCCCCGGTCACCGCCAGCAGCGCCGACATCCGCTCGATCGCCAAAGACGCCTATCTCTACGGCACGCCAATGGTCGATTCATACGGCATCATGTATGCGTTTTCGGTGGACTCCACCAACCCGCAATACAAAGGCCCGTTCAATTCCATCCTGAACATCTCGCGCGTCTTCACGCCGGACGACACCGCCTTCGTCACACCCAACTCCGATACACCTTACTCGTTCGCCGGCCTCGACCTGCGCGCGGAACCGGTGGTGATCACCGTCCCGCCGATGGACCCGAAGCGCTACTTCGTGTTCCAGTTGATGGACCTCTACACCTTCAACTTCGCGTATATCGGCAGCCGCACGACGGGCAACAACGGCGGCACGTTCCTGATCGCGGGACCACGCTGGAACGGGCAGACGCCCAATGGCATCACGCAGGTCATCCGTTCCGAGACCGATCTCGTGAACGTGGTCGGGCGCACGCAATTGTTCAATCCCGACGACCTCGACAACGTCAAGCAGATTCAGGCGGGCTACAAGGTGCAAACGCTGTCGGCGTTCACCGGCAGCAAACCCGCACCCACCGCGCCGCCAGTGCAGTGGATCAAGCCGATCGCACCGGCCACCGCGCGGACATCGCTCGAGTTCTTCAATGAACTTGCCTTCGTGCTGCAATTCGCGCCGGTCAATCCGGACGAAGCGGGGCTGCGCAGCCGCTTTGCACAGATCGGCGTCGTGCCCGGCAAACGGTTCGATGTCAACGCGCTCTCGCCCGAGCAGAAAGCGGCCTTTCAGGCCGGCATGCAGGATGGTCAGAAGGCGATCGACGACAGGCGCGCTTCACTCGGCGGCAAGACCGACACGCTATTCGGCTCGCGCGAGTATCTGAAGAACGACTACGTGGCGCGCGCCACCGGCACCCAGGTCGGCATCGGCGCGAACTCGCGCGAGGAGGCGTTGTATCCGGTGCTCGACAAGGATTCGGCCGGCCAGCCCCTCGACGGCAGTCAGCGTCGCTACGTGCTGCGGTTTCCGAAGGGACAATTGCCGCCCGTGAATGCGTTCTGGTCGGTGACCACGTACGCGCTGCCCAGTCAGTTGCTCGTGAAGAATCCGATCGATCGCTATCTGATCAATTCGCCCATGCTGCCGCAACTCAGGAAGGATCGCGATGGCGGCCTGACGATCTATATTCAGGCGAAGTCGCCGGGCAAGGGCAAAGAGGCCAACTGGCTGCCGGCGCCGGATGGACCGTTCATGATCACCATGCGCTTCTACTGGCCCAAACCGGTGCTGCTGGACGGCAAGTGGAAGACACCGGTGGTGAAGCGGGTGAAATAGGTTTGGCGCGTGTGTGCTGCGTGCTGCGTGTTGCTTGCTGTCTAATGCCTGGTGCCAGGTGCCTGGTGCGAGCCATGAATGGCTCGCACTGAACGCGTCACGTCGAAGTCTTCTCGATGCATCGGCAACCCGCTTCTAATTCTGCCGCTTGCCGATAATCACGATGCCGCGCGACAGTCCGCTCACGCTATCCACCGCCAGCGCCGCTGCGTACAACTGCACGACCGGCACCCAGACGGCCGGATATTTGTAGCGCGCCACATCGAGCAGCAACGCGCTGTCGCTCGCCGAATCGTAAGCGCCGAGCGGCGACCAGTGTCCGCCACCCGCTTCGCCGATTTCCATGCGCCGGAAATTCAACAGCACGAAGCGGTCGTTGTGCGCCGTAGTCGCGCGCACGATATCGCGGAACTGACCGAGCGACAGGTCTGCGGCGTGATATTTCCTGACCGCGACCGGAAATGCAGTGAGGGCCGTGCTGAGCTGGTCGAGCGTCATGCCCTCCCTCGACACCTGCGCGGCGTTGGCGACCTGCGGATCGATTGCGCGGAAAAAATCGTCCTGCGAGAAGAACGGAAAATCCGGGTATTGCGTCGTCTCGGGCCGGCGGATGCCCAATGCGTTGAGCGCCATGACCGACGTGGCCACGGAGCAATAGGCTTCGTTACGCTGGGTTTCGAAATACTGCGAGAGCGGCCAGTATGACTGGTTGGACGCTGCACCCGTCAATCGTTTCTGACCGGCCGGCTGCGCCAGCGCAACCAGGTTTGGCGGGACCGGCAGCGACCCTGCGGCCGTGCGTGCTGTAGCCTGAGCGCCGAGCTGATTGCCGGGCTGATTGCCGGGCTGTGCGGCCGGTTGAATGACAGCCGGTTGAGCGACGGGTTGAACAGGCGCGGGAGGCACCGGCGCGCAGGCAGCCAAGGCAGCGACCAGAATGGCGACGCCCCACTCCGGCTGCTTCAAGCGCCCTACGGCGCGCATCATTGAATATCTGGACATGGATCTTTCCGCTGGGACCGAATTCGCATCGACCACGATCGCGCCGGCGCATGAATCATGCACACGTCGTCGAGCCTCGTTTTTGTAACACGAAACAAAGCTCAGCGTGCGCGAGGTCATCGCGTAGGGGTATTCGAATGCAGGGGCGGAAAGTGAAGCTGAAGAGGCACAACCCTGCTCCGCACCGAGGATGCGCACATGCAAACATGCACACACGCGCCGAGCGTGCGCTCAGTCAGCTTTCGCCGTGAAAGCGTAACCGTTTTTGCCGCTGCGCTTGACGCGGTACATCGCCTCGTCCGCCGCGGCGACGAGACGCTGGTAATCGCCGACGAGGTCGGGAAAGCTGGCAATGCCGATACTCGCGCGCACCAGCCCGAGTCCCATCTGCTCATCGGTCGCCACCACGCACGCAATCAGCCGCCGGGCAACCTCGGCCAGTTCGTCGGCCGTGGAGAATTCGTGTATCAGTACCGCGAATTCGTCGCCGCCAATGCGCGCGACAACATCGCGTTTGCGCACCGACTCGCGAAAACGCCGCGATACCGCGATCAGGAATTCGTCGCCGGCACGGTGGCCATGCGAGTCGTTGACCTGCTTGAAACCATCCAGATCCACATACAGCACGGCGATTTTGCGAGGCGCCGGTCCTGCCTGATGGTTCGCCGCTGCATCGTCGAGCACGGCGAACAGCTGGCGCCGGTTCGGCAGCGTGGTGAGCGGATCGTGCAACGCGGCGTACTCGAATTCGTACGACTCGCCCACCAGTTGACGATTGCGTTTGGCGTACATGCCGAGCGCGGTGAGCAACAAACAGAACAGCAGCGCGGCCAGCGCGATCAGCACGTTCGCGACGTGGGCGATCCGCAGCCGTATGTCCGCGCCATCGGCATCGCGCTGTGTCCGCCAATACGCGGAGACCGTGGCAAGCAGCGCTTCGGTCTCACTCAGACTGGCGTCAGCCATCAACGCTGAGCCGGGCATGTGCGGCGCGGCAGACGGGCTGGCGTTCACCAATGCCGCGAGCGCCCCGAGGCGATCGGCGAGTTCGGCGCGTGCCTGCCGGTAACCCTGCGCTTGCGCCTCGCGATCACCGGGGCGTTGCCGCCATACCTCGACCATGGCGCGCGCACTGTCCGCGCGCCCTGCCGCTTCGAGCACGAGCCCGGCGTATTCCTGCTTCAACTGATCGGAGAAGATCGTTCTGATCTGCGAGGCGAGATACAGAAGACCAGCCAGCAGACAGACCAGCGAGGCGCCGGCCAACATGGCGGGCGCCCGCCTGAACCGGGTCATGACGGCGCCTGCCGCACCAACGCGAGCGCCACGGCGTCGCTCAGGGATGGGAATAGATGTCTTGCCGATTTGCGTTGCCATGCTGCCGATAGTTCACTCGACGAAAAAAGAGCCCGATGCGGGTGAACGCGTTGTCTTTATGCTTCGCGTTCGCCAAGGTCGTACGGCGCTCCTGCGGCGTTGCACGACCATCTTTACCCGCTCGCGACGGGGCCGCTTGCTGCACGGCTGGCGTGCCGACGCTTGCCGAACGTCGGGCCGCGCTGGCAGGGGAAGCAGGCGCGTCGGGCGCCGCATCTGTCACGAAGTTTGTCTGGACCGTCGGTGGCGAATGCCGCTTGACCTCACCAGAGAAGGTGGCTAACTGCCCGCCCGCTTCCGGATCGTCGGCGGTTGGCGCTGCCGTCACCGTCGGGCTGCTTTCCGCCGCCGCTGACGGCAACGATGTCGCGCCGTTGGTTCGTGCAACCACTGCCGCACTCCCGGATGCGCCGCTACCGAGCGCTTGCCGTGCGCCGGCCATTGCTTCGGTGTAGGCCTTCTGATCGTGATTGAACCAGACACCGTACGCCACCGTACCCATCACGCCGATCGCGAGCGCGCTGGCCACAGCCACGCACATGGCGAAGCGTCCGAACCGCGGCGGCGCAGCGGAAAGTGGCAAACCGTTCATTCGGCCGCCGACATCCAGGCCGGCGGCCAGAGAGTGGGGCAAGTTGGGATCATTGAACATCGCAGTACTCTCCGAAATCCTTATGTCTGATCTGTCGGCAGGCTTTATTCACACGATTTTGCAGATCGAGGCAAAGCCGCTCGACGAATTGAGCCCCCCTCAACGCACGAGAACAACACGGCAATGCTGCGCTTTAAACGGCGTCTTGGCGAGGCAGGGTTGCGTCGGAGAAACAGGTAAAACTTCTACGACGCTGGTAGTCGAGCGCGGTGTCGGCAGCCTTCGCAAGGTGCGTCTGCAGGCCGTGCAAGCCGCACGCGGCGGGCATCGAACGGACGGCTGTGGGGTGATGCGACAGCCACGCTCAGGCGCAATGGCTTGCTCGCGCTTGACGTCTCATGTCTTAAACGCAAGTGCCATTCCCGATATCCGGCCATTGGCTGCAAACAATGACAAGCACCGCCTGCACTCGCGCGGGATCAGATCGAATCGCGGCGCGCGTGGCTTGCCTTGATCGGCGCGGAGAACGCCGCATCCCGCCTCCACGAGCACCGGTCATCACCTCGTGTCGCGCGCCTGCCGACGGCGCTCGCGCTGGCGTCTGGAAGCTCGGTTTCGGCGCGAGGCGGCTACTGTTATTTGAGTGTGGAGACTGCGTGTGGAGACCCGGGTCGTCGCATCTTGCCGTTCGCCACGGCGTACGCCGCGCCGGGATCTCTACCATTTCGGCGCTTACTGCACGGTAATCGTTTCCTTCATATTCGGGTGGATGCCGCAAAACACCTTGTACACGCCTGGCTTGTCGAACTTGAACTGGTAAGTGTCGTTCTGATCGAGCGCGGCGGAGCGAAACATGCCCGCGTCGTTCACGACGGTATGCGGTTCGCCGTCGAGGTTTTTCCAGGTCACAGTCGAGCCGGCTTTGACCGTCAGTTCCATCGGCGAGAACATGAAGTTCTTGATGACGACCGCGTTCGGCGTTTCCGCCCGCGCCACCGAGAACCCCGACAATGCCGCAAACAATGCCGAACTGGCAGCCATTACGAGAAAAACGCGGCGAATGTTTTTAGTTTGCATAACTGATCTCCTGCAAGAAGAAAGTGACGATCAAACCAGTGTCGTGTCGTTCAGCGTCGCCTTGAGCGGATGCCGCGTGACTTTGATGCTGGTGACCCCAAGCATTTTCGGGAGCTGGTCGCTAGCCACCGTCAAAGGTCCGGGGCCGGTTCCGTTGCCGGCCGTCGGCTGCGGATAGGCCGTCGAGCGCGCCGTATGGAAGGTGATGTTGCCCTCCACTTTCGACACGATCTGATGAATGTGGCCGTTCAGCACCGTCACCGAGCCGAAGCGCTTCAGATAGGTCATCGCCTGGCCGGCATCGCCGGTGCCCCAGCCCCACGGCTCGTAGATCGTCCACATCGGCATGTGCGCGAACACGACGATCGGTGTGCTGGACGAACGCCCCTTCAGATCGTTTTCGAGCCACTCGAGTTGTTCGTCACCCAGACCGCCCAGGCCGTTCGGCTTGAAATGCATGACGTTGACGAGGCCGACGAAGTGCACGCCCTGGTGGTCGAAGCTGTAATAGCCCTTGTTGTCCGAGGGCTTGCCGAACCGGCTGAAGTATTCCGTTCCCGGGCCGTCCGTCACGTCGTGCTCGCCTGGCACGGTATGCAGCTCGGTGATCTTCAGACCGGACATCAACTGGGCCGCGAGATCGAACTCCGCAGGTTTGGAAAGGTGCGTGATATCGCCGGTATGGATGGTCAGCGCGGGCTTGACCGGCATCGCGTTCACGTACTCGATGGTCTGCTTCAGCGTGCCCGCCACGTCCGGGTTGGCTTCCTTGTTAAAGCCGATGTGCGAGTCGCTGATCTGCAGGAAAAGCGGCACGCCCGAGCCGGCCGCGGACGATTTCTGGTCGGCGGCGAGCGCCAGTTCCACCGGCGTCAGTATCCCGCCGGACAAAACGAATACGGTGCCCAGGCCACCGAATGCAAGACACTTCAGCGCGCCGCGACGCGACGCGTCGAACGAATGATCTGACGACATGTTGACCTCACGATAAAGAGTCGCAGACGGGCCGCGGATTATCCGGCGGCCCTTGCGGATCGGTTCGTCAGGCATGACTGGACCGGCCCCGGTTTTATTCCCGGGGTAATCCATCGCGCAGGTCTTTTTTGTCAGTCGGCACAGCTGCAACGAAAAAGCGGCCCGCCTCGCTGCATGGCGAGGCGGGCCGCTGCGCTACTCTGACCTTCTGCTTACTGAGCTTGCTGCGCCTGTGGCTTCTGCCGCAACTTGCCTTGATAGCGGATCGTCGGACGCAGCGACTGCGTCGTCGGCGTTGCCATCATCAACTGATGCGCAAGCGGCGCGGCCGCCGGACTCAGCGAGCCGATACTCGTGGCGCGCGACGGATCCGCCAGACCGTTTTTCACGAGCAGCTTCGCCTCGAGTTGCAGACTGGTCAGCAGCACCGGATCCTTCAGCGCATTGCCCTGCGCCAGCAGCTGGCTCCATGCATTGTTGCTGTAGTTGGTCACGTAGTAGTCGAGACCGCTCGGATCGGCGAGCACCGCGGAACAGCCGTTCAGACGCACCTGGGTTTGCGTGTCCTTCATTGCCAGCGTCTTGCGTGAAGCCAGCCCGTCACCGTACGCGAGCGTCAGCGGAATGGTCCACTGCGTACCCGGATACTGATTCTGGTTCGGGAACGGCGCCTGTTTCAGCGTGACCACGGTCTGATTGGTCGTCAGATCGCATTGCGTATCGAGCGAAATCAGAGGCACGCCGGTCTGCCGCACGAAGCTGTCGCCGATCGCCACCATCGGCTGACCGCTAACCTTCGCCAGTTCGTCCCACAGACGCTTCGGCGTGACGTTGCCGAGCGAATAGTCGGCGAGGTACGACTGCAGGCCCTTGCGCATGACTTCTTCGCCGAGATAGTTCTCCAGCATCTTCAGCACGTGACCACCCTTGTCGTACGTGAAGGCGCTCGCGCTCAGCACGAAGTCGTTCGAGGCCCAGCCGTTGAAGTTCGGCTGCACCGGGAACGCGGTGGACTTCAGATCCGCATTGATCACGGCGTATTTGTTCTTCACGTCGTCGACCCAGCTGAAGCGCTCCGGGAAGAAGCGCACCTTGGTCTTGTTCTCGAAGAAGGTCGCGAACGATTCGTTGAGCCAGACGTCGTCCCACCAATCGAGCGTGACGAGGTCGCCGAACCATTGGTGCGCGGCTTCGTGCGTGAGCACCGTCACGCCGTAATCGGACATGGTGGTGCCGGGCGCCGGCAGAATATCGTCGGCGAATTCGAGAATCGCGCCCCAGTTCTCCATGCCGCCGAAGTTCAGGTCCTTCTGCTCCTTGAACGCGTCGTTGGCCGCGATCGTGTCGAACTTGGTGAGCGGCAACGGAATGCCGGTGTAGCGATAGTAGTAATCGAGCGCCTGCTTGGTTTGCTGCATGGCCGGTTTGGCCCAATCGCGCATGCCGGGCGGTGTGAAGATGCGCAGATGCAGACCTTTGCCGTCGGGCAGCGGGCTTGTGAAGTCGTCCTCGAGAATGTCGAACTGGCCGCCGCCGAAAAACAGCAGATACGACGGCATGGGCGGCGTCTTTTCGAACGACACCAGCTTGTAGCCTGCATCCACGTTGACCGCGGGCTTCTCCGCCGCGTTCGAGACCACGTTCCAGTTTTGCGGCACTTCCGCGCTCACCTCGTAGGTCGGCCGGAAGGCCGGCTCGTCCCAGCCGGGGAACCATTGGCGCGCCAGGTTCGATTCGCCTTGCGTGAGAATCGCGCCGCTCGTGGTGCCATCCGTTGACTTCAGATCGACGCGGAACACGCCTTCCGCCGCGGAGCAACCCGGATAGGGATCATCGCCGCAACTGCCGCCGGTCTTCGCGACCGGATCGTCGTAAGTCTTGAAGTTGATGATGCCGCTCCACTCCATATGCAGCGAGTAGTTGCCGGCGGCGATCTGCCCGCTCACGGGGCGAAGCTGGTAGAAATCGCCGTCGTCCTGCGGCGTGGCGATCAACGCAATGTTGCCCGGCTGAAGCGTGATCGTGCCATTCGTGAACTTGACCCGGTGCCCGGCGATGGTGATCGCGTTGACCGCCTTCTGCACCTTGATCTGTACGTCGGCCCGGCCATCGAACGAAGACAGCGCGGGGTTCGGCCGGAACCAGAGCTTGTAGTTGATCGGCGTAACCGTGTCGGGCAATTCGACCGGCGGCACCGTCTTGTTGATCGATGTGTCCGCAACGACCGGCGCGGCGGGCGGGGTCAGCGCCACCTCGGAGGCAGCCGGCGCGGTTGCGGGTGTCTGCCCGGATTTGCTCGCCAACGACGACGAGCCGTCGCTGCCGCCGCATCCCGCCAGAACCGCAATTCCGGCGAGTGCGAGGCACTGCATCTGCAATCGGAAATTTATACGCATTATTAATCCTCGACTGACAATATCGGTATAAAGAAAGTGCGTTGAGTGGTTCAGCTTGTTTTCTCTGTTTTTCAGAGAAAAAGGTCTCCCGCACTAGCACCGAATTGCTAGCGAGAATATATGGACGTGTTGGCGCCTCAGCACTTGTGGCTGATTTTCAAATCGCGCTACGCGTTTATTACAATGCTTTCACAAAGACAGCTTCGGCCGTTTTTGTCGGCTTTCATTCAATCGTTTAACTGACCGGCAAAGCGGCGGCTTACCTGCGTCTCCGGGCAGATAGCGAAATCCGCGATCAGTTTTTGACGACAGTGCGTAGCCTAGTTTGGCAAACGTTCCCGTGTCAACTTCCTTTCACAAACTTTCTTTAAGACGGGCAATGCGTATGCGAGCCGAATGGCTTCGGCAATGAGGTCGAGTTAATCCTCTAAGACTCGCAATATCGCCTGCAACTACGGGAAAGCTTATTTTTATTTTCTTCGGATTATGTTATGGCGCGACCGTGCAGGTGAATAACCTGCGGCGAGGTTTTAATTTGAACTAGCTGGAGAGTTCAGAAAAGGATTCGGCGCGAATAATGCGCAAGCGGCAATGCGCTAGCCGTTCACCGCCGCTACGATTCGCGCGCACATGGCCTTGTCGGGTAATGGGCCCGAACCGGCCCTGACATTGTCTGCCATGTATTGCGGACGCCCGGTGCCTGGAATCACCACCGTCACCGCCGGCTGCGCGAGCACGAACTTCAGCAGAATCTGCGCCCAACTCGTGCAGCCGATTTCCGCCGCCCACCCAGGCAGCGGCGTTTTGCTGACGCGTGCAAGCAGGCCGCCACCGCCGAAGGGCTGATTGATCACCACGCCAATGCCGAACTCCGCCGCAAGCGGCAAGATGCGCGTCTCTGCGGCGCGGTCGTCCGCCGCGTAGTTGACCTGTACGAAGTCGGGCTTTTCGTTGCGCATGACGGCCGCCACTTCATCGAATGCGCTAGACGTGTAGTGCGTAATGCCGATATAGCGAATCCGGCCGCGCGCTTTCCAGTCGCGCAATGTGGCGAGTTGCGTGCGCCAGTCCAGCAGGTTATGCACCTGCATCAGGTCGATGCGCGGTTGCTGAAAGCGGCGCAATGATTCTTCCATTTGCTCGATGCCCGCTTCGCGTCCTTCGGTCCAGACTTTGGTGGCGACGAAGGCTTTATTGTGCGCGTCGAGTTGCGTGAGCAACGCACCGGCGACCGCTTCCGAAGAACCGTACATCGGCGAAGAATCGATCGTCGAACCGCCGGCCTCGAACAGAATGCGCAGAACGCCGGCAAGTTGTGCGCGAGCGGCGGGATCGTTGCCGACATCGAAGGTACGCCATGTGCCGCAGCCGACCACAGGCAGTCGCTCGCCTGTCGCGGGAATCACGCGTTGCGCCATGCGCGGCAACGGCGTCGTGGATTCGGTTTGAGATTGATCTGGCGTTTGCGCCGGGGCCAGCCTCGGCAAAGTAAGCGAAGCCGACAGGCCGATTGCCGTGCTACTCGCTGTGTGCAGAAAACGGCGTCTGCCGGAAAGCCTTGCAGCGTCTTTCGACGAAAGTGCCATGACGTGCCCTCCATTCGCGCGCAATACAGTGACTCTGTACGATACGGCAAATCGGCATGGCACGTTGAGCGCCGGCTAATGCGGCGCAGCCGCAATGTGTTCTACTTGCGCGATCGTGCGCAACACCCCGCTAGCGGATGAAGCGACCGCAGATCGGCATGCTGCCAAGCCGCGCCATAAAAGACGACTCGCCACGACCTGCCGCCGCGAACTGATCCGCCGCCATGGCGGACCCCGCTGCGGCGCCGATCGCGACGACCACGATCGCGATCCGGCGCAGCCGCCCGCCTCGACCGGCGAGCGAACCCGACACGCTTTGCCAGCTGGACAGCAAGATCATTGTGAGGGCAACTATCGCGCAGCACATGACGCCTCCTTAAGCATTCGCTGTGGCGCGCTCTGGCCGCGCCGGAAACGGATTGCGCCATGCATCGATCGCGTTCAACTGATCGTGCCAGCGCTGCACTTCCGGAAACTCGTCAAGCGGCATCGCAGCGCTTTTTGCGTACGGCAGCGTGACGCCAACGGAGAAA
Source organism: Paraburkholderia sp. RL17-380-BIE-A (assembly GCF_046028085.1). NCBI lineage: Bacteria > Pseudomonadati > Pseudomonadota > Betaproteobacteria > Burkholderiales > Burkholderiaceae > Paraburkholderia > Paraburkholderia sp. RL17-380-BIE-A. The sequence continues at coordinate 187,006 of NZ_JARESQ010000008.1, forward strand.
TCCGCGACCGACATGTCATCACCCAGCAGCCACTCGCGCCCCTTCAGATGCTGGTTTAGCACGGCGGCATGTTTGCGAAAAAACCCCTGAGCTTCAGCGACCTTCGAAGGCTCGGGCGCGCCGAGTCCGACCCACGGCTTGATCAGATACTCGAAATAAAGCGAACCCGCGTGCCGGTATAGATGCTGATTGTTCCAGCTGAACCAGCGCGTGATTTCGATCTGCTGCTGTGCGTCGCGCGGCCACAGTCTGGATTCGGCGCGCTGCGCAAGGTGACAGATAATCGCATCGGATTCCCAAATACTTTTATCGCCGTCGACGAGACACGGCACCTTGCCGTTCGGATTGATCGCCAGATAGGCGGGCCTCGTCTGCTCGCCATTGCGCAGATCGACAAAGACGTATTCGATTGGCAACCCTAAGTACCCAGCCATTGCGCAGGCTTTTCTGGGAGACAGCGTTTCAGCATAGTAGAGCTTCATGGTGGACCTCGATATGCGTTGACTTGCCCGGAATGTGCTTTATTCGCCCGCGTTTTCCAGCTCGGCGAACAGTGCTTCCAGCTTCTCGAATGCACCGCTCCAGCCGGTGCGATGACCGTCGCGCGCGGCTTCGTCGAAGAACTGCGCGTGCGTGAAATTCAGTTCGGTGCCTTCTTCAATCGGGCGAAACCTGATCGTGACCAGCGACCGGCGTTCGGGCAGCGTCACCCACTCCCATGTGAATACGAGTTTGCGGTCTGCTTCGACTTCCTGGTACTCACCGCGGCAGTCGTGCGTTTCGCCATCCAGCGTCTGGAACACCACGCGAAAGCGACCGCCCACGCGAGGGTCCGCTTCGGCACTCAACACCGGTCCGGCGTCGGGCCCCCACCAACGCGCCATCAACTCCGGCCGCGTCCATGCCGCGTAGACTTTTTCGGGCGGTGCCTTGATGCGCCGCACGAGGGTCAGGCTGGGCTTTTCCTCGATCATTCCTCGTCACCCTCCACAAAATCGGCAAGCCGGTCGAGGCTCGCGGACCAGAAGCGTTCATAGCGCCGCAACCACGCCATCGCCTCTTCCATCGGCCCGGGGACCAGTTCCACCGTGACAGTTCGGCCATGCTTCGTGCGCGCCACCAGACCCGCGTCGCTCAGCACGTCGAGGTGCTTCATGACGGCGGGCAGTTTGAGCGGCAACGGACGCGCGATTTCCGTGACCGACAGACCGGGCTCGCGCTCGAGACGCGCGAGGATGGCCCGCCGCGTGGGGTCCACGAGGGCGGAAAACGTACGATCAAGTTGACTGACTGGAGACTTCACCATATGGTGAACTATAGGCGCTGAACGCGCGGAGTCAAGGTCGTTTTGGCTAGATCAATCCACGCGTTTGCAACTCGTGTGACAGAGCGTCGACACCGACAAACCTGTGACCCTGCAGTCCCGCATCGATCGCGCCGTTCACGTTGGCGTCCGTGTCATCGACGAACAGCGTTTCGGCCGGTGGTACGCCAAGCTGATCGACGCAACGCAAATAGGTCTGCGGTGCGGGTTTCGCGGCACCGTACAACGCCGATGAATAGACATGCGAGCCGAACAGCCGCGCCACCGGGGGATTGAGATACCCAATGTTATCGGTCAACAACCGGCAATTGTTCGTCAGCACCGCGATGCGGCTGCGTTCGGCGACTTTCGCGGCCAGCGCGAGCGCGTCCTCGTTCGGCGTAATCGACGCGTGACGGGCAGCAAGCCAGTCGTCGCGGCTGATCGGGTGATTCAACAGAATGCCTAACTCGCGCAAATACTCGTCATCGCCGATCTCGCCTGCATCCGCACGCGCTTCGAGGCCCGAACCCCAGATCGCGTGACGCACGGCTTGCGGCGTACACCCCACGCACGCCGCCAGATGTTCAGCCCGCACGTCACGGTCGTAATAGGACAGAACACCTTCCATGTCGAACAGAACCAGCGTGATGGATGCGGTCATGCTATCGGCCTCACGTCGAAACGTTTCAGGAACGGAGAGACCACACGGCGCAATGACGCCGAACGGTCGCCTCTTTCCATTGTGCCTCGACAAAACCGCCAATGCCTGCAACGAACCCTCGCCGGGACAGGCCAAAAAAAACTTTTCCGCCACAGGAATAAAGCTGCAACACCGCGCGTTCAATAAGCGCAATGACCATCGGTCAGAACAGAGAGGTGTGGCCATGAAATCTGTGCTTAAGGCATTGGGCGTCGCCGTGAGCGGCGTGGCGTTGGTGAGTCTCGTCGCGGCATGCGGCGGTTCCAACTCGGTCAGTATGCAGTCGTATACATCGACGGCGCTCGTATCGGACGGCGCAGTCGCGGCAGCGCATACCGACCCTAACCTGAAAAACGCGTGGGGCGTTGCGTTTAATCCGAAGGGTTTCGTCTGGGTCGCGGACAACGCCACCTCGCGCGCGACGCTTTACGATGGCAACGGCACGCCACAGTCTCTAGTCGTCAGCATTCCGAACGGAACAAACGGGCCGGCGAATCCAACCGGCATCGTCTTCAATGGCACGACGGACTTCGTCGTGACGCAAGGCGGCAAGTCCGGCGTGGGCGCTTTCATCTTTGCTGGCGAAGGCGGCACGATTACGGCGTGGGCTCCGACGGTCGCCCCGACCGCTGCATTCGTCGTGTTCGACAGCGGCAGCAGCGGCGCGGTCTACAAAGGTCTGGCGCTGGCCAGCAACGGCGGCGCCAACTTTCTCTACGCCACCGACTTTCACAACAACAGAATCGACGTATTCGACAGAAGCTTCACGAAGGTTGCAACGTCGGGCAAGTTTCAGGATGCGTCGATACCGGCAGGCTTTGCGCCGTTCGGTATTCAGGCAATCGGCGCGAAGCTCTTCGTGACCTACGCCAAGCAGGACGCAGAGGCGCACGACAACCTCGACGGCGCCGGCCTCGGTTTCGTCGATATCTTCGATACGGCAGGCAACCTGCTGCAGCGTTTCGCTTCGGCGGGCGCGCTGAATGCGCCGTGGGGAATCACGCAGGCGCCAGCCAATTTTGGACGGTTTAGCGGCGACGTGCTGGTTGGGAACTTCGGCGACGGCACGATCAACGCCTTCGATCCGGTCAGTGGTCAATCGCTTGGCGCGATCAATCTGCCTGACGGAAGCGCGTTCGTCCAGCACGGTCTGTGGGGCATCGCGTTCGGTAACGGGCTCAGCAATCAGCCGGTCAATACGCTGTTTTTCGCGGCCGGTCCGAATGACGAAGCGAACGGGGTTTATGGACGCATCGACGTGAAAATGTGACGAGCGGCGCGCGGGAGCGCTTGCCGCGGCGCATAGGTAAGCGACGCGGCTAGCTCTTCACGCTGCGCAATGCATACGCGGACAACGACGCGAGCCGCCCTACGCTCAGCATCCTCGCGATCCGCTTCAGGGCATGGCGCACGCGGCCACGCACATGCGCGACGCGCATGTGGCGCCAGAAACGGTCCGGCACGAAATCGTCGAAACGCCCTTCCTTTTCGAGCAACGCCTTGCCACCCGGCAAATGGACGAACGAGCAGCAGCGAAACCACCGCACGTCTCGATAGTTGTTGCCTGGCCAATGACGACCTACCGCCTGATATGCGCCGACCTCGATCAGCACCTGCCCTTCGTCGCCCAGCGCATTGAGCGCGGCCGAGATGAACGCTTCGTCGCCGTGATGCCTCAGACGCGCGCTTTCACTGAGGTAGCGTGCGTAACTGGCTCGCGCGCGCGGCACGAGCCGGCGCAGCGAAGCCGGCGTCGCAAGCATGAACTCGCCGCCATACCAGCGAGGATTTTTGAGCCGCCGGTCAGCGACGATTTCCAGATCCGCGACCACACGCTCGCTGCCGTAGGCCGGAAAGACCTGATCCGAAATGTCGAATACGCCGAGGCCGGCTTGCGCGCATCGCTCGATCAGGTCGGGCGCGAGCGGCAGCAGGGCCACCATGTCGGCGTCGAGCAATAGCATCATCGTGTCGGCGGGTAGAGTCGCCGCGACCTGATCCATCAGATCGAGTTTGAAATGCGCGGCGTAGAACGGCGTGTTCTTCGGCAGATCGATCGTCGCCGTAAGTGTCGCTACTGCCGGCCGGTTCGCCGCCGGCATACTTTCCAGACGGCGCGCGACGAGCACCGGCGCGTTGGTCATGATGGTCAGGGTCGGCATGCCCACGCGCCGTAAGCTGTTATTCAGGCAGATCGCCTGGCTTACGTACGAGAGCGGATCGCGATTCGTCGAGTTGGGCCCCGGCTCCGCATCGACATCCACATAAACGAGAGTGCAAGGAAAAAGATTCACGTTGTTCCTCACCATGCGCGAGCGACAGATCGCCTTCTGGCGCCCCGCCGTTGCTGTCCGAAGATGATCTACATGTTCTTGCCTTGAGGTGTAACAGCCCCGCAAGGTGTGCAGTATCGGAAACCGCGATTCGTGCCATCTCGGCGTCATATTCGAACCGGGTACGTTGATCTGCGGCGATGGAGTCGGATGAGCCGGGGCGCAGATATCACGTTTGAACTATCGTTTCACGTCCTTGCATTGCCTTTCCGCCAAAAAGCAGAGAGACGCGACGCGTGAGCCGCCGAGGTCCACATGGACCATGGGCTTCTCGCAATAATTGCAGATGCATGATTGAGCGTCCGCGAATAACTTACTTGTTAGCAACCCGCACACGCGTTTTTTCGGATTGCCGCCGCGGGCCGCTTGCGAGGCTAAAGTCCGATGATTGCCTGATTCCGGCGTGCCCGCCTCCGCTTCGCGTTTTATCGAAAAAGAAAACAGGCGCCTCAATAGCTCGGCAGCAATGTGTTGTCTAGACAAACACCGCTTTGCGGCGCCAGCGCAGTCGCAATCAACCTAGCGATGTTGCGGCTGCCGCAGCGGCCTGAAGAACTGGCGAATGTCGGCGGCAAGCAAATCGGGTTTCTCCATCGCTGCGAAGTGCCCGCCCGCCGGCATGTCGGTCCATTGCACGACATTGAAAGTTCTTTCGAGCCAACTGCGCGGTGGATGATTGATCTCCTTCGGAAAATGCGCAAAGCCGACCGGCGGCACAACACGTTGTCCTTCGGCGAAGCGCATCGGCTGCAGACGGTTTTCCCAGTACATCTGAATCGCCGTGCCGATACATTGGGTGTGCCAGTAGAGCGAGATGTTAGTGAGCAGTTCGTCCTTCGAAAAAATACTCTCGACGTCGCCTTCGCAATCGCTCCATGCGCGAAACTTCTCTGCGATCCATGCCGCCAGTCCCACAGGCGAATCATTGAGCGAGGCTGCCAGCGTCTGTGGTTTGGTGCTGTGCATGTGCGCATAGCCGCCTTCGAGCGCGGCCCATTCGTTCTTCTCCCGCAAGAATCTTTCCTCTGCCGCCGTGAGCGGCATCTGCGCCGCGCCGATGGCCGGCTCATACGAACTCGGCAGGAAGTTGAGATGAATGCCGTCCACGACCTGCGGATGCCGCGCGGCAAGCGCGATCGACACGCCGGCGCCCAGATCGCCGCCTTGCGCGCCGAAGCGCTCGTAACCGAGGCCGTGCATCAGCGACGCCCACACGTCCGCCACCTGGAACGCGGACATGCCAGGCTGAGCGGGCGCCTGCGAGAACGTGAAGCCGGGCAGCGAAGGCACGACGACATCGAAGGCGTCGGCGGAATCGCCACCGAACGCGGCCGGGTCGCACAAGCGGTCGAGCAACGCATGGAACTCCATGAATGATCCGGGCCAGCCATGCGTGATCACCAGCGGATAAGGCGCTGGACCCACGCCGCGCCGGTGCACGAAATGCACGCGCTGACCCTGTACATTGGCGAAAAACTGGGGCTGCCGATTCAAGCCGCGCTCGGCCGCGCGCCAATCGAAATGCCCGGCCCAATACGCGGCCAGTTCGCGCAGCCACGTCGCGTCGATGCCCTGCTGCCAGGCTGGCGACGGCGTTGCCGGCGCCCAGCGGGTCGCGCGAATACGCTGACGAAGATCATCGACGTCATGATCCGCAATGGCAATCTGAAACGGTTCTATCTGCATGGCAAGTCGTCCGGCGCAGCGGCAAGGTTAGCGTGCTCGCCTGACTCGACAACGAACTTCGCACACGCCGTTCAGTGACGACAGCGAGGAGGCTGAGTTAGCCTGCTGAGTCACGGCATTGAGTCATCGAGCGAGCACAGGGCAAACTGCATGGTACACAATGGCGCATTTTCTGTTTTGCGTCCTGGAGACTGCCATGCTTGGAGCGCTCGCTGTTCTGCTCACCTTCCAGTGCCTCGGCGAAGGTGTTTCGTATGTGTTCCACATACCGGTGCCCGGGCCCGTGATCGGCATGCTGCTGTTATTCGGCTTCCTCATGCTGCGCCCGCAATCCGCCGATGCGATCGAGCCGACCGCGCTCGAATTACTGCGCCATCTGTCCTTACTGTTCGTTCCGGCGGGCGTCGGCATCATGGTGTCGGCGAGCCGGATTCGTGGCGACGCCGTCGCGGTGATCGTCTCCATTGCAATCAGCACGTCTCTCGCCATTGCCGTGGCGGCGCTCGTCACGCGCGCGCTGATGCGCCGCCAGCGCCGCGATCCATCCGTTACGGAGGCCGTGTAATGACCGCCATTCCGAAGCTCGGCGCCATCTGGGTCTATCTCGCCGCGACTCCCTTGCTCGGGCTGACGATCACGCTGATCGCCTACCTCATCGCCCAGGCCATCTATGCGAAGGCGCGCTTCAATCCGCTTGCCAATCCCGTGCTGATCGCGGTGGCGCTGCTGGTCGCGCTGCTCGAAGTGACGCGCACGCCCTACGCGACCTACTTTGAAGGCGCGCAATTCGTCCACTTCCTGCTCGGTCCCGCGACGGTGGCGCTCGCGCTGCCACTCTACCGGCAGTGGCCGAAACTGCGCCGCTCCGCATTGCCGCTGATCGGCGGGCTCGTCGCCGGGTCATTGACGGCCATCGTTTCGGCGGTCGGCGTGGCTGCGCTGTTCGGCGCGTCGCATCAAACGATCGCGTCGCTTGCGCCGAAATCGGCGACCACGCCGATCGCGATGGCGGTCGCTTCCGAGATCGGCGGCATTCCCTCGTTGACGGCCGTGCTCGTCATTTCGACCGGCGTATTCGGCGCCGTGTTCGCGCGCGCCATTCTCAACGCCCTGCGTATCGCGGAACCCGAGGTGCGTGGTTTCGCGCTGGGTATCGCGTCGCATGGCATCGGCACGGCGCGCGCTTTTCAGGTGAGCGAGGAAATGGGCGCGTTCGCCGGCCTGGGCATGGGGCTCAACGGCGTGTTCACCGCGTTCGTGGTGCCGGTGTTGATGCCGCTCGCGGCGCGGTGGGTGATTGGGTGAGTCGCTGAGCGACTGAATGCTGACTGGCCGGTTAAATGATGCTGAAACCGCCGACTGGCTGCAAGGCTCGCCGGCCGCCTCCTGGCATGCACCTGCCGTTGGCTGGATAATGACGGCTTCCCTCACCGACTGAACGGAGTTTGCTGCGATGTCTGCCTATGAATCCAAAGTGCCGCGCGTGCTGTTGACGAACGACGACGGTATCGACGCGCCCGGCCTCGCCGTACTCGAAGCGGTCGCTGCCGAGCTTGCGCACGAAGTCTGGGTGGTCGCACCGGAGCACGATCAGAGCGGCACGTCGCATTCGATTAGCCTGCATTCGCCGCTACGGGTGAGCCGCCAGGGCGAGCGACGTTTCGGCGTGGCGGGCACGCCCGGCGATTGCGTCGTGATGGGCGTACGCCACCTGATGCGCGACGCGCCGCCCACGCTGATTCTTTCCGGCATCAATCGCGGCGGCAATCTCGGCGTGGAAACGATGTTCTCGGGCACTGTCGGCGCCGCCATGACGGGGCTGCTGCTGGGGTTGCCGTCGTTCGCACTGAGCCAGACCTTCAGCAACCGCGACAACGTGCGCTGGGACACGGCTCGCGCGCTCGCGCCCGGCGTGATCCGCCAGTTGCTCGCCATTGAGCATGCCGCGCCCACCTGCCTGAACATCAACTTCCCCGATGTCGACGCGGCCCACGCCGGCCCACTCACGCCGACCCGCCAGGGCGTCGGGCTCGTCGAAGATATCGACGTGTTGCCGCAAGTCGATCCACGCGGCATGGCCTATCACTGGTTGCGCTTTCAACGGGGCGCACGCGCGAACGATCCCGACAGCGAAACGGCCGTGGTGGCGTCAGGACGCGTGTCGGTCACGCCGCTCGCCTTCGACCGCACCGACGAGCCCATCTTCGCGCGGCTCGCGGCTTCGTTGAGTTAGCCCTTCAATATATGGCCGATAGTCAGCGGTTCAGCGCATGGCCAATCGTCCGTCTCCCTGGCCTTACGGACGTGGCGCGCCGGTGATGCTCGGCGCGCCACCTGGACCCGCGGGATCGGGATTGCCGAACGCGGGAAGGCTGCCGTTCTCACGGGCACGCTCGATCTCCGCGCGCACCTGTGCACGCGTTTTCGGGCCGCCGTCCGTTTTCAGCACCGCGTTGCCCGCAGACGTGGACTGGACCACCGGCGTTGACAGCACCGTGGTTTGCGCCGTCAGTTCGGCTTGCGGGCGCGCTGGTGCTGTGGGTACCTCCAGCGGCGCTTGCGGCGCGGGTTGGATAGATAGTGCCGGCGCGGCAACGGGCGCGCTGATCAAGCTCGGCGGCGCATTCAGCGCTGCAGCTGGAGTCGACGGTTGGCCGACCGCAGGCGGTCCACCGGTGACCACCGCCCTCGCGTTCGGCGCGCTACGGCTGTCGAGGCCTGCCACCAGTTTGTCCAGCGCCGCCTGACTCCTGACATGATTCGACGCGTAATGGGTTGCTTCGCGGGAGGCAACTCGGATATCGCGCGACCGGCCGTGTCTTATCGATGACGACGACGTTCGTGCCGCCTTCGAAGCAGGTTGCAGCGTCTTCTCGACACGGTCTACCGTCGTTGCGTGCTGCGCATTATCGGCACGCGCCTGCACTTCTCTTTGCAGTGCGCGCACCTGAGCATCGTCCTGATGTGCGGAACGAGCCGCGTCCAGTTGCGCCTGCGCGCCGGCAAGATCGTTGCGTTGCAGACTGTCGCGCGCCGCCTGCAGGCTCGTGGCGGTGGTGCCGGTCGTGCCCGTCGCGCTCGTTGCATCGCTGCGAGCAGCAGCCGGTCCGGATATCACCGCACCACTGGTGGTGTCGCCGCGCGTTTGATGAACTGGCGCTTCATTGCGCGCCGTGTCGAATTCGTCCGTCGACAGCCACGGTTTGGCCGCATGCGAGACATATGCCGCGATTGCAACAGCGCTGACGACGAGTCCTGTAAGAACGATCTTCCTGGGTTCGCTATGCATGGGATGCCCCCTTCCAGTCGTGGAGCGTGCGCGGTTGCGAGTTTTGCAAATGCGCCCGAAATCATCAGAGGGTAGCGGCGATCGTGCACGCAGTGCCGCCGCGACGACCGCAAATTCGCGGCCGCAAGGTCCGGCCGAATAAGGCACCTACGAAAGCGCGCGCGAACTGGATGCGTCCATTTTCTATTTATATGCTTCGGACGTCGAATTGTCCGATGGCGCCTATTCTGTTGGCCTAAAAGGACTGGTTGCGCTGCTTTCTTAGGATGATTACTGGAACTGCGAAACGATACAGAATCGTAGCGTTTGCGGCGGGCTAGTGTGAGACCTGCTATATGCGCGACTCCTCTCTCTCCCTGCGTGCCGCGTGTCGCGCCGGCAATCGAACTGCCGACAATCAGCGCGATGCCGAACATCGACCTGGCGCCGATCGTCTCGCCCTACTCCATATAGCCAAACAGGGCCGCCCGTCCGGTGCCCGCGTGGTTGTACGGCGAGCGTGCCGACTGCGCCGCCAGCGTCGATGAAAAACGGATCATGACTGCGTCCTCGTCAAGGATCGACCACGAACACGACAGCGACCCGATCCGCATACCCGCCCTTCCTGACTTCGCTTAGCGCGATCTTCGCCGCCGAACAATCCGGGGGAAGTACTGATACAGGTCTGCGGAATTAATAATATTATTCATATCGATTTCCGCATCCGTAGGCGACAACGAGGCCAACAACGCCTCTGCTATTGACTCTATCAAAACTCAATAATAATTATGACCATCAATTAAGCGGGGACATCAGGAGATACAGGTGCGCAATTACCTTGTGCTTGCGGCGCTCGCCATGCTGGGCGCTTGCGGTGGCAATGACGGTTCGCCGAACGCGACGGCCTCGGCGAACAAGCAGGCAACGGCGATCGATGCCACAGCGGCCACAGCGGCCTCAGCCGCGTCGGGCGCTTCGGCGGCCTCGGCCGCGGCGCTGGCCGACACGGCCAACGTCGAAAGCGAATTCAGGGCCGCGAAGGCCATTCCGGTCGGCATGAAGACAACGACCCCGCCGCTCGTGATCGCCGACCCCACGCTCAACCTTCCGCCCTACACGCCGCCGGCGCCGCCCGCGCCGGTTTCGACCACCACGCTCTCGTTCGGCGACTTCACGAACTACCTCGCACCGGGATCGACGCAAGGCTGGGGCCCCGGCGCCAACAACTCCACCACCACCATCCCCGCGCCGCCCACCAACGGCACTGGCGCGGGCGACAAAACAGTGGCGCTCGCCAGCACCTATGCCACCGCGTCTTACGAAGCGGACGTGACGGTCAGCGCGCCGGTCGGCAGCGGCGCCGCGAACGCGGGCTTTATCGTGCGCACCACGAATCCGACAGCCGGCGGTCCCGACAGCCTGACCGGCTACTACATCGGCCTCGACACGGGCACACATTCGTTGGTGGTTGGCCGTCAGAACAACAACTGGACCAACTTCATCGCGTATCCGCTCAGTACGATCGTGGGCGGCAGCACGCACCATCTGAAGGTCACGACGAGCGGCACGGCCATCACCGTCGACCTCGACCAGCAGCGCGTGATCAGCGTGAACGACGCCACCAACGCCCTGCCCGCCGTGTTCCAGTCGGGCAGCTTCGGGCTGCGACGTTTCGGCGTCGGCGCGACGTTCAGCAACATGACGATCCGCACGTACCCGACCGTGAAGTCGCCGAGCTACGACTTCTCCAAGGTGGTCGGCGCGGTCTACACGCCGTCCAATGCGGTGAACGCAATCGACTTCTGGCAGAACTACGATCCGGAGATCGTCAACCGCGAATTGACGTATGCGCAGACCTACGGCATGAACACGATTGCGGTCTACCTGCACTATCTCGTGTGGGCGAACGATCGTGTGGCGTTCCTGAGCAAGTTCGAGAACCTGCTGAAAATCGCCGCGCGTCATGGCATCAAGGTCTCGCCGATCTTCTACGACGACTGCTGGAACCCCACGCCGCAATACGGCCCGCAACCGGCGCCGGTCTGGGGCGTGCACAACAGCCAATGGGTTCAGTCGCCCGGCACGCCGGTGGAACAGGCGTATTTCCAGCCGACGGCGGCCAACTCCGCCATCACGTACAAGGCGAGTCTGGCGAGCTACATCACCGACTTCGTCGCGCCGCATCGCAATGACCCACGCATCATCTTCTGGGAAACGATGAACGAGCCGGGTTGCAGCGGCAATGGTGCATTGCAGGAAACGCGCGCGGTGCTGATGAACGACGCGCGCATCGCCATCCTGAACGCAGGCGCTACTCAGCCGATCAACGCACCGCAGGTCCAGGAGGACGAAGGCACGTACTTCTCCGACTTCTATGCGTTCCATCCGTACGGCAACCCGTACACGGGTCCGGTGAACGGCAGCAATGTCAGCGCCTTGAATTCCGAAACGCTGCAACGGGGCTTTGCTGGCACCACCGGTCAAACCATGCCCGGCATCGTCTCGAACTACGGCGGCAGCACGGGCTTTATCGTGTGGGAGTTGATGATCGGCCGCACCAACACGCGCTTCCACTGGGGCCAGGTGCCGGGCGCGCCCGCCACGGTCGAACCGGCCACACCCTTCCAGGGGACGATCTATCCGGACGGCCATCCGTGGCAGACCTCGGAGACTCAGGCGTTGACAGGTGGTTTCAACGTGAAGCTGCCGGTGCTGCAGGTCGGCTACTACAACGACCCGACCTTCGCGAGCGCGCCCGTCAAAACCTCGATCACGCCATTGATCGACTTCGACCTGAACACCGAGCGCGGCACCGATTCGCCTGACGCTTCCGCGGGCATCAACGCCACGAACTACGGGGTGCGTTGGTCCGGGGCAATCCAGGCGGCGCAGGACGGGCTCTACACGTTCTCGATCGACAGCGACAACGTGGCGCGCCTGTGGATCAACGGCGTGAAGATCATCGACAAGAAGACTGCGACGCAATCAACCGTGAGCGGCAAGACCTGGCTCGCCGCGAAGCAGCGCGCGTCGATCAAGGTCGAATACGTGCACGGCACGGGAGCGGCGAGCATGCATCTGCTGTGGTCGAATCCGGCGGCGAGCAATCCTGGCGCACTGCGGATCGTGCCGTCCGATCCGCTCGTGACGTCGAACTGAAAGAGGTCCTGAGTCAGCCGGCCGGCAGCGGATGAAACACCGCCGGTCGGCCGGTGCAGCGCAGCGGCGTGTCCGGTTGGCGCGCTGAAGACAGGAAAACGGGTGCAGTCCGCCATGTTTTAGCCGGGCGGCCGCGGCAGATCAAAATACTGTATAAAAACACAGTATAATGACTTGCCCTGACCGCCCGTCTCCTCCTGATCGTGCGGCGGTTGCCCGCCAATCCCGGAACCATGGTGTCCCAGCAAGCCCTGTTCGCGCCCGAGCCTGTCTCCCTCGTTCATGACGAGGAAGGCGGAATTCGCTATTTGCCCGAGTCGATTCCCGCCGCCACGGCGCAGCAGTGGTTCCAGGAGGCACTGAAGAACATCGGCTGGCTCAGCCAGCAGCGCATGATGTACGACCGCGAGGTCGCCGTACCCCGCCTGCTTGCCACCTTCGCGCGCGAAGCCGGTGATCTGCCCGCGCCGCTGGGCGAAGCCTTCGAGGCCGTTCGCGCGCTCTTGGGTGCGCCGTTCAATCGCGTCGGACTCAACCTCTATCGCGACGGCAGCGACAGCGTCGCGCTTCATAGCGACAAGACAGACAAGCTCGTGGCCGCCCAGCCGATCGCCATCGTCTCGCTAGGCGCGAGCCGCCGCATGACGATCCGCCCGAAGGCAGGTTCCGGCCGGATCGTACATATCGAACTGGAGCCCGGCAGTTGCCTCGTCATGAGCTATGCGTCGCAATTCACGCATGAGCATGGCATTCCCAAGCTCGCGGACGTGACCGGCCCGCGCATCAGCCTCGCATTTCGCTGCTTCGCCGGCTAACCGGCGAGGGGCGAGCGCAGGGCGAGCGCGGCTCATCCACTCAGCGTTGCGCCTCCTGCTCGATTGTCGGGTAGTCGATATACCCTTCGGCGCCGCCGCCATACAGCGTGCCTTGATCGGGCTCGTTCAACGGTGCGCCGCTCTTGAGACGGGCCACCAGGTCGGGATTGGAGATGAACGGCCGCCCGAAGGCGATCAGGTCCGCCCGCTTCGCCTTGAGCGTTCGTTGCGCGAGCTCCATGTCGTAGCCGTTGTTGGCCATGAAGAGGCCGTCGAACGCCTCGCGCAGAACCTGCAGATCGAAGCCGCCGGGCACTTCGCGCGAGCCGCCTGTGTCGCCCTCGATCACGTGCAGATACACCAGCTTGCGCGCATTGAGCTGCTGCACGACATGTTTGAAAAGCGGCTCGGGATTGCTGTCGGCAATATCGCCGAAACTGCTGAGGGGTGAAATCCGCACGCCCACCTGCTCGCCGCCCCACACGCCCGTCACCGCATCGGCCACTTCGAGCAGGAAACGCGCTCGATTTGCGATTGAGCCGCCGTATTGGTCGGTACGCCGGTTGGTCTTGTCGCGCAGGAACTGGTCGAGCAGGTAGCCGTTTGCCGCGTGAATCTCCACGCCGTCGAAACCGGCGGCCTTCGCGTTTTGCGCAGCGACCCGATATTGCTCGACGATGCCCGCTATTTCCGACGTTTCGAGCGCACGAGGGGTGACGAGCGGCACGAAGCCTTCGTCGGTATAAGCCTGGCCTTCCGGCTTGATCGCCGAGGGCGCTACCGGCAACGCGTTGCCCGGCTGCAAGGACGGATGGGAAATGCGGCCCACGTGCCACAGTTGCAGGAAGATATGCCCGCCTTTCTCATGCACCGCGTCGGTAATGCGCTTCCATGCCTGCACCTGGGCGTCGGTATAGATGCCGGGCGTGAACACATAGCCTTTGCCTTGCGGCGAAATCTGCGTCGCCTCCGCAATGATCAGCCCCGCCGACGCGCGTTGCGCGTAGTACTCGATGGCGAGTTCGCTCGGCACATCGCCCTCTTTTGCGCGGCTGCGCGTGAGCGGCGCCATCACGATGCGATTGGGCAATTGCAGCGGTCCCAGCTTGACGGGTTCGAACAGGTAACTATCGATACGCGCGGAATCAGTGGACATGGCACTCCCTGGAAGTAGAGGCAAAACATGGCAAGGCCGCCCGGCAGTCCTGCCGGGCTTTCGTGTCGGGCTTCCTGAATTTGGCGCCGGAATTGGCTTGCCAGACGAAAGCTAATCAACAGGCACAAGGAGCAGAGGCAGCAAGATGCGGACCGCGGCGCGTCAGACCAGCGCGATCTTGCCTGTTGCCAGATCGTAAATGCCGCCGACCACCTTGACCTTCCCGCTCTTCACATACGGCCCGATGAGCGGTTTGGACACAGTCAGCCGGTTGGTGTTCAACCTCACGTTCTCGATCGTGGCTTGCGCAACGAGATCGGCGCCATGCTCCGCCTGCGCGATCCGCACGGCCGGCCTGATTGCGCGGACCAGTTCCGGAAGGTGGCCGGGCAGCCGGGCGCCCTCCTGAAGCACCTTGACCGCGGCGCCCACCGCGCCACACTGCGTGTGTCCAAGCACCATGATGAGCGGCACGCCGAGGAATTCGACGCCGTACTCGAGGCTCGCGAGAATATCGTCGTTGACGAAGTTGCCCGCTACGCGCACCACAAACAGATCTCCCGGGCCCTGATCGAAAGCCAACTCCGGCGCGACACGCGAGTCCGCGCATCCGACGATAGCGGCAATCGGATATTGCGCCGAGACGCGTGCCGCGCGGCCAGCGGAATAGTCCTTGTTGGAAGAGGTATTCGCGGCGTAGCGGGCGTTGCCCTGCATGAGCCGGTCGAGCGCTTGCGCAGGTGGAATCGAATTCGGTGCGTTGCCGACGGCCGGCTGCGCCGCCCTCGCATCGCGTCGCGACAAGCCTGCCAACGTGATCGACGACGCACCGGCCAGCAGCAAGTTCCGCCGCGCAGGAGAAGACAGATGACGCTCGCACATGGCTCGCCTCCTATGTCACGCGCAATGCAGCGGCACCATCCGAATGGGTCTGAATCGTGAAAGCCTGGTGGCGCACGGGCAACGTCTCATCGTGCGCCTCACAGGTTCAAACTTCAAGTTACACGGCGTAGATGTCCGGGTTGTCCACCAGCGGCAAGAACTCGCCGGTGCGCCCGTCGAGCGCGAGCATCACACCGCTTTTGATGTCGAAGATCCAGCCGTGCAGATTCAGCTTCTTGTTCGCGAGTCCGACGGCCACCGAAGGATGCGTACGAATGTTCGCGAGCTGTGCGATCACGTTGTCTTTGACCAACGCCTCCAGGCACTCCGCATCCGAATGATAGGTGCGCGATGCGTTGATGGCTTTGGCCGCATCCGCGTGACGCAGCCAGCTTGCCACGGCCGGCAGATGGTCCAGATTCGTGCAGGTGGAGATCGCCGTCATCGCGCCGCAATTGGAGTGGCCGCAAATCACGATATCGCGAACGCCCAGCACGGCCACTGCATACTCGACGGTGGCCGAAACGCCGCCCGGCTCCGGACCATAAGACGGCACGATGTTGCCCGCATTGCGGATCACGAAAAGCGATCCGGGCTCTGTCTGCGTGAGCAGTTCCGGTACGACGCGGCTGTCCGAGCACGTCACGAAAAGCACGCTGGGACTTTGCGCCGCCGACAAACGTTTGAACAAGGCGCTCTGCTGCGGAAAGACTTCGCGTTGAAAGCGGATCAAACCCTCGATGATTTCCTGCACGGTGTTCTCCAAGATCGAAGAATAAGCCTGCAGTGCCCTCGACGAGCGGCGAGATCACTGCAGGCGGCCTATTCGCGCGACTATACCGCAGCCGGGTACTGGTCGACCACCCATGCACGAGCGGCAACGATGTGCCGCCGCCATCCTGCCTTCATCCGCCTCGCCAAATAAAAAAGCCCCAGCTGTCTCCAGCCGGGGCAAACTCTCTCGCTCGCACACCGGGAACCGTGCGTGCATGACTACTTTACCGGCGCTGCCGAAGCGGATATATACGCCACGCTGGAAGAGTCCTTTCCAACCCTACCCGAGGCGCGCAGCGTTGCGCTCATGCGTCGATCGGCGGGCGGACTCGTGCGCATCGTCACACACCCGTACAACGCATCAGCGCAACGCAGCCCGTGATATCGAACCTCGTTGCGCCTCACCGCACGACTGGAGCGAGCCGGTCGCATCAACGGCTGTACATGGCGTTCCAGTCGGTTGCGGATACCGCCGGACGGCCGCTTTGCGACGCACCCGCCACGCTGCCACCGTAACCGCTGTTGCCACCACTTCGCGCGGCGACGCGGGCTTCCGCGGCCTGAATCGCGTCGGGGTAATGGGCTTCGTCGCCGTCGCCGACGTGATAGCCGACCTGTTCGAGCTGAACCAGTTCGGCGCGCACCTGTGCGCGTGTGAGGCCGGAATTCGATTGGGCAAAAACCGCGGCCGAAGCGGCCAGCGAGGCAACGATAACGACGGCCTTGATCAGGGACTTCATGATGAAACTACCTCCGATAATTGATGATGAGCGGCGCTTCGAATCACTCTCCGCGCAAGCGCTGAACTCAATATAGGAGCCGTATCCTCGTAGAATAACGGCCGTCCACCGAAGGGATTGTTGTTGAATCTGGAGAAATCGCCGGCCGCGCGGCGCGCGATATCGAGCGATATCACGCGGTACGCGGCCGGACGATCGTCACGCTCAGAAGCGTGCGCGCAGGCCCACGGTGCCCACGACCTGGTTGCCCGTCGAAGACGCGCCGCCGGCCGTATTGATGAACGCGGTGTAGCCCGTGCCGCTGACGTGCTGGTACATCGCTTCGGCGTAGACGTCGGTGCGCGTCGACAGCGCATAGACGGCCTGCAGGTTCACCTGATTCCATTTCGGATCGGAGCCGTAGGTCGACGTGCCGCCCACGTGCGCGTCCGTGTAGGTGTAAGCCGCACCGAGCGTCACCGCCGGGGTGACGGCGTACTTGCCGTTCACTTCGTAGTTGTCGAAGCGCATCGAGCCGTGCGTCGCGCCGAACGACGCCGTGTTCTGGAACTGGCTATGCGTGTAGACAAAGCCGGCCGTCACCGGGCCGAAGCCGTAGCTCAACGCGGCGCCGGCCGTACGCTGCACATCGGCGCCGAGCCGGAAGCCGCCCGTGCCGTTGGCCGTGGACTCGCCGAGATCGACCGCGCCACCCGTGTTGGTGGTCGAGTTCGAACCATTGATCTGCAAGTAGCCCGCGGCAGCCTTGAACGGGCCGTTGGCATAACTCACGCCCGCGCTGTAGGCACGATTGATCGCGAAATCGGTGTTGTTCGAAAACGCGTACAGGCCGCCGAACTTCAGGCCGGCATAGTTGGCGCTCATGTACTTCACGGCATTGCTCATCCGTACCGAGTGGTTCAGATTGTCGTTGTCGAACGGGTGAGCGAAACCGGTATCGCCGAAGGTGCCCGCCGTGCCCGAAAGCGGCGCGACGAAGTCGACCAGCGAGTCGTACTGCCGGCCGAGCGTGACCGCGCCGTACTCCTTGTTGCTCAGGCCGACATACGCCTGACGCCCAAACATGCGGCCGTTCTGGCCGAGCTTGCCGTTCTGCACGTTGTAGCCGTTTTCGAGCACGAAGATCGCCTGCAGGCCGCCGCCGAGATCCTCGGCACCGCGCAAGCCAAAGCGGCTGCCGTTGATATTGCCGCTCGTCGCCTGCACCAGCGCACCTTGCGAGCCGCCCTTCTTCACGTTATTGGTGTACATCACGCCTGCGTCGATGAGGCCATACAGCGTGACCGAACTTTGCGCGTGCGCGGCGGTGGCGGCGAGGCCCACGAATGCCGCGACTGCGGCGGAAATCTTTTTCACGTCAATGCTCCTGCGTAGCTGGAATGTCATGTTGAACAGCGACGCGAGTATAGAAACGCGAACGGCCAAAACGAACGTTCACGCTCTGGAGCAGACCTTTACGAAATCTCTAAGAATCCGTCATCTAAATGCAGCAATCGAGACGCGCCGCGCCCGGACGGGTGTTTGAACGCTCAAGACGCGCGCAGGTTGGAGTTGCGCGCAATGAAAGGGTTGCAAGGTAACAACAGCCGTGCGCGGCTGGCTGAACCATGGCATGGATGATCAGAGACCAGACGGTTACCGCCAATCTGGCTGGCGAGCCCGGCCTGTGCACCGGACTCGCCGTCAATCAGACACCTGGCCGGCAAGGCCTCAGTTGAAGTCGCCGGTTTCGAGTTCCACGGACTGTCCGCCGTTTTTCTCCAGCACGCGCCGTGTAGCGTTTTCAATCCGCGCGCGATTCGCCTCGAAGGTATTGACGAGGTTGTGGGCCGACGGACCGTCGTTGCCGAAATGGTCGTTCAGCGCATCCAGCGACACGCTGCACCAGACGTCTGCCCCGTCGACATTGGCTTCGAAGGCGACGCGCGCCGCTGCCACCACTTCGCGGCGTCCGGTGAATTCGATCCTCATAATGACCCTCCATGTGTCGAAAGAAACCATCAATCGCGCAAACGCTGTGCCAAGGCGGCGTGGTTTTACCGGGCCGCCAGGCTCAAGCGCATATTCCCGCCAGGGTGCATACTCGACACCTGCCGTCCTCGTGCGGCCGTGCTGAAGCGTCGCGGCGTGTGCCAACCTGTGTGGCCGATTCATGGCCACGCTGCCCGACGTGACTAACATCCTAATACTAACTTCCGGCCCATGTCCCGCAACCCTCAATCGTCGCGTGCACTCGTCATTGCCGCCGTCATGGCGTCCATGGCGATGGTCGCCATCGAAGCCACCATCGTTTCCACCGCCATGCCGCAGATCGTCGCGCAACTCGGCGATCTGCATCTGTATAGCTGGGTCTTCTCGTCGTTCCTGCTCACGCAGACCGCGATGACCGTGGTGTTCGGCAAACTCGCCGATCTGTACGGCCGCAAGCCGGTCGTACTGGCCGGTATCGCGATCTTTCTGATCGGTTCGGTGCTGGCCGGCTTCGCATGGTCGATGCCGGCCATGATCGCGTTCCGCCTGATTCAGGGCGTCGGCGCCGGGGCGATCCAGCCGGTCACGCTGACCATCGTCGCCGACCTCTATCCCGCGCGCGAACGCGGCAAGGTGCAGGGCTACCTCGCGAGCGTCTGGGCCATTTCGGCGGTGGTGGGTCCGATGGTGGGCGGTTTCATCATTCACAACATGTCGTGGGCATGGATCTTCTGGATGAACGTGCCGATCGGCCTCGCCTCCGCGGCGGGCTTCATCGCGTTCCTGCGCGAATCGGAACGGCATGCGCGCCCGTCGATCGACTTCGGTGGCGCGGCGCTGTTCATGGCGGCGATCGCCGCGCTCATGATGGCGCTGACCTACGCCGGCGACGACATGGTGCCGCGCGCCGCGCTGGCAGGCGGCGTCTTCGTGCTGTGCGTGCTGCTGTTCGTGTGGCAGGAACGCCGCGCGGCCGAGCCGATGATTTCCTTCGCGCTGTGGAGCCGCCGGCCGATTGCCGCCTGCAACGGCGCAACCTTGCTGTCCGGCATGATCCTGATGGGCGCCACCACGTTTCTGCCGATGTACGTGCAGGGCGTGCTGCATCGCTCGCCGGTGATCGCCGGCCTCGCGCTGACGATGATGATGGTGGGCTGGCCCGCCGGCGCCACGTTCGCGGCGAAGTCGTTTCAGCGCCTCGGCTTGCGGCGCATTCTGATCGGCGGCAGCGCGTCCATTCCGCTCGGGGCGGTATTGCTGCTGTTTCTGTCGCCCGGCGGCTCGCCGCTCGTCGCCGCGTTCGCCTCGCTCATCATGGGCTTCGGCATGGGCACCTCGAGCGTCAGTTCGCTGGTGCTGATTCAGGAGATCGTCAGAATGGAAGAACGCGGCAGCGCCACCGCGTCGAATCTGTTCTCGCGCAATCTCGGCAGTACGTTAGGCGCGACGCTGTTCGGCGCGGTGCTCAACTTCGGATTGAGCCACGCGAAAGGAGTCGCCGTGGTCACGTCGGATCAGTTGAAAGCGCTGCTGCAAAATCAGGCCGCCAGTCTCGGCAACAGCGAGATGATCCGCATGGTGCTGCATCAGTCGCTGCACCTGACCTTTCTCTCGATCTTCGTGATCGGGATCTTCGTGGTCGTGCTGCTCGCATTCGTGCCCGCCATCAGCATCGGGACGGAAAAGAAGGTGCCGCTCGAGGCGTTCTCGCCGCTGGAGGACTGACATGCGCTTCCGTTTGGATCGGGTTCATGACGCTCCGCTGGACACGGCGGCACCTATCAGCCCGCCTGCCCCTCCACCGTCAGCAACTCGATACCATCGAGTTGCGCCGCGCAGGTATCGCGCACGATCGTGACGAAATCATCGAAATAAGGCCGGTTCGCGAAGCCTTTCGCGGCCACCGCGTACAACTCGCTCCACAGCCCCTGCGCGCCGACCCGTTTGGCCAGCACATAATCGTGGTCGACGTAGTTCTTCACGCCCCAGTTCGGCAGCGCCGCGATGCCGCGGCGGCTCGCCACCAGTTGCATGACGGCGATAGTCAGTTCCGCCGTGCGCCGTTCGAGTTTGATGCCGGCCGGCTCCAGCACTTCACGGATCAGGTCGATGCGCGCCTCGGGCACCGGATAGGTAATCAGCGTTTCGTCGCGCAGGTCGTCCGCCACCACGCGACGCTTGTTGCGTAGCCGGTGCTCGTTGGCCATCACCACCAGAATCTCGAAGCGGAACAGCGGCGCGATATGCAGGCTGCGCCGCGTGGCCGGTTTCGAGCCGATCACCACGTCGGCTTTGCCGTCGCTCAGCAGACGCAGCGGGTCCGCATGAAAACCGGCGACGAGATCCACTTCGACTTCCGGCCAACGCCGGCGGAATTCGTCCATCACCGGCATCAGCCAGTCGAAGCAGGTGTGGCATTCCAGCACGATGCGCAACTCGCCGCGCGTGTCGCCCTTCAGGCGCACGAGATCGCGTTCCGCCGCGCTCACCGCCGCGATGGTCTCGCGGCCAAGCGCCAGCAGCCGCTCGCCGGCGGCGGTAAAACGCAGACCCTGCTTGGTGCGCTCGAACAGCGACACCTCGTAATGCGCCTCGATATCGCGAATCTGATGAGACAGCGCGGACTGGCTCAGATGGACACGCTCGGCGGCCGCCACCAGCTTGCCCGAATCGGCAATGGCGATCAGCGAACGCAAGTGGCGAAGCTCAAGCATGAGACGGCTCCGCGTAGAACGAATCAGTGTGGATATGAATTTGGCTCATACATTGGTGAAAACATGTCGCTTGATGAATCATAGCGCGACTTTCACACTGGACGCCAATTCATACAACGCACAAAAGGATTTCACATGGCCCGCACGCACATTCCCGGCTTTCCTCGCATTGGCGCACAGCGCGAACTGAAATTCGCGCAGGAATCGTTCTGGCGCGGCGAATCCGACGACCAGCATCTGCGCGGCGTCGCGCGCGAATTGCGCGCCCGTCATTGGCAATTGCAGCGGGATGCCGGACTCGATTTCGTCACCGTCGGCGATTTTGCGTACTACGACCAGATGCTCACCATGAGCGCGTTGCTCGGCGCATTGCCGCAGCGCTTCGGCTTCGAGCCGAAGGCGCTGTCGCTCGCCCAGTACTACGAGCTAGCGCGTGGCAACGCCGCGCAACCGGCAATGGAAATGACCAAATGGTTCGATACGAACTACCACTACCTCGTGCCCGAACTCGGGCCGCAGACGCGCTTCGACGGCGGCGTCGAATGGCTGTTCGAGGAGATCGACGAAGCGCTCGCGCACAATCTGCCGGTCAAGCCGGTGCTGATCGGGCCGATCACTTACCTGTGGCTGTCCAAGAGCCATGTTGCCGGCTTCGACCGTTTGTCGTTGCTGCCGAAGCTCGTGATCCGCTACAGCCGCCTGCTGGACAAGCTCAAGCAGCGCGGTATCGAGTGGGTGCAGATCGACGAGCCGGCGCTGTGCGTCGATCTGCCCGCACAATGGCTCGAAGCGTTTTCCGCCGCGTATGACGTGCTCGGCGCGTCGGGCGTGAAGCTGCTGCTCGCCACGTACTTCGAAAGCGCTGCGGAACACGCGCCGCGGGTGGCCGCGCTGCCTATTGGCGGCGTGCATCTGGACCTGGTCCGCGCCCCGCAACAGCTCGACGCGTGGCGTGCGGCATTGCCAGCGCATGCGGTGCTGTCGGCAGGCGTAATCGACAGCCGCAATATCTGGCGCGCGGATCTCGGCGAGATCGTCGAATCGCTGCAGAGCCTGCATGCCGAATTCGGTGAACGCTTGTGGATCGCGCCGTCGTGCTCGTTGCTGCATGTGCCGGTTGCGCTCGACGCGGAGAAGAAACTCGACGCCGATCTGAAATCGTGGCTCGCCTTCGCCACCGAAAAACTGGCTGAAGTCGCCACGCTCGCCCTTGCCTTACGCGATCCCGCCGCGGCCGAAGCAATGCTTGCCGCCGCTGACCGCGCGCTCGAAGCACGCCGCCACTCCAGCGCGGTGGTCAACGCACTCGTGCAAAAACGCGTGGCCGCGGTGAGCAGCGCGATGGCGCAACGGCAAAGCCCGTTCGCCGAACGCAACCGCGTGCAGCGCGAAGCGCTCGGCCTGCCGCTCCTGCCGACCACCACGATCGGCTCGTTCCCGCAAACGCCGACGATCCGCCAGGCCCGTGCCGCCTACAAACGCGGCGAACTGCGCGCGCTCGACTATCTGCAACGCATGCGCGCCGAGATCGAGATCGCCGTGCGCAAACAGGAAGAACTGGGCCTCGACGTGCTGGTGCACGGCGAAGCCGAGCGCAACGACATGGTCGAATATTTCGGCGAACAGTTGTGGGGCTATGCGTTCACGGAAAACGGCTGGGTGCAGAGCTACGGCTCTCGCTGCGTAAAGCCGCCGATCATCTACGGCGACGTCTACCGTCCCGAACCGATGACGGTCGAGACCACGCGCTACGCGCAATCACTCACGCAGCGCCTGATGAAAGGCATGCTGACCGGCCCTGTGACGATGCTGCAATGGTCGTTCGTGCGCGACGACCAGCCACGCTCGACCACCGCGCTGCAACTCGCGCTCGCGATCCGCGACGAGGTCGTGGATCTGGAAAAGGCCGGCATTCGCATCATCCAGATCGACGAACCGGCTTTTCGCGAAGGCTTGCCGCTGCGCCGCGCCGATTGGGCCGCGTATCTGGACTGGGCCACGCGTGTGTTCCGCATTTCGGCCGCGGGCGTCGCCGATCAGACGCAGATTCATACGCACATGTGCTATTCGGAGTTCAACGACATTCTGCCCTCGATCGCCGCAATGGACGCCGACGTGATCACCATCGAGACCTCGCGCTCGGCGATGGAACTGCTCGACGGCTTCGGCGCCTTCGCGTATCCGAACGAAATCGGCCCGGGTGTCTACGACATCCACTCGCCGCGCGTGCCGGGTGCGGACGCGATGCAACGTCTGCTGGAACGTGCATGCGAAGTGATTCCGGCCGAGCGCCTGTGGGTCAATCCCGATTGCGGGTTGAAGACGCGCGGCTGGCCGGAAACGGAAGCCGCGCTCGCGAATATGGTGCGGGCCGCCAGGGCGTTGCGCGCGAAGCTCGCGGCGACGAAGCAGCCGGAAGAATGGCCTGCGTGATGTGATCGGTCGTTGAACCAGCGTCGAACGCCCATTCGCGCGCGGTATCGTGCCGCGCTAATGGGCGTTTCCACGTTCGGCGGTTCAGTCTTTCGCGTACAGCGTCGAGTCCGCGAAGCCTTCGGCGGCGAGCACCTGGCCGACCAGAATCAGCGCGGTCCGCTCGATGGAACTCGACTGCACTTTGCCGACGATATCGTCGAGCGTGCCGGTGATCTTCTCCTCGTCCGGCCAGCTCGCGCGATAGATCACCGCGACCGGACACGCGCCGCCGTAATGCGGCCGCAATTCATCGACGATGCGCGCAAGATGCCGCACGCCGAGATGAATCGCCATCGTCGCGCGGTGCCGCGCAAGGTCAGCGAGCTGTTCGCCTTCCGGCATGCTGGTTTTGTTCGCGAAGCGCGTGAGAATCAGCGTCTGCGAAACATCGGGCAGCGTGAGTTCGCAGCCCAGCGCCGCCGCGCAGGCGGCCGTGGCGGTCACGCCCGGCACGATCTCATAGGGGATATGCAATTCGCGCAGTCTGCGGATCTGTTCGCCGATCGCGCCGTACAACGACGGATCGCCCGAATGCACGCGCGCCACGTCCTGGCCTTTGGCGTGCGCCGCCGCGAGCAGCGCGACGATCTGATCGAGATCGAGTTCGGCGGTGTTGACGACCTGCGCGGCCGCATGACCTTCGAGCACCGCGGCCGGCACGAGGGAACCCGCGTACAGGATCACCGGGCAACTGCGCACGAGCCGCTGCCCTTTCACCGTGATCAGTTCCGGGTCGCCCGGACCGGCGCCGATAAAAAACACCGTCATTCATTACTCCATGATTCGTTAGCGCGGCATGGCAGGCATGCGCGATTCAGGCGGAAGCTCAATGCGCCGCTTGCAGCGCTTCGAGCAGGTCGGCTATGCGCTCGAACTCCCGATCCGCCGCCGGCAACTCGGGCCGGCGCAACATCACGACCGGCAAACCCCGCTCACGCGCGACTTCGAGTTTTGCCTCGGTCGCGTTGCCGCCGCTGTTTTTACTCACCACCACGTCGAAGGCTTGCAGGGCGAACAGCGCGCGTTCGCCTTCGAGCGTGAATGGGCCGCGCGCCGCGATAATGCGCGCACGCGCCGTGTCCTCGTGCGAATCGAGACAACGCACGGTCCAGAACTGATGCGGGGGAATCTCGTCGAGATGCGCAAGCGGTTCGCGGCCGAGCGTGAAGAGCGGCTTCCTGAACGGCGCAAGCGCATCCGCGAGCGCGGCCCAGTCACCGACCATGCGCCAATCGTCGCCGGCTTGCGGCTGCCAGGCCGGACGGCGCAGCGCCCAATACGGCACACGCGCGACGCGGCTCGCCTGTGCCGCATTCGCGCTGATTTGCGCGGCATACGGATGCGTCGCGTCGAGCACGAGGCCAATGCCCTCACTGTCGATGTAACGCGCCAGGCCCTCGCTGCCGCCGAAACCGCCCACGCGCACCGAGCACGAGAGATCGCCCGGCACCTTGCCAAGGCCGGCGAGACTGTACACGTGGACGGGATCGTTGAGTTCGCGAGCGATCCGCAACGCGTCGCCGGTGCCGCCGAGCAGCAGAATCCGCTTCATTGCGCGGCTCCGATCAGGTTGCCCTGGCGGTCGATCGCGAACATTTCCACGTGGACCTGCGGCGGCACGATATCGCGCGCCACGGCCAGCGCATGCCGGCAGACGATATCGCCGAGCGGCACCTGCTGCTCACGCGCCAATGCAACCGCCTGCTGGCTCGTATTGGCCGCGCGAATCGCCGCCTGAAGCGCGGCGTCGGCGCCGTGTTCGGCCGCCCACTGCGCGAGCCGTTCAAGATCGATGCTCGAATGACGGCTATGCAGATCGAGATGCCCCGCCGCCAGTTTGCTGAGTTTGCCGAAGCCGCCGCACACGCTCAGACGCTCGACCGGCGCGCGCTTCATATGCTTGAGCACCGCACCGACGAAGTCGCCCATTTCGATCAGCGCGATATCCGGCAGACCGTAGTGCGCGCGCATCGCGTCCTCGCTGGCGTTGCCGGTGCAGGCGGCAAGATGCGTGTAGCCGTTGGCGCGCGCTACATCGATGCCCTGATGGATCGACGCGATATACGCCGAGCACGAAAACGGCCGCACGATGCCGGTGGTGCCGAGGATCGACAGACCGCCGAGAATGCCGAGACGCGGGTTCATCGTTTTCAGCGCGAGCGCTTCGCCGCCTTCCACGCCGATCGTGACCTCGAAGCCGCCGCCATAGGCATGCTCCGCCGCGAGTTCGGCCAGATGCTCGGTCATCATTCTGCGCGGCACGGGGTTGATCGCCGGTTCGCCAACCGGCAGCGTCAGTCCCGCACGCGTCACCGTGCCGACGCCCGGCCCCGCGCGAAACGTCACGCCCGGCGTGGCGACGAGGCGCACGCGCGCGAATACGAGCGCGCCATGCGTGACGTCGGGATCGTCGCCGGCGTCCTTGATGGTGCCGGCTTCGGCGCCGCCGGCGCCATCGTCGATCAGGCGGCAGAACACCAGCGGCATCGGCACATGCTGGCCCTTGGGCAATACGATCTCCGCGACGTCGCTGGCCACGCCCGCGAGCAGCAGACGCGCCGCCGCCAGCGACGTCGCGGTGGCGCAACTGCCGGTCGTGTAGCCGCTACGCAGCGGCGCGGGTTGTTCGGGCGTTTCTTCGCGCATCAGGGTTCTTGGGGTGAGTCGGGGTTCCTCACAGCACCTTCGGCCGGTTTGGTCACATCCAGCAGCGTGATTGGCAGCGCCTGCCGCCACGTATCGAACCCGCCGAGCGGTTGCGCGTCCGCGAGCGCGATCCGCGTCAACGTGCCGCCGTGCCGCTCGCGCCATGCCGCCAGCGCCGCTTCGCCTTGCAACGTGACCGCGTTGGCGACCAGCCGGCCGCCCTCACGCAGACCGGCCCAGCACGCTTCGAGCACACCCGGCACCGTCGCACCGCCGCCGATGAACACGGCATCCGGCCCCGGCAGCCCTTGCAACGCGGCAGGCGCGCGGCCCGCGACGAGTTGCAGGGTCGGCACGCCCAACGCATCGCGATTATGTTCGATGAAGCGCTGACGCTCCGCATGCCCTTCAATTGCGATCGCCCGGCACGTCGGATGCGCGCGCATCCATTCAATGCCGATCGAGCCGCTGCCCGCGCCCACGTCCCACAGCAATTCGCCGGGCGCCGGCGCGAGACGCGCGAGCGTGATCGCGCGCACATCGCGCTTGGTCAACTGGCCGTCGTGGCGAAAGGCGTCGTCGGGCAAACCGCAGGTCAGCGGCAAACGCGGCGCGCCCTCGGTGGCACGGCAGTCGAGCGCGATCAGATTCAGCGCGGCCATCTCACCCGCCGGCCATTGATCCGCCCGGCCGTCGATGCGCCGCTCCAACTCGCCGCCCAGGTGTTCCAGCACGCTCATACGGGTCGCACCGAAACCGCGGGCGTTGAGCAACTCCGCGAGCGCGGCGGGCGTGCGACCGTCCGCGCTCAGCACGAACACGCGCGCGCCGTCGTGCAGATGCGCGTTCAACGTCGCCAACGGCCGGCCCACCAGCGACACCGTCGCGACGTCCTGCAACGGCCAGCCGAGGCGCGCAGCGGCCAGCGACAACGATGACGGCGCGGGCAGCACGCGCAACTCTCCTGCCGGCAACTGTCGCGCGAGCGTCGCGCCCACGCCGAACAGCATCGGATCGCCGCTCGCCAGCACGCACACTGCGCCGCCACGCTCAGCCAGCAAAGGCGCGAGATCGAACGGACGCGGCCACGCGGCACGGCGCGCGGCGAGCCGCGCGGGCAGCATCGCCAGATGACGTTCGCCGCCGTAGACCACCGACGCTTCCAGCAAAGCACGCCGCGCGGGCCTTCCCAAACCGGCGAAACCGTCGTCGCCTATGCCCACCACCGTCAGCCACGCCGGCATGCACCCATCCTCATTCTGTGTCTTCAAATAGTCCGCTGTACCGCGCCGATCAAAGCGCCCAGCCTCGTTGTGCTGTTCGAAAAAAGGCATAATACAGCCGCCGGTGCCCTTCGGGGCCGAAGAGGGAACACAGTGCCACTGTGGCTGCCCCCGCAACTGTATGCAGCGAGTCCGCCTGCGCTCCACGCCACTGGTTCTACCGGGAAGGCAGCGGCGGCCCATGACCTGCCAGCCAGGAGACCTGCCGGCGAGACTGTTCGTGCCAGCCAACATCGGGCGGGGTGTACCGATGCCGCAGCCATGCCGCTTCACGGCATGCTCGGGCCGTCGCGCGACGCTAAACCGGTGTCCGTCTTGAATCATGCTTCGCCTTCCACCATTGTCTCCGACGCGGCCGCGACGCCGCGGCCCTCGGCGTGTCCGGGGCTGCTGCGCATCGTGGCCGCCCGCGACGGCGGGCTTTGCCGCATCAAACTGCCTGGCGGCGAGTTGAGCGCGGCGCAGGCGCGCGCGATCGCGGATGCCTGCGCACGCCACGCTGCCGGGGCAATCGAGCTGACCAATCGGGCAAATCTGCAGGTGCGTGGGGTCAAGCCGGGTGACGAAGCGGCGTTGATTGCGGCGCTCGTGGCTGCCGGGCTCGGGCCGAGGCCGTCGAGCGGCGCGGCGAAGGCACCGGACACACCAGCGGCAATCGCCGCCGACGACGTGCGCAACGTGATGATCAGCCCCGCTGCCGGACGCGATCCGTCAGCCCTGTTCGACACGCGCCCGCTGTGCGCCGATTTGCTTTCGATGCTGCAAAGCGAAACCCGTTTCGCGGCGCTGTCGCCGAAATTCGCGCTGCTGCTGGACGGCGGTGAACGGCTCGCGAGAGTGGATCATCCGCACGATGTCTGGCTGGCGGCGTCGCAGGAGTCGGACGGCGTGCGATTCGTATTCGGGCTGGCGGGTTGTCCGCCCGCGAGTGCGTGTGCGGGCTCGCCAACGCAGTACGACGATACCGGTTCGCCGGATCTTGCTGCAAAACCCGGTGCGCACAGCACGGCTGCACTGGCCGCGGTTCTGCCTTCACAGGTCCCCGCTCTGGTGCGCGCGCTGCTGCTCACCTTCCTCGAACTCGCCCCCGCCGACGCCACGCGCATGCGTCACCTGCTAGCCGGCCATTGCGCCGACGCGCTCTTGCATCACGCTCAACGGTACGTCCATTTTCCGCTGACGCGAGACGCATCGCTGGCCCACTGGCGTCGAGCCGCGCCCGCCGATGCGAGCCTCCGCCTCGGCGTCCACCCTCAACGGGTGCCCGGAGCCTGGTACGTCGGCGGCCAGCCGCCGCTCGGACGCCTCGACGCCGGCGCCCTGCGCGCCCTCGCCGCGCTTTCCCAGCAGCACGGCAACGGCACACTGCGTTTCACACCCTGGCAAAGCGTGCTGCTGCCCGACATCGCAACGCACGCGGTTCCCGCTGTGCTATCCGGCTTGACCACGCTCGGCCTCGCCACCGATCCCGCGCAAGCCATCACGCGCCTGATTGCCTGCGCCGGATCGAGCGGCTGTGCGAAGAGCCTCGCCGACACCAAGGCCGACGCGCTGCGCCTCGCCGCCCGCCTGCCTGACGGCGTCGATGTGCATCTGAGCGGCTGCTCCCGCTCGTGCGCCGCGGCGCATTGCGCGCCGTACACGCTGCTAGCGGCGGCGCCCGGCCTCTACGACTTTTATCGACGCGACGGACGGCCCGGTTTCGGCCAGTGCGTCGCGCGCCAACTGACGATCGACCAGGCCGCCGACATGTTCGAACGCCTGGCCCGGAGTAACACCGATGCTTGATTACATTCGCGACGGTCAGGAGATCTATCGCCAATCCTTCGCGACGATCCGCGCGGAGGCCGACTTGTCGCGCATTCCCGCCGACCTCGAAAAACTCGCGGTGCGCGTGATCCACGCGTGCGGCATGGTCGATGTGATCGACGACCTGAAGTTCTCCAAAGGCGCGGGCACGGCGGGCCGTGCGGCGCTCGCGCAAGGCGCGCCGATCCTGTGCGATGCCGGCATGGTCGCGCAAGGAATCACGCGTGCGCGGTTGCCGGCCCACAACGAGGTCATCTGCACGCTCACGCACTCGGACGTGCCGTCGCTCGCACGCGAACTCGGCAATACGCGTTCCGCGGCCGCGCTCGAATTGTGGCGGCCGCATCTGGCGGGTAGCGTCGTCGTGATCGGCAATGCGCCGACCGCGCTGTTTCATCTGCTCGATATGCTCGACGCGGGCGCGCCCAGGCCTGCCCTGATCCTAGGCTTTCCGGTGGGCTTTGTCGGCGCGGCCGAATCGAAAGTCATGCTCGCGGAAAACAGTCGCGGTGTGCCCTATGTGATCGTGCACGGCCGTCGCGGCGGCAGCGCCATGGCGGCGGCCGCCGTGAACGCGCTGGCAACGGAGGTCGAATAAATGACCGTGCAAGGACGTTTGTTCGGACTTGGCGTCGGCCCCGGCGACCCGGAACTCATCACGCTGAAAGCACTGCGTTTGCTGAAGGCGGCGCCGGTGGTCGCGTACTTCGTCGCGAAGGGGAAGAAAGGCAACGCGTTCAGCATTATCGAAGCGCATTTACACGACGCGCAGCAGCATCTGCCGCTGGTTTATCCCGTCACTACGGAAGCGCTCGAACCGCCGCTTTCCTACGAAGCGATCATCGCCGATTTCTACGACACCGCCGCCGAAATCGTCGCCGCGCATCTCGACGCGGGTCGTGACGTCGCCGTGATCTGCGAAGGCGATCCGTTCTTCTACGGCTCGTACATGTATTTGCACGACCGGCTCGCGGCGCGCTACGAGAGCGAAGTCGTGCCCGGCGTGTGCTCGATGCTCGGCGGCGCGGCGGTGCTCGGTTCGCCGCTCGTGTACCGCAATCAGAGTTTGTCGGTGCTCTCGGGCGTCCTGCCCGAAGACGAATTGCGCCGGCGTCTCGCCGATGCCGACGCCGCCGTCGTGATGAAACTCGGCCGCAACTTCGACAAGGTGCGGCGCGTGCTGGGCGAACTCGGCCTCGCGGACCGCGCGCTCTACGTCGAACGCGCGACGATGGGCAATCAACGCATCGTTGCGCTCGCCGACGTGGATCCGATGGCGTCGCCGTATTTTTCGTTGCTCGTGGTGCCGGGGGAAAAATGGCAAGGATGAACGCGCCCGCGATCGTGATTCTCGGCGCGGGCGCGTTGGCGACAGCGCGACGCATTCAGGCGCTGTATGCGGATAGCCGGGTGCACGGCTTGCGCGGACGTGTCGAGGCGGACGTGGCTTACAGCGAACTCGGCGCGCATTTGCGGGAACTGTATGCGCGCGGCACGCCGATCGTCGCGTTGTGCGCGGCGGGTATCGTGATTCGCTGCGTCGCGCCGTTGTTGGCGAACAAGGGCGTCGAGCCGCCGGTGCTGGCCGTTGCCGAAGACGGCAGCGCGGTCGTCCCGCTGCTCGGCGGTCTCGCCGGCGTCAACGTGATGGCGCGCGAGATGGCCGCGATGTTAGCCGTGCCGCCTGCCATCACGACGAGCGGCGAATTGCGTTTTGGCACCTGCGTGCTCAATCCGCCTGATGGTTATACGCTCGCCGACGTCGGGCAAGGAAAACGCTTCGTGTCGGATCTGCTGGCTGGCGAAAGCACGCGTATCGAAGGCGACGCGCCGTGGCTCGATGACGCGCAACTGCCCCGCTCCGACTCGGCGCGCCTCGCGATTCGCGTAACGCCGCGTGCGTGGGACGGGCGCGAGGATGAGTTGGTGATTCATCCGCGAAGTGTGGTCGCGGCGGTGATGGGCGCGGGCGCGGGCGCGGGCGCGGGTGCGGGTGCGGGTGCGGGTGCGGGTGCGGGTGCGGGTGCGGGTGCCAGTGCCAGTGCCAGTGCCGGGATTGTGGCCCGCGTGCAGGAGGCACTCGATACGCATGGTCTCGCGCCGCTGTCCCTCGCGGCGTTACTAGCCTCGTCTGAGTGCATGGGCGATCCGGCGCTGGCCGAGGC
The DNA here is from genome assembly GCF_046028085.1 of Paraburkholderia sp. RL17-380-BIE-A. Classification (NCBI taxonomy): domain Bacteria; kingdom Pseudomonadati; phylum Pseudomonadota; class Betaproteobacteria; order Burkholderiales; family Burkholderiaceae; genus Paraburkholderia; species Paraburkholderia sp. RL17-380-BIE-A. The sequence goes on from NZ_JARESQ010000008.1 coordinate 218,888, forward strand.
CGCGGCGAACCTGAATGTGCCGTTGCGCTTCGCGCTGACGCGTCCCGAAGATGGCGAACCGCCGGGCAACCTGCTGCATGCCGCGCTGCGCATTCCCTACGAAACGCTGCACAACGATTCGACGGCAGGTGTCGCGCTTGCGTTGGCGCCGCTCGCCATCGATCCGGACACGATCGGCCGAGTGCGTGGCCGCCTGACCGTGATCGGCCTCGGCCCCGGCAGCGCCGACCTGATGGTGCCCGCCGCGCGCACGGCGCTCAATGAAGCCACCGATATCCTCGGCTACGACACTTACGTGAAAATGGCCGGCCCGTTGCGCGCCGACCAACGCGTGCATGGCACGGACAACCGCGAGGAACTGCAGCGCGCGCGACATGCCTTCGAGTTGGCGAGCGAAGGACGCGCGGTGGTGATGGTGTCCTCGGGCGACCCCGGCGTATTCGCGATGGCCGCGGCGGTGCTAGAAGTGTTAGAGGCCTCGCAGAACACGGACTGGGCGGCGGTCGAGCTATCGATCGTGCCGGGCGTATCGGCGGCGATGGCAACGGCGGCGCAAGCCGGTGCGCCGTTGGGCCACGACTTCTGCATGCTGTCGCTGTCCGACAACCTGAAGCCCTGGGCGATCATCGAAAAGCGCCTTAGGCACGCGGCCGAAGCGGACCTGGTGACGGCGTTCTACAACCCGATCTCGCGCGCACGGCCCTGGCAACTGGATAAAGCGCTGGACATCGTGCGGGAATATCGGGGTGCGCAAACACAGGTAGTGCTGGGCCGGGACATTGGTCGGCCTGGTAGCACGCTGAGGACGATCACGCTGGGCGAACTGCGTTCGTCTGATGTGGACATGCGCACGATGGTAATCGTGGGGTCGTCCACGACACGCAGGTTCGGCAACGCGGACGAAGGCGGCGAGTGGGTTTATACGCCGCGCTGGTATGAGTGAACGTGTGCGCTATAAGGTTTTTCTGCGCATGAACCGACGTATCGCCAGACAGCAAAGAACGACCGGTACGCCGATGCACAGGGTAGCTATTGCCCAATAAAGGTCCATGACGTACAAAATCAAGTTCTCGTCGAGATCTGACCCGGCGCCTTGGCCTGTGGCTGATAGGTAGAATTTGACTACTGCCTTGACTGGAGCGGGTATATGAAGGGGGTATCTCGTAAGCGGACTCGACAGTTGCCAACCAATATTACTCATGACGAGAAGCGCAAATGAACATGCCACGAGCGTTACGGACAAAGGCATCTTAGGTATCGCTTCACCACTCTTTCTGGCAATGAGATAGCGAGACAGCCACCGTTTGAATCCAATTAGTGCCACTGCAATCAGCAATGTGGCGACCGCCCAATAGAGCAGGAACGCAAGCACCTCCATATCGTCTGGATTTCCCAGATATTCAGTGCCGGTGCAGGACAGCCAGAATCGGATAAATGCTTCCACGCTCTCAGGCATTTCCATTGGGAGCATGTCGATAAGATACGTGGTCCGCAAACCAGCAATCGCGGACATCACTATCAAAGCGGTGTAAGTCGCAATGTTGATGAGTGAGCGCTTGTTCATTTGACGTCAACGGTTCCATAGGCCCTCAAGGCAGACCCCGGCACGGGCATCGTCTGTCCTCGCGAACGAATGAATATCTGAAGTCGATCGAATTCATTAGGGCTCGCGATCGTGATACATCCGTGACTCAGCCCGAGGCGCCCGACTGGATGCAACCGGAAGTTACCGCGCTTGATGCCATTGATGTTAGTCGTGTCCCCCGTTGCCGGATTCCAGAGCATGAACCATTTTCGACGATCGGTAGAGCTAACACCCTGCGCGTTCCACCAGTCGTATATCAAGCCCATGTAACCGCCTGACTGACGATCGACGAGATAGTAGGTCCCTTTGGGAATCGGCCCAACGTTTTCCACGGCCGTTTCGTCAGGATTATCCCGCCCTCGACCGGTTCCAGAAAATGCAGTAACTGGCACGGTTCCCTCGCACGTGAAGGTGGAAGTGTTCTTCCCATTAAGAACAAAAGTACACTTGACCGGCATTTCCTCTGCCCCTGCCCCGTCAATTTGCAGTGTTGTTCTTGATATAAAGCGTCGCGGTCACCGCACCGCCGCTTCCCCCCAGCGCGTTCTGCACGAAGTACTCATGCTTCATTGTCGAAAAAGAAAGATGAACCTCTTCGTGGCATTCATCGCCACCGCCGATCGGTTCGACCTGTGTAATGACCACGTCGTGCATCGTGATCTTCAGGTATTCGAATGGCAGTCCCCCGGCCTTGCGCACGGTCAACCGCACCTGATTAATATGCTTGCCCGTGAAACAGAACCTGGTCAGATTCGGACTCGCGCGGTCGAGCTTGTGAGTGAACTCCAGGTCTGAAACGGTAGCCTTTCCCGCGCCGCCGCCGGAACCCGACATCATGGTCGAGGCCTGCGAAACCTTCCAACGCCAACCAATAACGTCGATTTCGTTCAGATGCGACGCGTCCTGCGATTCGCCGTCGATGCCGTCAATCTTGATGAAGGTATCCTGCGCCATGAGCGATCCCCGTGATCCGTGCGACTGTTCAGACGGTCGTCACGCGGACATGCGCACGCATTCGGCACAAGCAGGGGTAACCAATCCTGGCGGAAGGCTCACACCGCAGCGAAGACTCGAATCAATAGTTTCAGGGGAAATGTCTATCGATGGAGATCGGATCTTTCTGCAAATCTGCGTGAGTATTCATCGGCCGCATGTGGCAATTCATGCGGCCTTGCGCGGTGATCGCTGACACCGTGCTTGCGTGGCGCGGCAGCTAGGCCGCCACCTTCAGATCATCAATCGCCCGCTGCCTCACGCCGAGATCGTCCCACAGCTCAGGATGACAAGTGAACACCAGAATCTGATGCCGCGTGGCCGCGTCGATCAGCGCGCGCTTGATGGCGTCGCGTCGCGCGGCGTCGGTATGCACGGCCGCGTCGTCGAGCATCAACAAGGTCGGCCGGCCCGATGCCTTCAGCAAATCCGCATAGGCAAGCCGCGTCAGAATGCCGAGCTGTTCGCGCGTGCCGAAGCTCAGCGCATCGAGCGTGTCCGCACGGCCAAAGCGATCCAGCGTGGCGGGACTCAAATCGTCGCCGAGCGCGATCGTCGACTGCGGGAAAATCCGCTTCAGATAATGCCCGAGCCGTTCGGTCAACGGCGCGCGCAATTGCGCGACTGCGGCGTCGCGTTCGTCCACCAGCACTTCGTCGAGCAGACTCAACGCGCTCGCGCGCAAGCTGAGTTCGTCCCGGCGCCGCGTGGCCTGTTCGACTTTGGCCTTGAGCACCGCCAGACGCTCTCCAAGCCCCGACGCGCCCACGGTCTCCAGTTGGCTGCGCAAGCCCGCGATCCGCACTTGCCGCTCGTTCTGCTCGCTGCGCGCGAGTTCCGCCGACGCGCGATAGCGCTTCGCCTCCGCCGCCGGATCATCGAGGCGCGCGGCTTCCAGCTCGCGCTCACGCCCTTCGCGCTGCTTGCGCAACGACTCGACCTGCACGCGCTGTTCGACGATTTTCGTCTGCCACTGTTCGCGGCTCCGACGGAAAGTTTCGTCGCTCAATTGCGCATCCTTCCGCTGCAACTGAGCCGCAAGTGATTCCGCATTGGCCATGCCGGTCGATCTTTTTTCGGCCGCCTGCGTCAACACTTTTCGCGCAGCCTCCAACGCGTCGCGTGCGATTTCGGCGTTGCGGCGAGCCTCGTCGAGCGGCGCCGCGGTCGAGACGTCGGGCAGACTCGCCAGCCGCTCATTGGCCGCCTGCATGCGCGCCGCAGCCGTTGCCGCCGCCGCGCGCAGTGCCTCGATGCCCTGCGGCGCGTGCACCTCAAGAATCTTCGCCTGGCTTTTCTGCTGGGCGACCAGCGCCTTCCACTGTTCATGCCGCGATTCGCCCTCGCCGAGCGACGCCACACCGAGCGCCTGCAACAACTGCGCATGTTGCGCTTCGAGCGACGCGAGTTCGGACAATCGCGCAGGCAGATCGGAGACACCCGGCACTACCCGCAATTCGCCGAGCGAGCCGAGGCCGATCCGCTTCTCCCCGTCCAGACGTAGCACGCCTTCACCGCTCACCGGTTTATCGTCAACGGTCATCGCGCCGTGCAGGCGGTATTCGATGCGCGTCATCGCGGCTTCGGTGCGCGCGCGCAGCACGCTCAACTCGCTGCCGAGCGCAGCGAGCCGTTTCAGTTTCGCCTCGTCGATTTCGAGCGTGGCCGCGACGCGCGCAGCCTCCAGCATTGCGTCGTTAGCTTTGGCGGCAGCGGCGATCGACGCTTCGAGCCGCTCGCTCTCGGCCCGATAGAGCTCAATCTGGCTGCGCAGATCGGCCACCGTCACTGCCGCATTGGCCAACTCCAGCGCGCGGTTCGCATCGGCGAAAGCCTGCTCGAATTGCGCCACGCTGGCCGCGGCTTGTGCGTGCTCGGCTTGCACCGCCGCCACGCTCGCCCGCAGCGCGTCGAGTTGCTGCCGCTCGCGCGCGACGGCGGCTTCCAGTTCGAGTGCGTTCTGCTCCTGTTGCAACGGCAGCGCCAGTTCGGCCTCACTCGCCTTGAGCGCTTGCGCGAGCCCTTGCAGGTTGCGTTCGAGTTCAGCCGCGGCATCGGCGCGCTGCTGCGCCTGCAAGGCTTTCTGCTCGTGAAGCTCCCAGGGGCGCTTGCGCTGCGTGTCGTCGAAGGCTTCCTGCTGCGCGGCAAGCCGCGCGATGTTCTCCTCGAACTGTTGACGCTGCTGCTCCAGCTCATCGCGCTCTTCGATCAGCCGGGCGAGGGTTTGTTCGGCTTCGGCGAGCGGCCCGGTGGACTTCTGCGTGCGCGCGGTGAGCAGTTGCCGAAGCTCGCGCTGCACGGCGGCGATCAGCGCGTCCTCACCGGCGGATTCGCTGCCGCCCGAGAGTTGCGACAGCGCATCGCGCAAATACTGAGCGGCGTGACTGGTGGAATCGCGCACTTCCTGCGTGCCGCCTTGCTGCACCCACAATAAACCAGGAACGCCCGCATTCTCTGCCTTCAGCGGTCCACGCGCGGCGCGCGAAAAACCCAGCAAGGCCGCGAGCTTGTCTTCAGCTTCATCCTCGCCGAACACGCTCTGGCCGATCTTGAGTTCGCAGCGCTGCCGCGTGACGAACTGCTTCGACAGCCGGCATGCCGCGCCGTCAAGCTCGAAACTCACTTCGACCGACGGCTGTCCGCTCGCCTTGCCCCACGGCAACAGGTCTTTCAGATGCGAGGCCTTGTAGCGCTCCAGAAACACGGCGCGTACGGCTTCGGCAATCGTGCTCTTACCGGCCTCGTTCGGGCCGACGAAAAGATTGAGACCGGGCTGCAGATCGTCGATGACGAGCCGCCCGGTGAACTGCTTGAATTCCTGGATCGCGATACTTTGCAGCTTCATGCGGACCTCGCTTCGCGCGGCAGTTCACGTTGGAAACGCGCCAGAAGCAGCAATGCTTCCGCCGCGCGCTTGACCGCTTGCGGGTCGGACTGCGGGTCTTCCTGCAAGCCACGCAGACGCGCCACCACCTTGGCGAGATAGCCGCTTTGCGCGCCGAGTTCGGCGAGGTCGTCGGCGGTGGGCAGCACTTGCAGGCCGCTCAGATCGACGCGCAAGGCCCGCACGCGGGCGCGCGCTTCTTCCACCGCGACGTGAAGCGCTTCGGCATCGGCGAGCGCGGCCGTGCCGGCGACTGCAACGCGCAGCACATCGTGACTGCCCAGGGTGGCGAGGCGTGCCTTTAGCGCATCCACATCGGTCGGCACGGCGATGGTTTCGTCCCAGCGATGCCATTGATATTGTCCGACCCGCACCGGCTCGACCACCGGCGACGCGCCCGGCTCAGCCAGCGTGACATCGAGCATGAAGCCCGGATCATTGGCCCGGAAGCGGTCCTGCTCGTGTGTGCCGGCATACCACGTGCGCTCGTCGACGCGCAGATGACCGTGCCAGTCGCCGAGCGCCAGATAGTCCAGACGGGCGCTCGCGGCACGCGTCGGCGCGATCGGATTGGACGAGTCGATGCCCTCCTGCAGAATCCCGCTCACGCTGCCGTGCGCGAGCCCGACGCGGTGATAGCCGGGTGGCGTCTGCGTGGTATCGAAGAAACCGGTGGTGTCGTCGTAGGTGATGCGTTGCGTCAGCGGCGCGCACAGCAACGCGCACCGGCAGTCGTCCAGCAACACCACGCCCGGTTCGAGCACCACGCGCACATTCGGCGCGATGCAGTTCAGGCGCTGGGCACGCGTCCATACGCTCTCGACGAGCGCGGCGTCGTGATTGCCCGGCAACATGATCCACGGTCCGGTGAAGCCTTGCAGCGCGCCGAACAGACGGCGAATCACCGTGTCCGAGACCGTTTGCAGATCGAATACGTCGCCGGCCACGAGCACGGCGTCGACTTTGCGCGCGGCGGCTTCGGCGGCGATCCTGCGCACGGTCTCGAAGCGCGCTTCGGCAAGGTGCGCCGCCTCGTCCGGCTCGAACTGGCCGAATTGCGTGCCTATCTGCCAGTCCGCGGTGTGCAGAAACCTGATCACTGTGCCTCCATTCCATTCAATTGCAATCTGCCTCGCCGGGCGAGCCCGCGCAGCCTAGCCGTAGATGTTACCGTGCCGGCGCGCTAAAGATAGTCCCAGCCGGTTGGTACATGGGCTGGCGGGCGGCGCTACACTCGCGGTTCTGGACGCGCGTGAAGCGCGCCGCATGATTTCAATCGCCCCGAACCCGCTGCCCTGCCGCCGATGAACAAAGCCATCGAACTGAAAAAAGCCAAGCGCACACCCTTACTCCTGTTGCTCGCGGCCGCCTGCGTTTTCGTGGTCACCGCGTTCATGCCGCGCGGCGTCTGGGTGGACGGCATCAAGGCGATCGCCGAGGCCGCGATGGTCGGCGCGCTCGCCGACTGGTTCGCCGTGGCCGCCCTGTTTCGCCGCGTGCCGATCCCGCTCGTCTCCGCCCATACCGCGATCATTCCGAGGAACAAGCACAAGATCGCCGACAACCTCGCGGTCTTCGTGAAGGACAAGTTTCTGGATGTGCCTTCGCTGGTCGGGCTGATCCAGAAACACGACCCGGCGCAAAGCATTACCGGCTGGCTCACGCAGCCGGCCAATACCGCGCGGTTAGGCGACTACGTCGTCAAACTGACCAGCGGCATTCTGGAATTGACCGACGACGTGCGCATTCAGGTCTTCATCAAGGACGCGCTGCGCGACGTGCTGGCCAAGGTGGACCTGTCGCAGTCGATGGGCGCCATTCTCGACACGCTCACCAAGGACGGCCGCCACCAGGAACTGCTCGACGCCGGTATCGAACAGGTCATCGGGCTGCTGCGCGAGCCGCAGGCGCGCGAGTTCATCGCCGAGCGCATCGTCGATTGGGTGAAGAGCGAATACCCGAAGATGGAGATGATCCTGCCTTCGGCATGGCTCAGCGAGAAAGGCGCGGAAGCGCTTGCCAACGCGGTCAACCGCATGCTCGAACAGATCAGCGAAAACCCGACGCACCAGCTTCGCGAGAAGTTCGATGACGCCGCGCACAAACTGATCGACAAGCTCAAGACCGATCCCGCCTTCCTGCAAAAAGGCGAGGAACTGAAACGCTACCTTGTGGAAGGCGACGCGCTCAGTTCGTATGTAAAAGACATGTGGGGCGAATTGCGCGCGTGGCTCAAGCGCGATCTGCAAAGCAGCGACTCGGCCTTGCATGCGCGTGTGATGGCGATGGGTCAATGGGTCGGACGCGAACTCGCGCACGATCCGGCGTTGCGCCAGTCGCTCAACGACCACCTCGAAGAAGCGGCGCGCACCATGGCGCCGGACTTTGCGCAATTCCTTACGCGGCATATCAGCGATACGGTCAAGAACTGGGACTCGCGCGACATGTCACGGCAGATCGAACTGAACATCGGAAAGGATCTGCAATACATACGGATTAACGGGACGATTGTCGGCGGCTTTATCGGCCTGCTGCTGTATGGGAGCTCGCAACTGTTCGAGCTGCTGCGCCTGCACTTGCGATAGGCGATAGACCCGTGAGGCGTCAAAGCGCCTACAATCCAGGCATATGACTTGCTCCAGCGCATTGCCCGGACGCCATCAGTTTGTCCGCGAGCGATCAGCATAAGAACAACAGCGCTTCTGAATCGGAACGTGTGCTCATGAAAATCTCGTTACCGCCAAATGGGCGGCCGAACCGCGTTTACCCGCCGGGCACGCCCAGCCTGCATGGCCTCGCTTCGGTGATCACCGGCGTGGTGGTGGTGTGCGGGCTGTACTTCGGCCGCGCGGTGTTGATCCCGATTACGCTGTCTGTGCTGCTCAGCTTCCTGCTCGCGCCGCTCGTGCAAATGTTGCGGCGTCTGCACATGGGGCAATTGCCCTCCATTTTCATTGCCGTGCTATTCGCATTGGCGAGCCTGCTCGCGGTCGGCGCGCTGATCGGCGCGCAGCTGGTGCAACTCGCGGGCGACTTGCCGCAGTATCAGGTGGCGATCGAGCAGAAGATTGAAACGGTTCAGGAAAAGACCGTCGGCCGCGCCGATTCGCTGATGAGCCGCGCCGCCGTCGCACTGCAGCGTGTGGCCCCGTCCAAACCGAACCCGCCGCGCCCCACCGGACGCGCGGCGCGCAACGCGCCCGCCGTGCCGCAGCCGGTGGAAGTGCATGAGCCTGCGCCCACGCCGATGCAGCTCGCGCAACGCGCGTTGTCGCCGGCCATCGCGCCGATCGAGACGACCTTTATCGTGCTGGTCGTGACGATATTTATCCTGCTGCAACGCGAGGATCTGCGCGACCGTTTGATCAGCCTGTTCGGTTCGCGCGATCTTCACCGTACCACGACCGCGATCAACGACGCCGCCGTGCGCCTAAGCCGCTACTTCGTCGCGCAACTGGGCGTGAACCTCAGCGCGGGCGGGGTGATCGCCATTGGGCTCGCGATTATCGGCGTGCCGGGTGCGCTGCTGTTTGGCGTGATCGCCGCCTTGCTGCGCTTCGTGCCGTATATCGGCATCTGGATCGCCGCGATTCTCGCGGTCTTCCTTGCTGCCGCGATTCAGCCGCAATGGACCATGGCGGTCTATACGCTGATTCTGTTCATCGTGGTCGACCTGGTGGCCGGGCAGATCGCCGAGCCTCTGCTGTACGGCCACCGCTCCGGGCTGTCGCCGCTCGCGGTGGTGGTCGCGGCGATTTTCTGGAGCTGGCTGTGGGGGCCGATCGGCCTCGTCCTGTCGACCCCGCTCACGTTGTGCGTGGTCACGATGGGGCGCTACGCGGACCGGCTGAACTTCCTCACGGTGCTGCTCGGCGATCAACCCGCGCTCACACCCGCGCAGAACTTCTATCAGCGTTTGCTGGCGGACGATCCGCACGAGGCCATCGTGCAGGCGGAGCGGTTGCTGCGCGAGATGTCGCTGATCGACTACTACGACACAGTCGTGCTCGAAGGCCTCAAGCTCGCCCGCAATGATGCGATGCGCGGCGTGCTGATGCCGGACCAGTTGCAGCGCGTCAACGACGCGCTGGTGGACATCGTCGAAAACCTGGAGATCGCGGACGGCTTGCCGGACCGCCTGGCGCGCACCGAAGCCGCCGACGCCGCGAGCGCGCTGCACGCGTCGGCCTCGGCTTCGGCCGATCTTTCCGAGCGGCACGGCAGCCCTGTTTCGGCCCATCCGCCAATGCCCCGCGCAGCCGAAAAAACGTCCGTGCTATGCGTGCCCGGTCGCGGTTCATTCGACGAAGTGACAACCGCGATCGCCGTGCAATTGCTCGGCCGCCAGAATCTCGCGCCGATGATGGCCACGCACTCGGGCTACCGGAGCGCGCGCGCCGACGAGCCGAGTTTCAAGGATGCGTCGGTCATCTGCATCGTCTCGCTCGACGCGCCGGAATCGCCGCCGTACTTGCGCAATATGCTGCGACGCACGCGGGAATGGCGCCCTCGCGCGACGCTCGTGCTCGGCGTGGGCGGCGCACCGGAGGGCGGCCCCGAGTCGGGCGCGACCGGCGCTTCGCACGCGGCGCCCACCTTCCGCGCGATGATCGAGGAATGCCTCGCGGCGTCCACCTTGCAGCATGCGCGCCACCCTTTGCACGTGGGCGGAGCGGATTGATCGCACGCCGGCAACCACGCGCGCGACCAGCGCGGCCGCGCGGGTACGCGTGCGCGCAAGCCTTAGCTCGTGATCCGACCGCGGACCTGCCCGGCCAGTCTGCACGTTGTACCCCGCCACCTGCTAGCCACGAACCCGAATCGCTCGACGACTATCTTGTGTCGCCTTGTAGAGCCGCTCGGTCCCGCTCCAATCCGGCAAGCGCGTCAGCGCCCCAACCGCCGCCAAGCGCCTTGTAAAGTGTAACAAGGGAGGTGTACTCATTGCTGCGGGTCTGCGCATAAGCCAGTTGCGCGCTGAACAGACTTCGCTCGGCATCGAGAACTTCCATATAGCTCGTGTAGCCGCCTTCATAGCGTTGTCGCGCGAGTCTCGCATAGGCGCTCAGCGCGTCCACCTGGCGAGATTGCGCGCTCAGCCTTTCACGTGACTTCTCGACGCCGAGAAGCGCGTCGCTGACCTCCTGGAATGCGGACTGAACAGCCTTCTGGTACGCATACAGCGCCTGTTGCTGACGCGCGTTGGCCTGCTCGACCTGCCCGGCAATGCTGCCGGCGGAGAAAATCGGCTGGGTCAGTGCGCCTGCAAACGCCCATGTGTTCGCCGGCCCGCTAAAGAGCCTGCTCAACTGCGTACTCGACGAGCCCAGCAGCCCGGTGAGCGAAATCTGCGGAAAATAAAGCGCGCGCGCGGCGCCGATCAACGCGTTGGCGGAAATCAGGTTCTGCTCGGCCTGCAACACGTCCGGACGGCGCTCGAGCAGCGCGGATGGCAAGCCTGCCGGCACGTTGGGAGACTGGAGTTCATCGAGCGTACGGCCGCGAAGAATCGGACCGGGGTTGAGGCCGAGCAATACCGAAAGCGCGTCTTCCTGTTGCCCGATCTGCGCCTCGATGGCGGGAATGTCCGCCAGCGACGCTTCGTATTCCGACTGACTCTGGGCCAGTTCGACCTGCGAAATCTGCCCACCCTTGAAGCGCAGTTCGAACACTTTCACCGAACTCTCGCGGCTCGCCGCGGTTGCCTTTGCAATCTCGAGTTGCTGATCCAGGCTGCGCAGATTGATGTAGGACGTGGCAACCGACGCCACCAGCGTGAGCATGGTGGCCCGTTGACCTTCCTCGCTAGCGAGCAGATTCGCGCGCGCGGCTTCGGTCTGACGCCGCACACGGCCGAAAACGTCGATCTCCCATGAGATGGGCAACGTGGCATTGAACGAGTTGTAGGCCGAGCCAAGACCCGCCGGCAACGACGCCTGCGCAAGCGGCGAGACATGCTGGCGACCGGCGTTGAAACCGGCGCTGATCTGCGGAAACAGTTGCGAGCGCGTGGTGACGAATTGACCGCGAAATTCGTCGACGCGGGCGGCTGCGATTTTCAGGTCCTTGTTCTGCGCGAGCGCCGTGGCAATGAGTTCGTTCAGCACTGGATCGCTGAACTGCGCCCACCACGCCGTATCGACGATTTTCGCCTGCGCGCCATCCGAAAAACGGAAGGTGGCCGGCGTGGCGATTGACGGCCGCGCATAGTCGGGGCCCATCACGCACCCGCTCAGACACAGGCAAAGCCCGAGTGCCGATACCCAGGAAACATTTGAACCGGCTGGACGCATGTCAATGACCCCGCTTCGTGCCGGGGTCCACACCGGTCGATCTGTTAGCCAATGAGGGCGAATCGGCCAGGCTCCCTTCACCTTGCCTCTCCGGCATCGCGCCTGCGTTCTTTTTGCCGGCGCGCCGCTCGTTCACCGATTCGAGCAGGAAGAAGAACATTGGAATAAAGAACACGGCGACGCCGGTCGCCCCCAACATGCCGCCGATCACCCCGGTGCCGATGGAATGCCGGCTGTTTTGCGACGCGCCGGTCGCGATAGCAAGCGGAACGCAGCCGAGAATGAAGGCGAACGACGTCATGACGATCGGCCGCAGCCGATCGCGGGCGGCGGTCACCGCGGCATCGAACGCCGCTGCGCCTTGGGCGCGATTCAGCACTGCAAACTCGAAAATGAGGATCGCATTTTTCGCCGCGAGTGCGACGAGCATGGTGAGACCGATCTGGAAGTAGACGTCGTTGTTCAAGCCTCTTATCAGGATGGCCAGCAAAGCGCCGAACAGAGCGAACGGCACCGCCATCAGAACGCCGACGGGCAAGCTCCAGCGTTCGTATTGCGCGGCCAGAATCAGGAACACCATCACCAGACCGAACACGAAAACGAGGCCCGACGTGCTGCCTGACTGGCGGGCCTCATAGGCTTCGCCGCTCCACCCCACGCCATATCCCGCGGGCATGGTTCGCGCAAGCTCCTCCAGCACGGCGATCACCTCGCCGGAGCTGTGGCCCGGTGCTGCATTGGCGGTGATCAGCACGGCGGGGAAATCGTTGAAGCGCGTCATCAGGGACGGTCCGGTCACGTACCGATACATCACGACCGATTTGAGCGGGACCATCGTGCCCGTGGTGCTGCGCACGAATACCTGCTCGAGATCCGCGGGCTTCAACCGGTACGAGGGCTCTGCCTGGAGAATGACCTGCCACAGACGGCTCGACTGATTGAACTGCGAAACGTACAGCGAGCCGAACAGGGTCTGCATCGTGCTGTACACCTCGTCGATCGGCACGCCGAGTGTGGCCGCCCTGTCGCGATCCACATCGACACGCAACTGCTGCGATGAGGCGTTGAAGGTCGACGTGACGCCCGCCAGTTCGGGGCGCGCCCTCGCCTTCGCGACAAAATCCTGCACGACCTGCGCGAGTTGCGCCGTAGTCCCGTCGCTTTTGCTCTGAATCCACATTTCGGTGCCGCCCGTCGTGCCGAGCCCGGGAATCGACGGCGGGTTGACCGGCACGACGATACCTTCCTTGATGCGCGACAGCGCCCGGTAAGCGCCGAGCAGCAACGCACGCGCATTCTGCGTGCGAATGTTCGCCCATGCATACCGCTCGTCGAAATCCTTCAGTCCGACAAAGAATGTCGATGCGTTATTCATTGTCTGATTGTCGAGCAGGCTGTAACCATCGACCACGGTGACGCTGCCCACCCCGGGTTGCTTCGCAAAGTAGTCGGTCACGCGCGACGACACCCGCCCGGTGCGATCGAGACTCGCCGAATCGGGCATGATGACTGCGCCGAGCAGGTAGCCCTGATCTTCAGGCGGCAGGAAAGCGTGCGGAATGGAGCGCATCATCGTGACGGCGAGCAGGAGCATGCCGGCGAATAGCAGCAGCGCAACGCCAAAGCGTCTGATGGTGAGCGACACGGCGCGGCCATAGCCCGCCGTGACCTGAGCGAAGGCGATATCGAACCACCTGAAAAAACGATGTTTTGCATGCGCTTGCGGTTTCAGCAGCACCGCAGCGAGCGCTGGCGACAATGTCAGGGCCACGACGCCGGAAAGGACCACGGAAATCGCAATGGTGATGGCAAACTGCTTGTACATCTGCCCGGTAATGCCGCCCAGAAATGCAACCGGCACGAATACCGCGCACATGACCAGCACGATCGTGACGACCGGGCCCGATACTTCATCCATGGCTCGCTTGGCCGCCGCGTTCGGCGAGAGGCCGGACTTGCGCATGTTGCGCTCGACGTTCTCGATCACGACGATCGCATCGTCCACCACGATGCCGATTGCCAGCACCATGCCGAACATGGTCAGCATGTTGATCGAGAAACCCAGAGCGGCCATGCCCATGAACGTCCCGAGGATCGAGACCGGCACCGCCAGCACCGGAATCAGCGTGGCGCGAAAGCTCTGCAAGAACATGAATACGACGATCACCACCAGCACGACGGCTTCGAAGAAAGTCTTCACCACGTCCGCGATCGACGCTCGCGTGAAGTCGGTGGTATCCATTGCGATGTTGTAGTCGATACCCTCCGGGAACGACCGTTTCATCTCAGCCAGCGTTGCGCGCACCTGCTTCGATACATCCAGCGCATTGGCGCCGGGCTGTTGATAGATCGCGATCACCGTAGCGGGCTTGCCCTGGAACCGGCTGCGTATCGAATAGTCTTTCTGCCCGAGTTCGGCCCGGCCGACGTCTTTTAAACGGACGATCGCCGCGCCGTTGCTCGACGCGCGAATAATGATGTTGTCGAATTCGGCGGGGTTGGCGAGCCGCCCACTCGTCGTCACCGCGAACGACTGTTCCACTGGCAGGCCCGTCGGCGCCTGGCCGAGACGCCCGACTGCGAACTGCTGATTCTGGTTCGCCACCGCGTTTTGCACGTCGGTAGCCGTAATACCGAGCTGCGCCATGCGATCCGGGCGCAACCAGATACGCATCGCGTAGTCGGGTGTGCCGAAGATGCTGGCCTGGTTCGCGCCCGGAATGCGCTTGAGCGCATCGAGCACATACACGTTCGCGTAGTTGGCGACGTAAGTCGAATCGAAGCGGTGATCGGGCGAGTACACCGCGATGACCATCATGAACGCGGACGATTTCTTCTGCACCTGCACGCCCTGCGATTGCACGGACTGCGGCAATTGCGGCAACGCGAGGTTGACGCGGTTCTGCACGTCCACCTGAGCCAGATCCGGATTGGTGCCGTTGCGGAAGAACGCGTTGATCGTCAAACTGCCGGTCGACGAACTCGACGAGGTCATGTAGATCATGTTGTCCGCACCGTTGACCTGCTGCTCGATAGGCGCGGCAACGTTGTTCGCCACCACGTCGGCACTGGCGCCCGGGTAGCTGGCGGTAATCGTGATTTGCGGCGGCGTGATGTCCGGGTACTGGGCGACGGGCAAGGCAAACATGGCCAACAGGCCGCCAAGCGCGATGACGATGGAGATGACCGACGCAAAGATCGGCCTGTCGATACAGTAATGGGAGAGCTTCATCCGGTTTGCCGCCTGGAGCGCGGAGTTAGTCCGCAGAGTTAACGCGGAGTTAACGCGGGATTAACGCGCGGAGTTCTGTTCGGATTGCTGTTGCGCAACGGGCGGCATGACTTTGGCGCGATGCTCCACGGAAGAAGCATTCCCCGTTATGCTGATCGCCGCATTGGGTGACAACCGTAGCGCCCCGTCCACAACGACTCTGTCGCCAGCGCGCAAGCCGTCGTTGATAAAGCAGTCATCGCCCTGCCATTCGCCCATCTCGACGACCCGTTGGTGGGGTTTGTTGTCTTTGTCGACCGTCCACACGAAATGGCTTTTTACGCCCTGCTGCACGGCCCGCTGGGGAAGTAGAACGGCATTCGGCCGCACGGCGCCGGACACCCTCGCGCGCACGAACTGGCCGGGGCGCAACGCACCTTTTTCATTCGCGAATACGGCTCGTACGAGGAACGTGCCGGTTTGCGCACTGAACACGGGATTGGCAAAGTCGATATGCCCGCGCGCGGGAAACGTCGAACCGTCAGCCAGCAACAGCGTGATCTCGAACTGGTCGTTAGCGGGAAAGCGCAACCGGCCTTTTGAAATCTGGTCGCGATACCGCAGCATCTCGTTCTCCGAGATGCTGAATTCGACCCACATCGGATCCATCTGGTAGACGTACGTCAACAGGCCAGACTGGGCCGGCGTGACATAGCTGCCTTCCTGCTGTCTTGCATAACTCGACAAGCCGGCGAGCGGCGACTTGATCGTGGTGTAGCCGAGGTTCAATCGCGCGGCCTCAACCTGCCCTTTCGCGGCGATGACAGCGGCCGCGGCCTCGCGCTCGCTGCCGGTCGCATCATCGAGATCCTTCTTGCTCAAGGCGTTCTGCGCGGCGAGAGGCATGACGCGCGCGAGATTGGCTTTCGCGACACCGAGCCGTGCCTGCTGCTGGGCCAGCGCGCCTTGTGCCGATTGCAACGCGGCCTCGAATGGCTTGGGATCCATCAGAAAGAGCGTCTGCCCCTGACGGACCATCTCGCCTTCGGTGTAGGCTCGCTTGTCGAGAAAACCATCCACGCGGGCGCGAATTTCCACGGCGCGCGAGCTTTGGGTCTGGGCAACAAACTCGAAGTCCACGGGCGTATCGCGTGGCGTCACGGTCGTGACCGTTACGTCGACCGGCTGGGAGGCTTCGGGAGCGGCGGGCTTGCCGCAGGCGGTGAGTAAAGCGAACAGACCCAACATAAGCGCTAGCCGTCCCCGCGTCTCACCGAGCAGGCGTTTCGGTGCGTTCAACGAGCGAATCAGGCATCGCAACAGCAAAACTGGCATGAACGGTCCGTGAAAAATAGTTCGACAGCCGGGCATGCGCGCCAAAGCAATTGATTGCGTGTGACCGCGCCGCAAGGCGCGGCCGTTAGTTGTGCGCGAATCAATTGCGCTGGCTGAAAACCGCTCACACCCCGAAAGACATGGTCGGTCGCATCAGCCCTGCAAACGGAAACAGCAGTCAGATCAGAACCGGTGACGGATGCCCGTGGTCACGAGGAACTGATTGCTCGCCGTGGACGGCGCCGAGGTGCCGTTGATCTGCACGGTGTTCAGGCCGCGACCGTTGTTCGCGCCAAGCTGCGTGACCGCTTCCGCATAAACGTCGGTACGCCTGGACAGCGAGTAGTCAGCCTGCAGTCCGAACTGATTCCAGTGGGCCGCGCCGGTATTCGTGTCGCTAGTGCCCGGCGCCGCGCGCAATGCCTGCGTGTAGGTGTAGGCCGCGCCCAGACCCAGTTCCGGCGTCAGGTTGTAGCGTGCATTGACCTCGTAGTTGTTATAGCGAACCGAGATATCCGAAAACTTGTCCTGGAAGCGGCTTTGCGTAAATACGGTGCCGAGAATGACCGGACCGAATGCGTAGCTTCCGCCGAGACCCCAGGTGCGTTGATTCTGAACGCCGCTGACGGCGGACGCCGCGAAGGTGCCGCCACTAACCGCGCCATTGCTCTGGTTCAGGTCCATGCCCTGGTACTGGAGATAGGCCGCACCCAGTTGCAAGCCACCGTTGCGGTAACCCGCACCGACGCTGTACGCCCGGTTGTCGGCGAAGCCCGCATTGTTCGAGAAGCCGTACAGGCCACTCATTGAGAAGCCGCCGTAGTTCGCGCTCTGGAACTTGACCGAGTTGTTGACGCTAATCGAGGAGTTGGCGTTGTCGTTGTCGCCCGGATGCGCGAAATACGTGCCGCCCCAGCTGCCGGCCGCCGTGAGCGGTGCAAGATAGTCGACTACGGAATCGTACTGGCGGCCGAACGAAACCGTGCCGTAATCGTTGGACAGGCCGACGTACGCCTGACGGTTGAACAGCTTGTTGGACACCGCCTGGTTGCCGTTGGCAATGTTGAAGCCGCTTTCCAGGTTGAAGACCGTTTTCAGTCCGCCACCCAGATCTTCGACACCGCGCAGGCCCCAGCGGCTCGGCTGGATGTTGCCGCCGGTCATGCCGAACATGGCCTTGCCATTCGTGACGCGCCCGTCGGACGTGACGGTGGAATCCTTGCTGACTTCGTTGCTCACGTACGTCAGACCGGCATCGACAATGCCGTAAAGCGTAACGCTGCTCTGGGCGTGCGCCGCGCACGCAAAAGTGGCGGATACGGCGGCCGCAGTAATGATTTTTTTCATTTGAAATACCTTGGCGTTTTATCTTAAAACTAAGTTGCCGACATAAGAACAAACCTGCCGCAACCAGGATGCACCCATCTCCAATTCATTTGAATTCGCATTGAAGACAGATTCTGCGTGCGATTTGAATTTTAGACGCCCGCCTTTGACGCAACCGCGCAAAACTATGCAAAAGTATTTTCAACTTATATTTGAGATATTCTTGCGAAGGACGGGCGAGGCCCACGCAGCGCAGGATGCGCATCGCTCATGCCCATTGCCGCTCGATACGACGCCAGGATTGACCGTTGCTGAAGCCCAACAAAACAAAACCCCGTCTTTTTTTGAGAACGAAATACCGATACCGTAAATCAAAATTAATTCACATTTAACCCGCCCATAAATCGCAGGCCGGGAGACCATTGATTATCTGTTAAAAACTAATATCTCAATTTTTCCGCACCTATCCGTTACAGCGTTGGTGATATCATGAATCAGCTTCAGGCAATGCGCGTATTTATCAACATCGCAGAAACCATGTCATTCGGACAGGCCGCGGCCAATCTCGGCATTTCGAATGCCATGGCCACGCGTTACCTCGAGCAACTCGAAGCTCACCTCAACACACGACTCGTCAATCGCAATACCCGCAGCCTCTCCCTGACCGAAGAGGGAGAGATCTACTCGAAGGGCTGCCGCAACGTTCTCGATGAAATCGAGGAGATCGAAATGGTTGCGATACGCGGCACGATCGAGCCGTCCGGTACCTTGCGAATCGCTGCCGGCGCGTCGTTCTCACTGTCCAGCCTGACACCCCTGCTACAGGAGTATCTGTTGCAGTATCCGAATGTCAGACTCTCGGTCACGCTGCTGCATCAGCACGTCGATTTTGTGAAGGAGGGCTTCGACGTCGGCATCGTGCTGCCCAAGCAGATCAGCGGCACCACGTTGATCAAACGCTCGTTGCTGAGTGTCCGTCCCATTGCCGTCGCGTCCCCCAGCTATCTCGCCGTGAAAGGCGTGCCGTCGCGGCCGGCGGATCTGACCTCCCACACCTTTCTCGCCCTCAGCGCCGCCTCGCATGACGGCAACTGGATCTTCGTTTCGCCGGATCGGCGCGAGAAACGCGTCACGCTCGACGCCGCGCTCGTGGTGAACAACGCCTTGATGCTGCGGCAAGCCGCGCTTGCGGGCATGGGGATCGCGGTCTTGCCTGAGAACCATGTGCTGACCGATTTGCGCAACGGCACACTCATGCAGGTGCTGACGGACTTCCGTATCACGAATGCCGACAAGGAGTTAGCGCTGGTGTATGCGGATCGCCGTCACATTTCCGCAAAAACCCGCTCGTTCGTCGACTTTTCGGTCGAGTGGTTTCGTACCAACGCGGACCGTTTGACCTCCATGCCGCCCGCTACCAAGTAGTGCGGCGCGCCGCCCTTCGGCCGGCCTTTCCGAGCAGGCGGCGCGGCCGCGCCATCCATGTCCGTACCCAAAATGAGGACAGCGCCGCATGCGCCCTCCTTCATACTTCGTTATCGATTCGCACCGCCTGTGAAGAGCTAACCGGCCCCGGCGGGCAATCCCGGCAGCGAAGATTCAGGAGACGCGCATGAACCGCCCCTTCAAACCCTATCCGTTTTCGCCCCGTCGTCACGAGGGCGTAGTGCCGCCGCTGGTCGACGGACGCGACCCGCTCAGGCGGCCCGTGGCAATCGTCGGCGGCGGCCCGGTCGGCATGACGCTGGCGCTCGCGCTGGCTCGCCAGGGCGTGCGCTCGGTACTGATCGAAGCCGACGACAGCGTATGTACCGGAAGCCGCGCGATCTGCATTTCGCGGCGCAGTCTGGAAATTTTCAAGCGCCTCGGCGTCGTACAAGGCTTCCTGCAAAAAGGCTTGCCGTGGGCCGGCGGCCGCAGCTTCTATCGCGACACCGAAGTGTTTCGCTTCGCCATGCATCATGACGACGAACAATCGCTGCCGCCCATGATCAATATCGCGCAATACCAGATCGAACAGTTGTTGCTCGACGAGGTGGAGCGGCATGCCGACCTGATCGATATGCGTTGGCAGACTCGCGTGACCGGCATCGAGCAGGAACCGGCGCAAGACGGCCGCGGCGAGCCGGACCGTGCGGCGGGCGCGACGCTCACGCTGCGCACGGGCGACACCGCGTGGCAGATGCACGCCGACTGGGTGGTCGCCTGCGACGGCGGCCGCAGCACGATTCGCGAGGCACTCGGCCTCAAGCTCACCGGCACCACGTACGAAGGCCGCTATGTGATCGTGGATATCGAGCTAAACAGCAAGCGCGCTACCGAGCGCCTCGCCTATTTCGATCCGCCGTCCAACCCCGGTTCGACGGTGCTGGTCCATAAGCAGCCTGACAACGTCTGGCGTATCGATTACCAGCTCCGCGACGACGAAGACCCAGAAGCCGCCGTCCTGCCCGAGAACGTCTTGCCGCGCGTGCAGAGCGTGCTCGACGCGATGAGCGAGACGGGCGAGTGGTCGCCGATCTGGATCACCGTCTACAAAGCGAACGCGTTGACGCTCGAACGCTACCGGCACGGCTCGGTGCTGTTCGCGGGCGATGCCGCCCATCTCGTACCAATTTTCGGCGTGCGCGGCGCCAATTCCGGTATCGACGACGCGGACAACCTCGGCTGGAAGCTGGCCTGCGTGGTGAACGGCGTGGCTTCGCCGCGGCTCCTCGACAGCTACAGCGCGGAGCGCGTCTTCGCGGCGCGTGAAAACCTGAGCTACGGCATGAAGAGTACGGAGTTCATGGCGCCGCCGTCATTCGCCTTCAATCTGATGCGCGAGGCCGTGCTCGGACTCGCCGAGCGGCACGCCGCCGTGCGTCCGCTGATCAATCCGCGGCAGACGCATGCCATCGCTTATACACAGTCGCCGCTCAACGAGGCCGCCGCGGACGCCGCCGGCTCGTTCAGCCGAGGCCCGGCGCCCGGCACCGTGTTGCCGGAATGCCGGCTCAAACGACTGGACGGCGGCGCGAGCGTCGATATCCATCTCACGGATCTGCTCGAGCCTTGCTTCACCGCGCTGCGCTTCGGCGCGAATGCCGATTCTGTGCAAGAGCATGCGTGGCAGGAATTGCAAGGCACGCTGGCCGAAAAAGGGATTCCGTTCAAAGCCATCACGCTGGCTAAGGACGAAACCGCACAGGCCGCCAACCCGACGATGCTCGATCACACCGGCCGCCTGCACGACATGCTCGACGCCACGCCCGGCACGGTCTATCTGATCCGGCCCGACGGCCATGTACTCGCCCGCTGGCGCAACGGCAGCGCGGCGGCCACGCAGCGCGCCATCAGCGCAGCGCTGACGATCTGATTCACGGAGACTCACATCATGACGGACAGCGACCTCGACCTGGTCTACACGACGCTGTGCAAGACCCTCACTAACGAAGGCGAAGCTCAAGCGCCGTTATATCTGGCGCGCCTCGCGATGCTGTGCCTCACCGAACTCGACGACCCGCAGCGGGCGTTGTCGTTGATCGAAGCGGCACGGCTGCCGGCTTCGACCGCGGTGACCGCATAAAGCGAAAAAAGCCGCCGCGCCCGGTATGGGCGCGGCGGCTTTCCTTCTGCTTTTTCTTCTGCTTTTTCTTCTGCTTTTCCTTCAGGCAGACATCACCGTTCGGCACAGCGCGTGCGGCTCATCCTTCATGCGGGTGTCACTGCTTCGGATACAACCCCAGCGTGCTCGCATGCAGACGCGCGAGGCCGAGCAACGCATCCGTGTTCGGCGTGGCAACGCCTGTCAGTTGCCCCAGTTCACGCACCGCCGCCACCAGCGCGTCGAGTTCGACCGCTTTACCCGCCTGCACGTCCTGCAGCATCGAGGTTTTCATCGCGCCGAGTTTGAGCGTGACCTCGTGACGGTCCGCCGGCTCCTGTTCGATCGGAATACCGAAGCGCGCGCCGATCTCCTTGGCCTCCAGCATGATGCTCGTCACGAAGTTGCGCGCCAGTTCGTCGCTGAGAATCCGGTCGGTGGTCGCGCCGGTGATGGCGCTGATCGGATTCATCGTCATGTTGCCCCACAGCTTGTACCAGACGTCGCGCTGAATCTGCGCCGACATCGTCGCCTTGAAGCCGGCCGCCGCGAGCGTGGCCGTGAGCGACGCGACGCGCTCGCTCGCCTGCCCTGACGCCTCGCCCACAATCAGCCCGTTGCCCTGATGATGACGGATCACGCCCGGCGCTTCGACGAGGCAACTGGCATGCACCACGCAGCCCACCGTTTGCGCGCTCGGAATCGCGGCGGCGATCGCACCGTCGGGATCGATCGACTTCAGGCGCTTGCCGGCGAAGTCGCGCCCGAGCCCGTCGCAGAACCACCACGGCACCCCGTTCATCGCAGTCAGCACGATGGTCTGCGCGCCGAGCAGCGGCCCGATCTGCCCGGCCACGGACGCCATGGCCGGCCCCTTGACGGCGACCACGACGAGGTCCTGCACACCGAGATCCGCGGGATTGTCGCTCGCCCTCACCTGCACAGCATGCGTCACGCCGCCATCGATCAGACGCAGGCCGTGCTCGCGCAGCGCGGCCAGCGTCTCGCCGCGCGCCACCACGCTCACGTCATGGCCGGCCTGCGCGAGCTTCACTCCCATCCAGCCGCCGATCGCGCCTGCGCCGTAGATAGCTACTTTCATCGTTTCAATCCTTGTAACTGGCGTCGATGCGGTCCACTCGCCGCACCAGCGCATCGAACACATCCTGCCCCGCGCCGTGACGCGGATCGAACTGCAGCGCGTCGCGCGAACAGCGAATCGCGACGTCTTCCGACACCGGCCGCGCCCGGCCCATCGCAAACGTCGCCATCTGGATTTCGCAGGCGCGGTTCAGCGTCCACAGAATCGCGAAAGTCTGCGGCAACGTGTGGCCCCACGCAAGCAGGCCATGATTGCGCAGGATCACCGCCTGCCGGTCGCCGATATGTTCGAGCAGCCGCGGACCTTCTTCCGCATGCACGGTGATGCCCTCGAAGTCGTGATACGCAATGCGGTCGTGCAATTGCGCGCTGTAGAAATTGGTTTGCTGCAAACCGTCTTCCAGACAGGCCACGGCGACGCCCGCCGTGGTGTGCGTATGCATTACGCAGTGCGCATCCGGCAAGCCTTCGTGAATCGCCGCATGCACGACGAACCCGGCCGGATTCACCGGATACGGCGAGTGGTCGAGCACGCGTCCGCGTGCATCGATCTTCACGAGGTTGCTTGCCGTCACTTCGCTATAGTGCAGCCCGAACGGATTGATCAGGAACTGGCGTTCGCCACCGCTCACACTGGCGGGAACGCGCAGCGTGATGTGGTTGTAGATCATCTCGGTCCAGCCGAGCAGGTCGAAAATGCGATAGCACGCGGCGAGCTGCACGCGCGCCTGCCATTCGTCCGGATGCATCGCGTGGGCCTTCGGCGCGCTCGGCGCCTGGATGTCGAGAGTGGTCATGTGCAGCTCCATTGTTATCGTTCTATTGATCGAAAGTATCGCGCTTATGCGCCCGACACCACGGCCGCGATCGACGACGCCACATAATCCGCGTTGCGTGCGTTCAGTCCGGCCACGCACATGCGCCCGGAGCGCAGCACGTACACCGCGTATTCGCTGCGCAGGCGCTCCACCTGGCTTTCGCTCAAGCCGGTGTAGGTGAACATGCCGCGCTGCGCGAGGTAGCGCGCGCCCATGACTTCGTCCACACGGCCTTCGAGGCCGGCGTGGATCGTGCCGCGCATGGCGAGAATCCGCTCGCGCATGGCGGCGAGTTCCGCTTCCCACGAAGCACGCAACGACGCATCGGCCAGCACGTTGGCGACGAGCCGCGCGCCGTGCGTGGGCGGATTGCTGTAGTTCGCGCGCACCGTCGACATCAATTGACCGAGCACGCGGCCCGCCTCTTCCGCGCTCTTGCAGACTACGCTCAACGCGCCGACGCGCTCGCCGTACAGCGAAAAATTCTTCGAGAACGAATTCGCGGCGATCAGCGGAACGCCCGCGTCGGCCAACAGGCGCACGCAGGCGGCGTCTTCTTCCAGACCCGCGCCGAAACCCTGGTATGCCATATCCACGAAGGCGATCAGCTTGCGGCGCTGCAGAACCGGCACCAGTTCCGCCCATTGCGCCGGACTCAGATCGACGCCGGTCGGGTTATGGCAGCAGGCGTGCAGCAGCACCACGCTCTGTTCCGGCAAGCGGCTGATCGTGTCGATCATGTCGGCGAAACGCAATCCGCCGGTGAGTTCGTCGTAGTACGGATAGGTGTTGACCGTCAGCCCCGCGCCTTCGAATACCACGCGATGGTTTTCCCAGCTCGGGTCGCTGATCCAGATCTGCGAGCCCGGGAAATAGCGCTTCAGGAAATCGGCGCCGACCTTCAATGCGCCCGATCCGCCGATGGTTTGCAACGTCGCGATCCGCCCCGCCGCGCGCGCCTCGCTGTTCGTGCCGAATACCAGCGCCTGTGCCGCATCGCGATAGAGCGGCAGGCCGGCCATCGGCAGATACGAGCGCGGGCCGATCGAGTCGAGCAGCGCGGTTTCGGCCCGGCGCACGGCGTCCATGACCGGCAGCTTGCCGGCGTCGTCGAAATAGATGCCGATGCTCAAATTGACCTTGTTCGACCGGGGGTCGAGTTGAAAGTCTTCATTCAGGCTCAGGATCGGATCGCCTGGATAAGCGGGAATATGGTCGAACATGGTGAATCCTTGAATAGGGCCTCGTGGCGGCCTCGGTTTGGCGCGGTGGCGTACCGCACTGCACTGCACAGCGCATCCCGGTTTGTGCAGCGGCGTGCGTCCCGACTTGTGCAGCGGCGTGCGCGGCGGCTTTGCTCACGACACGGCGTGACGGAAGTCTAAGGGGGTTTGGCTGAGTGCGTCGATTGGGACAAGTCTCCGCGAACCGCACGCGGTACACAATCAATCGATTTTTCACGATTCGTTAGTTTTTCTTTAGAATCGCCAGATGCCACTCACGCGCGTCACCATCCGCCAGTTCGAAGCCTTTCTCGCTATCGTCGATTTGCATAGCATCGGCGCGGCGGCGGAACGGCTCGGGCTGACTTCTTCGGCGGTCAGCCAGCTGCTGGGCGACCTCGAAACGGAACTCGGCTTCCGGCTCTTCGACCGGACCACACGGCGCGTGAATCTGTCGAGCGCGGGCCAGGATTTTCTGTCGTCGGCGGAATCGGTGTTGCGCCATGTGCGCGCCGCCGCGCAATCCGCCGACGATATCCGCAACCGCGCCGCCGGCATCGTGCGGATCGGTGCGCCCCTGGTGCTGGCGGCGACCGCGCTGCCCGCCGCCATCGCCGACTACGCACGCGACAAACCGAAGGTCGTGGTCCGCATTTGCGACACCGTGGTCGAGCAACTGGTGGAGCGCGTGGAAAGCGGCGACGTGGACCTCGCGATCGGCCCCGACCGTCAAAGCGGCGCGCGCGTGCGTTGCGATCCGGCGTTCGCGAGCCCCTGGGTGATGTGGTGCGCGCCGAGCCATCCGTTGAACGCGCGCCGCCGCGTGCAGTGGCCGCATTTGCGCGGCGTGCCGATCATCGCCACCGGCCGCGACCACGAACGCGCAGTCGGGCAGATGCTGGCCAACCTGCCGGTGGAGGCGCGCATCATTCCCGTAGATGTCGTAGACAATGTGACCACGGCGTTCGGCCTTGCCGCGCAGGGGCTGGCCGTCACGCTCGCGCCCGCCTACGTTGCGCCATTGGCGCGCAGCTTCGGGCTGGTCATGAAGCGCATTGTCGATCCGGAAACGATCCGCGAAGTGTGCGTGTATCGTTCCACCGAGCGCGCGCTGTCGCCGCCCGCCGACGGCTTCGCGGATTTCATCATGCCGTGGTTGAAACGCTGGGATCGCGAGACACAGGCCGACGCGCGATCAAGGCGCGTATGACGCGCAGCAGCAGCGGCAGCAGCGACAGCCCGTCGGCTCAGGCCCGCTCGGGCACCATGCACAACGCGAACAGCTGGCGTTGGCTCGATATCCCGAGGCGCGCGTAGGCGCGCTTCTGGTAGGTGATCACACTGGCAGGCTTGACGCCCATACGCTGTGCGATTTCAACGGCGCTCGCGCCTTCGAGCGTGCCGCGCAGCACGTCGAGTTCGCGCGGCGTGAGTGCGGGGCAAGCGCGCCTGACACGCGCCAGCATCGCCGCGGCCGAACCCTGCTGATGCTGAGCATTCAATGCGTAATGGCCCTTGGCCGCGTGCGCGAACAAGGGCGCGAGACTCTCCACGCGCTCCAGTTCACCGGGCTGAAACACGCCATAGGCGCGGTCGCGGTATAAATTGATCGACAGCCAGACGCTTTCCATGGGCTGCACGAGCAACGATAACCGGTCGGACACATTCGGCTGCGCGTAGCAGGCGGCGCGATAGGCCTCGTTTTCGATCTCGTCGCTATGCTGCTGGTGCAGCACCAGTGCGTCGCGAGCCGGTTTTTCATGCGAGCGGCCGATGATCGCGCGGTTGCCGTCGAGTGCATAGAAATGCGTGGCATAGCGATCCGCGATGTCACGCAGAAAACGGCCGCCGCGATGATCGGCGGCGGAAACCGTGCGCGGCCGCGCGTCGAATTCGTAAGCGAAGATGGTGCACTGCGAAACCGGCAGCGTATCGCCGACCGTTTTCAGTATGCTGGCGGCGAACGCGTCGGCATCCGCATGCGAAATCGACATGACGAGTTCAGTCGCACGCGAGGTGCTGATCTGTTCGCTGCGGTGCGGTGGAGAAATGCGCCAGGAACGCATGATGGGATACGGGTTGCCGTGCTGGGTTCGGTCCTGGAAGCGTAGCACAGCGCCACGCGGGAGCCGTTTTTCGCCGCCGGTTCAGCACCGCCGAACGATCACGCTCACTTGCGCGTGAACGACCCGCGTTGGAACGTGACCATTCTCGGCAACTCGATCGTGAAGACCGTGCCCGTGGCTTCGTCTGAATGCACGCTGACGTTGCCGCCGTGCATGCGGGCGATCTCCTGCACGATATGAAGGCCGAGCCCCAGCCCTTCACGCGAACGTGCGCCGCTATTGTTCGGCCCGAACGCCTTGAACAGGTGCGGAAACACCTCGGGCGGAATGGTCCCGCGATTGGCGACCTTCAGGCGCACTGAATCGACCGCTTCGCCATCCACTTCGACACCGATATCGCCGCCCGGCACGCCGTGATGCAGCGCATTGCTCACCAGATTCGACACGGCCTGCCAGACGAGGTCGGTGTCCCACGCGCCCGCGGTATTGCCGCGGCTCGCGAACACGATCCGCTTGCCGTTCTCCCGCGACGCGAACTCGTCGATCACCGAGCGGCACAGCGTCGCCAACTCGATCGAGCGCGGCTGCAACGGCAGGCGCCCGCCCTGCAAACGGGCCAGATTGAGCAACTGGTCGACCATGCGCGCCATGCGCAGCGAACTGTTCTTCACGCGCGCGGCGACAGTTGCCGATTGTTCGTCGGCGGCCGTGCGCATCAGGTATTCCGCCGACGCCAGCACGGCACCGAGCGGCGTGCGCAAATCGTGACTCAGCACCGCCATCAGCATCTCGTTGGCTTCCAGCATTTGCCGCGTGGTGACGAGCTGCGCGGCCAGTTGCCGTTTCTGCTGTTCGAGTTGCACGAACACATCGACCTTCGATTGCAGAATGCGCGGATCGAACGGCTTGTACAGGAAATCGACCGCGCCGGCCTCATAACCACGGAAGGTGCGCGAAGCATCCTGGGCGGTCGCCGTCAGAAAGATGATCGGCACGTGCGAGGTTCGCGGGCTGCCGCGCATCAGCGCGGCCAGTTCGAAGCCGTTCATGCCGGGCATGTTGACATCGAGAATCGCCAGCGCGACTTCGTGCTTGAGCAGCAGGTCGAGCGCCGCCGTGCCCGAATCGGCCACCAGCACGGCCAGATCCGGCCGCGCCAGCAAGGCCTCGAGCGCCGTGATGTTGTGGACGATGTCGTCGACGATGAGAATGTTCACGGGTGAATTCGTCATGGCATCGGGTCAAGAGAGGCCGGCAATGCGGCAAGCCGCCGGGCCATGGTTTCAGGAGTGTAAATAAATTGCGCCGCGCCGCGCTCAATCGCGGCACGCGGCATTTCAGGGGAGCCGGCGGTGTCCGGCGCCTGCACCCAGGTGGTGCCGCGCAGCGCACGCACCCGCTTCAGGCCTTGCGCGCCGTCGTCGTTGGCGCCGGACAGCAGGATCGCCAGCAGGCGCTCGCCATACACGGCGGCGGCCGACTCGAACAGCACGTCGATCGAGGGGCGCGAAAAGCGCACGGCGGCGTCGGTGGAGAGCGCGACAGTGCGGTCCACTTCCACCAGCATGTGATAGCCAGGCGGTGCAATATGCACGCGGCCCGCCATGATGCGTTCGCCCGCATCGGGCTCGAGCACCGGCAAAGCACAGCGGTGCGCGAACGCGCCCACCAGATAGCTGGGTGAATCAGGCGGCAGGTGCGTGACGATCATGACGGCCGCGGCAAAGTCCACGGGCAGCGCGCCGAGCAGCACGTTCAGCACTTCGATGCCGCCCGCCGAGGCGCCGATCACGACGAGCTCGCAACCGCGTGCCGCTTCGGCACGCGGTTGAGGGTCGGCAGCAGGTTGAACAGATGAGCGTGGCATGGTGAGCGTGCTAGCGCTTCTGATAAATGCGTTCGCTCGGGCGGAACTCGTCGAACGCTTCGTAATGACGGGAAAAACGCAGGCTTTCCTTGCTGCCCAAACCCAGAAAACCACGCCGCACGAGCGCGTTCTCGAACAGACCCAGCGCGCGATCCTGCAAACCACGATCGAAATAGATCAACACGTTGCGGCACGATACCAGATGCGCTTCGAGGAAAACTTCGTCGGTGGAAAGGCTGTGGTCGGCAAACACCACGCGCTCTTTCAGCGAACCGGCAAAGCGCGCGCCGCCATACGCGGCGTGATAGTAGTCGGACAGCGAACGCTTGCCGCCCGCCGCCAGATAGTTCTGCGTGAAGCCCTGAATCCGGTCGAGCGCGTAGATGCCGGACTCGGCGCGCGCCAGCGCGTCCGGACTGATGTCGGTCGCGTAGAACAGTGTGCGCTCGGTCAGACCCTCCTCGTCGAAGAGGATTTTCAGCGACCAGAGTTCCTCCCCCGTGCTGCATCCCGCTACCCACACCTTGATCGACGGATAGGTGCGCAGACGCGGCAGAACATGTTCGCGCAACGCGAGGAAATACGCCGGATCGCGAAACATGTCGCTCACCTGTACCGTGAGGTACTGGAACAGCCGCGAGAACTCGTCGCCGTTGCGCATGATGCGGTCCTGCAACTGCGACAGCGTCTTGAGCCCGAACTCGTCGAGCGCCTGGGACAGGCGGCGCCGCAGCGACGACATCGCATAGTGGCGAAAGTCGTGCTGATACTTGAGATAAATCGCCTCCAGCAGCAGTTTCAACTCGATGTCGAAATCGCTGATGCGTTGCGGCGCGTCAAATTCGGACTGACTCATTGGCACTCGCTCATGCGTACTCGCTCACGTGTTCCCTTCCCCTGCTAGCGTTGCCGCAACCACACGCGGCACAGCGCGACCAGCTTGTCCACGTCGATCGGCTTGGAAACGTAGTCGTCCGCGCCGGCTTCGAGGCAGCGGGTGCGGTCGTTCGCCATCGCCTTCGCGGTCAGCGCGATGATCGGCAGATGAGCGAACCGCGGATTGCGGCGAATCTCGCCCATCGCGGTCAAACCGTCCATCTCCGGCATCATGATATCCATCAGGATCAGATGTACTTCGGGACCGTTTTCCAGCGCTTCGAGCGCTTCGCGGCCGTTGCGCGCAATCTGCAGTTTCGCACCGAGCGGCTCCAGCACGTGCGAGAGCGCAAAAATATTGCGCACGTCGTCTTCGGCCAGCAGGATCGTGCGGCCCTCGAACGCATTATCGCGCTGACGTACCGTGCGCAGCATGCGCTGCTGCTCGGGTGCGAGCGACGACTCGACGCTGTGCAGGAACAGCGTGACTTCGTCGAGCAGCCGTTCGGGCGACTTCGCCCCCTTGATGATGATCGATTTCGAATAGCGGCGCAGGCGGTGCTCTTCTTCGTCGGAGAGCATGCGGCCGGTATACACGATGACGGGCAGCGAAACATGCGCGGTGTTCGTTGCGAGCCGTTCGAGCAGGTCGTAGCCGGTGCCGTCGGGCAGCGCGAGATCGGTCACCACGCAGTCGAACGAGACCTTTGCCAGATACTCCAACGCTTCCGCCAAGGTTGCGACCGCAACGATCTCGGTGTTTTCGCTTTGCAGGAGCGCGCGGATGCTTTCGCGCATCGGCGCGTCGTCCTCGATCACGAGCACGCGTTTGAGGCGCTGCTGCAAACGCGCTTCGAGGCGGCGGATCGCGGCTTCCATCGTGCTGCGCGCGGTCGGCTTAAGCGTATAGCCGATAGCGCCGAGGTGCAGCGCCTTGTCGGCGTGATCGGTGGCGGAGACGATATGGATCGGAATGTGCCGCGTGAGCGGGTCGTTCTTCAGCCACTCCAGCACGGTCAGGCCGGAGCGGTCCGGCAGGCCGACATCGAGCAGCACGGCCGCAGGGCGCATGTCGCGCACCAGCGAGAGGCCGCTCGCGGCGTCGCTCGCGTGGACGAAATCGAAGTCGAGTTCATGCGTCAGCTCGCGCAGAATTTCGGCGAACGCGAGATCGTCTTCCACGGCCACGATCAGACGGCCGGCACGGGTGCGGTTGTCGCGGTCGTCGGCAATCGGGCGAATCGGCGTTTCAAGCGCAGTGCCCGTGCCGTGACCGCCAGTGTGGACGTTCATGAGGCCATTGGCGGGCGTAATCACCGTGGGCGGACTGCCGACCGAAGACGTCCGCGCCAGCAGCGGTTCTACCGCCGATCCG
The DNA here is from genome assembly GCF_046028085.1 of Paraburkholderia sp. RL17-380-BIE-A. Classification (NCBI taxonomy): domain Bacteria; kingdom Pseudomonadati; phylum Pseudomonadota; class Betaproteobacteria; order Burkholderiales; family Burkholderiaceae; genus Paraburkholderia; species Paraburkholderia sp. RL17-380-BIE-A. The sequence goes on from NZ_JARESQ010000008.1 coordinate 249,427, forward strand.
GCCGCGGCCTGCGGACCTGCCGACGCGGCGGCCGGTGCGAACACCGGCGCCGGGTTGTGCGCGCCCGAGTTCGTGTTCAAGGCGGCTTCCGCATCGATCGGCAGCCACAGCGTGAACACGCTGCCCTTGCCGATCTCGCTCGCAACGGTAATGCGGCCGCCCAGCAAGCGCGAAAACTCACGCGAAATCGACAGGCCCAGACCGCTGCCGCCGTATTGACGGCTGGTCGAGCCGTCCGCCTGCTGGAACGCTTCGAAGATCATGTCCAGCTTGTCGGGCGCGATGCCGATGCCGGAGTCGCGCACGTCGATCCGCAGCATGCCGCCTTCAGCGGGTGCAACCGAGAGCGCCACCTCGCCGCGTTCGGTGAACTTCACCGCGTTCGAGAGCAGGTTGCGCAGAATCTGCGTGACGCGCTGGCCGTCCGTGATGAACGTATCCGGCGTGCCCGGCAAGCGGTCGAAGCTGAGCTGCAGATGCTTCGCGCCGGCCATTGGCTTGAACATTTCCTCGAGCGCCTGAAGGGTCGCGTCGATCGATACCGTTTCGAGTTCGACCGTGACCTGGCCGGCTTCGACCTTGGAAAGATCCAGAATGTCGTTGATCAGCACCAGCAGGTCGCTATTGGAAGCGTGAATCGTCTCCGCGTAGCGCACCTGTTCTTCGGTCAGATTGCCGGTGCGGTTCTGCTGCAGCAGCTTGGCGAGAATCAGCGAACTGTTCAACGGCGTGCGCAGTTCGTGCGACATGTTGGCGAGGAATTCGGACTTGTAGCGGCTCGACTGTTCGAGGCGCGCCGCGTTGGCCGCGAGGTCGTCCTGCGCGCGCAGCAGATCGGACTTTTGCCGCTCGAGACGCTGCGCGTATTCTTCCAGTTGCACGTTGGTCTGTTCGAGTTCGGCCTGCTGCGCTTCCAGCCGCGTTTGCGACTCCATCAGCGCGCGGCCGCGTTCTTCGAGCCCTTCATTGGAGACGCGCAACTCTTCCTGCTGCACCTGCAATTCTTCGTTCAGCTGCTGCGTTTCGGCCAGCGCGTCCTGCAACCGCTCGCGATACAGCGCCGCTTCGACGAAGTCGCCCATGCTGTTCGCGATCAGTTCCATGAACTCCTGGTCGCGCACAGTCAGCTCGCGCACAAAGCCCAGTTCGACGACGCCGTTGACATCGCCGTCGTTTTCGATCGGCATGATGAGCAGATTCTTCGGCACGCTCTTGCCGGTGGCCGACACCACTTGCACGTAATTGGCCGGCACATCGCGCAAGACCAGCGTACGGCGCGCCGAGGCCGCCTGTCCGATCAGCGTCTCGCCTTCTTCGAAATTGCGCGCCGCGGCCTGCTCGCTTTCACGGCTAAACCCATAAGTCGCGATGCGGCGCAGCGTGCCATGCCGTTTGTCGCGCACGTAGAGCGCGGCGACGACGGCGTCGAGATACTGCGCGAGGAAGTCGAGCATCGCGCGGCCCACGAGCGGCGAGGTAGTCTGGCCGACGACCTTTTCGGCGAGCAGACGCTGCCCCGAGCGCAACCACACCTGCTCCTGCAGCATCTCCGTCTGGTCGGCCTGCTGCCGCAGCGCGCTGTCATAGGTGGACGACAGGCTCATCAGTTCGCGCCGCCCGATCCACGCGAGCAGACCGCTCACGCTCAGGCTGAAGAGCAGAAACACGCTCACCAGCGTGGTGGTGACGCGGCGCGTCGCTTCCGCGCGTTCCTGGCGCAGGCGCAATTCGACATCCAGAAAATCGCCGAATTCGCGGCGCGTTTCATCGAATTCGATCTTGCCACGGCCGCTCGCCACGGCACTTTCGAAATCCTGATTACGCCGGCGCGCGTCGATCATCTGTTCGGCGAAGTTACTCCAGCGTTGCTGAATCGCCGCGATCTGCTTGAGCTTTTCGACTTGCGGCGGGTTGTCGGCGACCAGTTCCTGCAGGGCCTCCATCTGAGTCTTGAATCGCGGGCCGCCTTCTTCATACGGCGTGAGGAAACTCTCGTCGCCGGTGATCAGGAAGCCGCGCATGGAGGATTCGCGATCGACCGCGAGGCGCAGCATTTCATTGGCCTGGCCGATCACGCGCTCGGAGTGCTCGGCCCAGTTCATGGTCGAAACCAGATACGCGATCAGTCCGACGAAGACCGCCATGGTCATCAGGCCGACACCCAGGGGCAACGCAATATTGCGGCGAATGATGCTGCGAAAACGATTCTGGTCGACGGCCTGAGATGCGGTCATTTTTTCTGTCTTCGGCTGGGCGAATCGTGGCGATTCGGAATATTTTTCGGGTATGTCGGGTGATTCATTTTGTCGCGCTACGACGGGCGTAATCATACAGGATGGGTGTTTGTTTTGAGATGCCCGAACGCGGTTTTAGGCTTACTGGGCGGGGCTGTTGCCGGCCGACGCAACTTTGCGCGACGCACGCGGGTCAATCATGCGAGGAATGCAATTTCGCCCCGTTCGATCATTCGTTCGCCGCCCACTTTGATCTGGTAGCCGATGCCTTCTCACGCCTTCATCGCACTCTCCCGCAACCCGTTGCGCACCCTGCTCGCCGCCGTGCTCGTATGGCATGCGTCGGCGAGCGGCGTGGCGCAGGCAGCCACTGCGCCTGCTGCACACGACGGCATCGTGGCCGCCGCCGTGCACGTCGAGCCGCCCACGCCGGCGTCGCCCGTCGTACCGATTCCACCGTCGGAGCAATACCCCACGCTCTATCGCGATGTGCAGCTCGCGCATCTGTTTCCCGACAGCAAAACTTTCGCGGACATGGTGCCGCTTGCATCGCCTGCTGAGATCGCCGCCGCATACGCCACCGCGAAGCAACAGCGCAACTTCAGCCTCGCCGATTTCGTGAAGCACAACTTCACGTTGCCCACGCGCACGGCGAAAGCGTATGTCTCCGATCCCGATCAGGACGTGGTCGGCCATATCGATACGCTCTGGAATGTGCTGCGCCGCGAGCCCGATGCGACCGCGAGCCCGTGGTCCTCGCTGCTGCCGCTGCCGTATGCGTATATCGTGCCGGGCGACCGCTTCGATGAGATCTACTACTGGGACTCGTACTTCATCATGCTCGGCCTCGAACAGAGCGGCCAGCATGCGCTGGTAGTCGACGAACTGAAGAACTTCGCGACCTTGATCGACCGCTACGGTCATATTCCGAACGGCAATCGCACCTACTATCTGAGCCGCTCGCAACCGCCGTTTTTCGCGCAGATGGTGCGCCTCGTGGCCGAAAAAGACGGCGACGCTGTCTACGCGCAATACCTGCCCGAATTGCAGCGCGAATACGCGTACTGGATGGACGGCAGCGAAGGCCTCGCCGCCGGCCACGCAAACCGGCATGTGGTGCGCCTGCCCAACGGCACGCTGCTCAACCGCTATTGGGACGAACGCGCGACGCCGCGCGACGAGTCGTATCGCGAAGACGTCCTGACCGCGCAGCAGACTCCGCAACGCGATGCCGCCGATCTGTGGCGCAATCTGCGCGCGGGCGGCGAAACCGGCTGGGATTTCAGCTCGCGCTGGTTCGCCGACGGCAAGACGCTCGCCACCGTGGACGTGACCTCTCTCGTGCCCGTCGATCTGAATTGCCTGCTGGCCGATCTCGAGCGCACGCTGGCGAAGGCCTATCGCCTGCGCGGCGACATCACGCATGCGGAAAATATGGAGCAGCGCGCCGCCACCCGCGCCGACGCGATTCGCCGCGTGTTGTGGGACCCGCAGTTGCAGGCATTCGGCGACTACGACTTCGTGCATCACACGCTGACGCACAGGCTCACCGCCGCGACGGTGTATCCGTTATATACGGGCATAGCCAGCCGTCAGCAGGCGAAGAGCGTCGCCGCCACGTTGCAGCGCGAATTGCTGCGCCCCGGCGGTCTCGCCACCACACAGGTGGCGAGCGGCCAGCAATGGGATGCGCCAAACGGCTGGGCGCCTCTGCAATATCTGGCCGTGATCGGCCTGCGGCGCTACAGCGAACCGGCGCTCGCGCAAACCATCGCGACACGCTGGATCAGAACCAATGTGTCGTACTACCAGCACACGGGCAAGCTCGTCGAGAAATACGATATCGATGCGGCCACACCCGGCGTCTCAGCAGGCGGCGGCGAGTATCCGTTGCAGGACGGCTTTGGCTGGACCAATGGCGTGCTGCGCGCGCTGCTCGTGCTGTATCCGCAAGCGGTGCAGGCCTCGCGTCCCGGCGATATTCCCGAAGGGCCGGCGGGTGTGTCGGCGGCCGCCTCTGCTGCTGCCGCCGCGCCGAAGAATACGCACCGGCTGAATGGCGCGCGAGTCGCGCCATAGCATGAAAAAAGCCCTGGCCGGTTCGCACTGGCCAGGGCTTCGCACAACTCGCGAGACGCTTACGCCGGCACGGTTTCAGCCTGCTGCGCACGCGACCACACACGATGCTGGCCAGCCGCCTCGATGAAGGCCTTCAGCACGTCGGCGGCCTGTTTGTCATCGCCGGTAGCGACGCCGTCGGCATTGTCCGGCAGGTGCGCGGCGGCGAGCACATCGCACCCCGCGCCGATCGCCGCAATCGCCTTCAGATGCTTGAACGCTTCGAGCACGAAATGCCGCGCATCGCCCGATTGCGCGAGCGTCTTCGCACCCTGGTCGCCACCCACCACGATGACCGCGTCGAACATGATCGACGGCAATCCGGCAATCGTGGCGTCCGGGGCCATGCCGTCGATCGCGGCAAGCGTGGGCGCGATCAACATGGGCGCCGCGCCCTCGCCTTGCAGCGCCTGCTGAAGCTTCCTGATGGCGGCGCCGTCGGAGCCGGGCGCGGCCAGCAACGCAATCTTGCGGGTCTTGATGCCCGGCTTCACCCGGTTGAGCAGGCTCAGCGCCGGTGAGTCCTTGGGACCGGACAGCTTCGCCGTGCCCTTTTTCGGCGCCGGCAAACCCAACCCGGCGGCCACCTGCGCTGCGAGTCCCGCGTCGAAGTTGGCGAGAATTTCGTTGACCACGCGCGCGCGAATCTCGGGTTTCGTCACCTTGCCGAGTTCGAATTGATAAGCCGCGGCGATATGGTCTTTCTCCGGCTGGGACATGCTGTTGTAGAACAGCGCAGCTTGCGAAAAATGATCGGCGAACGATTCGCTGCGCACGCGAATCTTGGTGCCTTCCACGCGCTCCTGATAACTTTCGAAGCCGCCGTCCGACGGCGCCGGATCGGTTTCCTTCGGCCAACCGCCGCTCAGCGAATTCGGCTCATACGAGGCCTGTCCGACATTGATCGTCTGGCGGTGCATGGCGTCACGCTGATTGTTGTTGAACGGGCACACAGGCCGGTTGATCGGAATCTCATGGAAGTTCGGGCCACCCAGACGGCTGATCTGCGTATCCGTGTACGAGAACAAACGCCCTTGCAAAAGCGGATCGTTCGAAAAGTCGATACCCGGTACGACATGGCCCGGATGAAACGCGACCTGTTCGGTCTCGGCAAAGAAGTTGTCGGGATTGCGGTTGAGCGTCATCTTGCCGATGATCTTGACCGGCACCAGTTCTTCGGGAATCAGCTTGGTCGGATCGAGCAGGTCGAAATCGAACTTGTGTTCGTCCGCTTCTTCGATAATCTGCACGCCGAGTTCGAACTCCGGGTAGTCGCCTCGTTCGATCGACTCCCACAGATCACGCCGATGGAAATCCGGGTCCTTGCCCGCCAGCTTCTGCGCTTCGTCCCACAGCAGCGAGTACGAGCCCAGCACCGGACGCCAGTGAAATTTGACGAAGCGGCCCTTGCCTTGCGCATTCACGAAACGGAACGTGTGAATCCCGAAGCCTTCCATGGTGCGCAGGCTGCGCGGGATTGCGCGGTCCGACATGGTCCACAGCACCATATGCGCGGATTCGGGCACCAGCGAGACGAAGTCCCAGAAGGTGTCGTGTGCGGAACCGCCAGTGGGCATTTCGTTCGGCGCTTCCGGTTTCACCGCATGCACGAAGTCGGGAAACTTGATGGCGTCCTGAATGAAGAACACCGGCATGTTGTTGCCGACCAGATCGTAATTGCCTTCCTGCGTGTAGAACTTCACGGCGAAGCCGCGCACGTCGCGCACCGTATCGGCGGAGCCGCGCGGGCCCTGTACCGTGGAAAAACGCACATAAACCGGCGTTTGTGCAGCAGGGTCCTGCAGGAACGCGGCCTTGGTGTATTCCCGCATCGACTCATAGACCTCAAATACACCGTGCGCCGCCGAGCCGCGCGCGTGCACGATACGCTCGGGAATACGCTCATGGTCGAAGTGCGTGATCTTCTCACGCATGATGAAATCTTCCAGCAGCGAAGGGCCGCGCGGTCCCGCGCGCAGGGTGTTCTGGTTGTCGGAGATTTTGACGCCCTGATTGGTTCTCAGCGCTTCGCCTTCCGGACTGACTCGAAACTGTTCGAGATCCTTCGATTTCGCATCCGATTGCGGACCATTCGCCTGCGCGCTCTTCGCTGCGGGCTTCTGTGCGTTCGTTTTTCCTGCCATGAGAATCTGCTCCTTGCGTTCGGGGCGTGCCGGCGGGGGGAATCCGGTCTGACGCATTGGAGTGAGGCAGCAAGTGGTGTACCCGCGGGTAGGCACGCGGGCGGCGCTGCAGCGCGCCGCATTTGGGCGCCGCAGCTCAGCCCTGAACGCCCATTATCAGAAGCGGTAGTTGATGGAAATATCGGCTACGCCGTTGGCTTTGCGATGCGTCACCGGACTATTGCCCGCACTGCCCACCAGCTGTTCGAATGCGCCGTCCGCAGTGGCGAACCAATGCTTGTCGAACAGCCACACCGCGCTAATGCCGAAGCCCACCGATTTGAAACCCGCGCTCGCGTGATATTGCGAAAACTGCGAATGCGCCGCCTGACTCTGATTCACGCCGAACCAGCTATTCATGTAGGTCGAATCCGCAAGGGTCACATTCGGACCTGCGAACCAGAAGAACTGCTTGGTGCTGCCCGGCATCGGCATATAAGCGCCGAAATCTCCGGTCCAGCCATTCGAGCCGCCGAAATAGCGTCTGACGTCGGCACGCAGCACCAGCGGGAAATCCTTCGAAACCACATATTCGCCGGCCAGTTTGATACCTGGGGCGGGATTGATGTTACCGAGGCCGTTCAGTTCCTGCGGGTCGTCATGGCCGCGCCGTCCGAGATCGTAGACGGCCGCAAGACTGGCGCGCCAGTTAGGTCCCTGCGCGAAATTCACGCCGAAACCCTCGCCGCTCGATAAGAAGAACAGATCCTTGTAGCGCACGTCGACACTTGGACCGGCCATCAGGTGATACCGGTCGGAGCCCTCGTAGCGCGGCTGGAACGACGTTGCCATGCCGAGGCGCACCTGCCAGTCCGGAATATTCGGCTGCCACATCTTCTGTAGCGGAATGCCGACCGAATATTGCCATTCGCCGAGCGGCGAAGGTGTCTGTGCCGAAACCGAACCCGGTAACGCGGCGACACCGCCAATGGTCGCGGCGACGAGTGACGTTGCCGCAATGCCTGCCTGTTTATTGCGGAGCCTGCCGCCCCGCTTCTTATGGTTCTTGAACACCAGAGTTCTCCGATCTCGCGACTCGCGAGGATGGTTATGTTTTTGCCCACGGTCCGCAATGGATAAAAAAGCCGAGGGCGGCCGCCGCCTAACTACGTACGGCATGTAACTTTTTCAGCGAACGTCACCCGCTACCCGGCAAAACACAGGACTCGCACGCGGCCGACACACCGTCAATCAGGCATTTGTCTAAGCAGACCGGTCCGAAAGATTTGCCGATGGACGCACCATTGCAAAATGCGGGCCCAGCCCGTAGAAGGCGGGTTCGGATCAGGGATGGCGAAGATCGGATGCGCGCGGGCAGGCGCGCGCGCCGGGGGATCGAAGCACGATCACAACGGAAATTTCGTGGTCGAGAGAATTTCCTTGAGCACCATGAACGAGCGGATTTGCCGGACTCCCGGCAGATAGAGCAACTGCTCCGCGTGCAGGCGGTTGAAGCTGTCGCTGTCGCGCGTGCGGATAGTCATGAAATAGTCGAACTCGCCGGTCACGACGTGGCACTCCATGCATCCGGTCACTTTCTGCGCCGCCTTCTCGAACTCGGCGAACGAATCCGGCGTGGAGCGATCCAGCACCACGCCGATGATCACCAGCATTCCCGCCCCCGCCGCCTTCGGGTCGATCAGCGCGACGACCGCGCGGATCAATCCGGATTCCTTGAGTCGCTCGACACGCCGCAAGCACGCCGGTGCGCTCAGCTTGACCTTGGCCGCCAGCGCCACGTTTGAAATCGACGCGTCGATCTGCAGTTGCCGCACGATCGCGCGATCGATGCGGTCGAGCGATTGCAGCGGATCGGGTTGAACGGCGGCAGCGGCAATGGCACCGTCGCGGGTCTTACGAAATTTTGTTGCGCTCATATGCCCTTGGATACCGTCTTTGTTAATCACTTTAAGTGAATCTTGTCCTAAAAGTATGCTGTGGATAATTTTTTTGCAAGCACATTTCCAACGGTTTTACCTACCATTTCTCCAACGCGACGAGATGCTGTTCGCGTCAAACTTACCCGCCAAGGAGAGGCCATGAACCTGCAACGTTTCCCTCGTTACCCGCTCACTTTCGGGCCGACGCCGATCCAACCGCTGGCGCGTCTGAGCAAGCACCTCGGCGGCAAAGTGCATCTGTATGCGAAACGTGAAGACTGCAACAGCGGCCTCGCATTTGGTGGCAACAAGACGCGCAAGCTCGAATATCTGATCCCTGAAGCGCTTGCTCAGGGTTGCGACACGCTCGTGTCGATCGGCGGAATTCAGTCGAACCAGACGCGCCAGGTCGCGGCCGTGGCGGCGCACCTGGGCATGAAGTGCGTGCTGGTCCAGGAGAACTGGGTCAACTATTCGGACGCGGTCTACGACCGGGTCGGCAACATCCAGATGTCGCGCATTCTCGGCGCCGACGTGCGGCTCGTGCCCGATGGCTTCGACATCGGTTTTCGCAAGAGCTGGGAAGACGCACTAGAAAGCGTGCGGGCCGCCGGCGGCAAACCGTATGCGATTCCGGCCGGCTGTTCGGACCATCCGCTCGGTGGCCTCGGCTTCGTCGGCTTCGCGGAGGAGGTGCGCGAGCAGGAAGCCGAATTGGGCTTCAAGTTCGACTACATCGTAGTGTGCTCCGTGACCGGCAGCACGCAGGCCGGCATGGTCGTGGGCTTCGCCGCTGACGAGCGCGCCGCTCGTGTGATCGGCATCGACGCTTCGGCAAAGCCCGCGCAAACGCGCGAGCAGATCACAAGAATCGCCAGACGGACCGCGGAAAAAGTCGGTTTGGAGCGCGATATCACGAGCGCGGACGTGGTGCTCGACGAGCGCTTCGCGGGTCCGGAATACGGGCTGCCGAATGAAGGCACGCTGGAAGCGATCCGCCTGTGTGCACGCACGGAAGGCATGCTGACCGATCCCGTCTACGAAGGCAAATCGATGCACGGCATGATCGAGATGGTGCGTAACGGCGAATTTCCGGAAGGGTCGCGCGTGCTGTACGCGCACCTGGGCGGCGTGCCGGCGTTGAACGGCTATAGCTTTATTTTCCGCGACGGTTAAACGCCGGGACGGGCGGCGGCAATGACACGCTGCGGCAGGCTCCCGTCAAGCGGGTCGCCGCGTCAATCGTCCGGCTGAACCGGATTGCCGCCCGCATGGAATCCTCGCGCGGCACACACGGCTTTACGCCATCAAACGCGCCTTCAAATGCTCCCTCAAGAATTCAGCGAACGCCCGGATCGTGAGGGAGCTTTGTCTGTGCTGCGGATAAACGGCGTAGACGCTCGTCGCGGTGGGCAGAAAATCTTCGAGCACCGGCACGAGCTGACCGCTCCTTAGCGCGTCTGCGACGATAAAGTCAGGAAGCCGAACAATCCCCAAACCCGCAACGGCCGCATCGCGCACCAGCTCGCCATTGTTGGCGCGCAACGGACCGTGCACTTCGACGCCCTTCGTCACGCCATCGACGACGAACTCCCAGCTCACCGCCCCGCCGTGGCCATACAACAGGCACGAATGACGCATCAGATCGCCTGGCACCACAGGCGCACCCCGGCGCCGCACGTATCCGGGACTGCAGCACGCCACCACCCTGATGTCCACGAGCTTCTGCGCGATCAGCGTGGAATCGGGCAAGGTGCCGATCCGGATCGCCATGTCGAAGCCCTCGCCCACGACGTCGACGGTACGGTCGCTCAAGTCCATCTCGATGTGCACGTCGCCGTGTTCCCGCAGGAAGGTCGCGACGAGCGGCGACAGATGCGCCATGCCGAACGACATCGGCGCGCTCACGCGTAACAGCCCGCGCGGTCCGGCGCGCCGCAGCGACATGGCCTGCTCCGCGTCTTCGACCTCGCCGAGAATGCGTTTGGCGCGTTCGTAAAACTCCTGTCCCAGATCGGTCACCGCCAGCTTGCGCGTATTGCGGATCAGCAATTGCACGCCCAGCGTCTCTTCCAACCCCATTACCCGCCGGCTGACGAACTGCTTTGACAGCGATAGCCGGTTCGCGGCCGCCGTGAAGCTTCGGGCGTCGACCGTGGCGACGAAAATACGCATGTCGTCGAGCTGCATTGTATTGTCCACTCCATAGTGACAGTGTTTCCGTTTTAAGCTCGATTATAGCCATCTGGATTGACCTACACTGTCGTTCATGGATCGCGGACAAACATCTGGCCGGATCGCACAACTCAGGAGAAAAAAGATGCTTGAAATCAGACACGCCAATCAACGCGGCCGCGCGGAGCACGGCTGGCTCAGTTCGCGTCACACATTTTCCTTCGCGAACTATCATGATCCGAAGCAGAATGGCTTCTCCGACCTGCTCGTCATCAACGACGACCGCGTCGCGCCGGCACAAGGTTTCGGCAAGCATCCGCACCGCGACATGGAAATCTTCTCGTATGTGCTGGAAGGCGCCTTGGAGCACAAGGACACGATGGGCACCGGCTCGGTGATCGTGCCTGGCGACATCCAGTTGATGAGCGCAGGAACCGGCGTCGCGCACAGCGAGTACAACCATTCGAAGAGCGAGCCGGTGCACTTCCTGCAAATCTGGATCGCGCCGGGGCAAAAGGGTACGGCGCCGCGTTATCAGCAGCGCCACTTCGGTGCCGACCAGAAGCGCGGTGTCTTGCGCCTCGTGCTCTCGCCGGATGGCGCGAACGACTCGCTGGTGCTGCAACAGGACGCCCGGGTCTATGCCGGGCTCTTCGACGGAGAAGAAACCGCACGGCTCGAACTGGCCAGCAATCGTTATGCGTATGTTCACGTGGCGCGCGGCAGCGTAAGCGTGAACGGCGTCGAGTTCAAGGCAGGCGACGGTGCGCGTGTGCGCGGCGAAGAAGCGCTAACCTTCACGCAAGGGCATGACGCGGAAGTGTTGGTGTTCGACCTGCGCGACATCGAAATGTCGGAGTTGTGGGCCTAAGCGGCTTGCGTGACTTGACTGGCCTCGCGGCCTGAAGGCCTGAAGGCCCGAGGGTCCAGAATCTGGGCGGGACTCGCCGGAAAACACTGGCGGGCCCCACTCTTCCTATCCTGTGAGAGAAAATCATGCGCTATACGCTATTGGAAAATCAGAAAGACGCGGTCATTCTCGTCGCCCGCATTCTGTTGATGGTGCTGTTCATCATGTTCGGCTGGTCGAAGCTGACCGGCTTTGCCGGCACCGTCGCTTATATGACTTCGAGCGGCGCACCGGTGCCCGAGTTGTCGGCGGTGATCGCCGTGGTGATGGAGTTGGTGGTGGGCATTGCGCTGCTGGTCGGTTTCTTCACCAGGCCGCTTGCCCTGTTGCTGGCGGTGTATACGCTCGGCACCGCGATCATCGGCCACCATTACTGGAATATGACTGGTGCGATGCAGTACGACAATATGATTCACTTCTACAAGAACATCAGCATTATCGGCGGGCTGCTGTTGTTGTGCGTGACAGGCGCAGGGAAATACTCGATCGACCGCCGTTGAATCCGCACGCCGCTGCACAGCACACTGACAAAAAGCCGCCCGGTTGACCCCGAGCGGCTTTTTGTTTGTATCAACCCGTCAGCGCTAGCCCGCAAACTGCGCGAGGACGCGCTCGCGAATGGCCGGGCGGATATTCGACTGCGCCATGTCGCCTCGATAGTGCGCGACCACACGCGGATTCATGACGCGAAACCAGAGTGGCGGCACGTAGGCGAGCATGATCATCGTGGCGTAGCCGGAAGGCAATTGCGGCGCCCCGTCGAAATGACGCAACGCCTGAAACGACCGCGTCGGATTCGCATGATGATCGGCGTGACGTTGCAATTGATACAGAAACAGATTGGTCACGATGCGATTGCTGTTCCACGAGTGCTGCGGCTGGCAACGCTCGTAACGGCCGCTCGCAAGCTGCTTGCGGCCGAGTCCGTAGTGCTCCAGATAATTGACCACTTCGAGCAGCGACGCACCATACACCGCCTGAATCAGCAGGAACGGAAGCACCGTTTTGCCGAATAGCGCGAGCATCGCCCCCCACAGCACCACGGTCATGGCCCATGAATGCAGGACCTCGTTGCGCCACGTCCACGGCGACTTGCCAAGACGCGCGAGGCGCTGTTTTTCGAGCCGCCACGCGGACGCGATACTGCCCGACACCGTGCGCGGCAGAAAGGCCCAGAACGATTCGCCGTAGCGCGCGCTGGCGGGATCGGGCGGCGTGGCCACCCGCACATGATGCCCACGATTGTGTTCGACGAAAAAGTGTCCATAAGCGACCGGCGCCAGCGTGATTTTGGCGAGCCATCGCTCGAAGCGATCCGTCTTGTGGCCGAGTTCGTGCGCCGTGTTGATCGACACGCCGGTCGCCGCGCCGAGCGAGAGCGCGAAGCCCAGGTAGTCGTACCATTTCAGCGCATGTGTACCCACGATCCATAGCGCGCCGAAAAACGACATGTACTCGATGAACGTGGCGAGATAAACGACGCGGCGGTAATAGCGCTCTTTTTCGAGTGTGGGGACAATCTCCTCGGGCGGATTACTGGGATCGTCGCCGATCAGATAGTCGAGTACCGGAATGATGCCGAACACGAAAATCGGCCCGAACCACCAGAAGATGTGCCAACCGGTGTTCAGCGCCAGACTTGCGGCGTGCAGCGGCAAGGTGATGGTGAGCGCGCCGAGCAGCCACCAATAGCGCTTGCCGTCGACCCACCGCGCGGACGCCGCTTGCGATGTTGCCATTGTCTCCCTCCTTGTTTTATGTCGCCCGGTGTCCACGCGTGGCGGCAAGGCGCACGCACGGGTCGGCGGGACTTTTCCCGACTCCCAGATTTATATGGCCTGGCGAGCGGGATAGCCAAGGAATTACGCCAGGTGGGAGTCTCCAAACATAAGGGGCGCTGAAGAGGCGTATGGAGTGTGGGTCGAGCGGGGGAATGAAACGGGTGTTTGGGAAGCGGCTTGCCTCGCGCAAGGCGGCTTGACCGTTGTCGGGCGAATCCATATAAGGCGGCCGTTGGTTTTTTTAGGCACGCAACAGCCCTGTACGGCAACCTCAAACAAAAACGGCGGCCCGAAGGCCGCCGTCCACTTTCCCTACCACTAACTCAAGCCGCTACTTCGGCCTCAACCTCACTAGCCACTTCCACTTCTTCGCTATTGCGGATCAGGTAATCGAATGCCGACAGCGATGCCTTTGCGCCCTCGCCCACGGCGATCACGATCTGCTTGAACGGCACCGTGGTCACGTCGCCCGCGGCGAACACGCCCGGCACTGAGGTTGCGCCGCGTGCATCGACGACGATCTCGCCGTGCTTCGACAACTCCACCGTGCCTTTGAGCCATTCGGTATTCGGCACGAGACCGATCTGTACGAACACGCCTTCCAGTTCGACCTGCTTCACTTCGCCCGAACGCAGATCCTTATAGACCAGACCGTTGACCTTCTTGCCGTCGCCGGTGATTTCCGTGGTCTGTGCCTGCGTGACAATGGTCACGTTCGCGAGACTGCGCAACTTGCGTTGCAGCACTTCGTCGGCACGCAACGTGGCGCCGAACTCGAACAGCGTCACTTCACGCACGATACCCGCGAGGTCGATTGCCGCTTCGACGCCCGAATTGCCGCCACCGATCACCGCAACACGCTTGCCCTTGAACAGCGGACCATCGCAGTGCGGGCAGTACGCCACGCCATGATTGCGGTACTCGCGCTCGCCCGGCACGTTGATTTCGCGCCAACGCGCGCCGGTTGCCAGAATGATCGTCTTCGCCTTCAGCACCGCGCCATTCGCGAGACGCACTTCGTTGATGCGGCCCGGGATCAGCGCTTCAGCGCGCTGCACGTCCATGATGTCGACTTCGTAGCTCTTCACGTGCTGTTCGAGCGCCGTGGCGAACTTCGGCCCTTCGGTTTCCGTCACGGAGACGAAGTTTTCAATAGCCAGCGTATCCAGCACCTGGCCGCCGAAGCGCTCCGCCACCACGCCCGTCGCAATACCCTTGCGCGCCGAGTAGATGGCCGCAGCCGCGCCCGCGGGCCCGCCGCCGACGATCAGCGTGTCGAACACCGGCTTCTTTTCCAGTTCCTTCGCGGCACGCGCACCAGCGTTGGTGTCGAGCTTCGCGAGAATTTCCTTCACGCCGCTGCGGCCCTGGCCGAACACTTCGCCGTTCATGAACATGGTCGGTACCGCCATGATCTGGCGCGCTTCGACTTCGTTCTGGAACAGGGCGCCGTCGATCGCCACGTGGCGGATGCGCGGGTTGATCAGCGCCATCACGTTCAGTGCCTGGACGACTTCCGGGCAGTTCTGGCATGACAGCGAAAAATACGTTTCGAATTGATAGTCGCCGTCGAGATTGCGGATCTGTTCGATCACGGCGTCTTCGAGTTTGACCGGATGGCCGCCGACCTGCAACAGCGCGAGGACGAGCGACGTGAATTCATGCCCCATGGGAATACCGGCGAAACGGATGCCCGTTTCCTTGCCCGGCTCGCCGATCGAAAACGACGGCTTGCGCTCGGTGTCGCCACGACGCTCGATCACGGTGACGCGTTCCGACAACGTCGCGATATCGTTCAGCAATGCCAGCAGCTCTTGCGATTTTGCGCTGTCGTCGACCGATGCGACGATCTCGATAGGCCTGCTAACCTTTTCGAGGTACGTTTTCAACTGAGTCTTGAGATTGGCATCAAGCATGGCTATTCGATTCCGTGACGATGGGTGTTGGGTTCCCGGCGCCGCACGCATCCGGATAGGACAGGTGCGGTCCGGGGACGCGCGAACCACTGTAAGAAGCGGTCCGCACGATGAGGCGCCGCGAGGCGCCCGGTAACACTGGTCCTGAGACCTTAGATCTTGCCGATCAGGTCGAGCGACGGGGTCAGCGTTTCTGCGCCCGGCGTCCACTTGGCGGGGCACACTTCACCCGGGTGAGCCGCGACGTATTGCGCAGCTTGCACCTTGCGCAGCAGTTCGCCGGCGTCACGGCCAATGCCGTTGTCGTGCACTTCGCTCAGCTTGATCTCGCCTTCCGGGTTGATCACGAACGTGCCGCGCAATGCCAGGCCTTCTTCTTCGATCAGTACGTCGAAGTTGCGCGAGATTGCGAGCGTCGGGTCAGCCAGCATCGGGTACTTGATCTTCTGGATCGTGTCCGACGTGTCGTGCCATGCCTTGTGCGTGAAGTGCGTATCGGTCGACACGCTGTAGATTTCCACGCCGAGCTTCTGGAATTCGGCGTAGCGATCGGCCAGGTCACCCAGTTCGGTCGGGCAAACAAACGTGAAGTCGGCCGGATAGAAAACGAAAACCGACCACTTGCCCTTCAGGCTTTCTTCAGTGACGGTCACGAAATCGCCGTTGTGATAAGCCTGTGCCTTGAACGGTTTGACTTGACTATTGATGATCGGCATTTTGCTGAGTCCTCTTTCTGAGTGGTTGGAAAGTGGAGTCAGTATGTCAGACGGCGCTTAATAGGTAAAGCGGATTGTTTTAATGATGGCGATAGTCTGACGCTATTTATCAACTCTCGCGGGCTATCACGCCGTGGATTGGTGTTTCATGAGCCGCCAGAGGGTCGTGCGGCCGATTCCTAACGCCCGGCTTGCCGCTGCGCGGTTGCCGCCGGCCTTTTCGAGAGCGTCCAGAACGTCCTCTCGGGTCGGGTTCGAGCGGGCCCGGGCGGCTTCGGCGGTGGTGTTCGAGCCGTTCGGGCCGCTTATGCCTGAGACGCTGATGCTCGCCTTGCCGGCCGTCGCCTGCTCCATGCGTCCGAATTCCGGAAACACCGCCTGCCAATCCTCACCGGCTTCGCCGGCAGCGCCGCCAGGATAGATTGCGGCGCGCGTCAGCAGATTTTCCAGCTCCCGGACGTTGCCGGGCCACGCGTAGCGGGCGAACAGGGGCGCGAGAAACGCCAGCACCCGCTCCACCGCGGCCTCCGACAACCCATATTGGAGCGCGCTGCGGCTTAACAAGTGCCGCGCCAGTTGCGGGACGTCTTCACGACGTTCGCGTAGCGGCGGCAATTCTATCTGAAGCAGATTCAGACGAAAATACAAATCCGCGCGAAATCCGCCCTGCTCGACCAGCGCGTGCAGGTCACGGTGCGTGGCGGCGATGACCCGCACGTCGACCGGCGTGGCGCGTCCCGAACCGAGCTTCATCACCTCGCGCTCCTGCAGAACCCGCAGCAGACGGCTTTGCAGCGCCGCCGGCATTTCGCCGATTTCGTCGAGGAAAATCGTCCCGGTATGGGCGATTTCGAACAGGCCCGGCTTGCCGCCGCGCCGCGCGCCGGTAAACGCGCCTTCCTCATGGCCGAACAGTTCGCTCTCGATCAGCCCTTCGGGCAGCGCCGCGCAATTGAACGCGACGAACGGATTGCCGCGCCGCCGGCTCGCATTATGGATGCCCTGCGCGACCAGTTCCTTGCCGGTTCCGCTTTCGCCGCTGAGGAGCACGGTCGCGTCGTGCGCCGCGCCGGCGCGCGCGAGCCGCCGCACACGGCCGAGCGCCGCCGAGTCGCCGATCAGATCGTCCAGTTGATGCCGCGCCACCAGATGTTTCGGCCGCTGGCTGGTGCGCAGCGAGCGGTCGATCCGCTGCGCGACCAGCGCGTCCTGCAGCGTCACCACGGAACCGGAGCGCACGCCCTGTTCGACGATCGGCACGCAATTGACGATCAGCGCGCGGGCGCCGATCTGCTCGATACGCTCCTCGATGGGAAGGTCATGGTCGAGCGTCTCGCGCAGCAGCGGCCCGACGGCGCGCTCCACTTGCGCGGACACGTCCCGCTCGCGGTCGATGCCGAGCAGATCGAGCATGGCCGGGTTGACGGCCTCGACCTGGCCGGCGTCGTCGAAAGCGGCGACGCCGTCGCGCAGATGCGCGACGATCGTATTCAGGCGCACGCGTTTCGATTCCTTCTGACGGCTCACGCGCGCCAGTTCCACGGAGCGCTCGAACGCTTCCTCGACCGCGCCCAGCGAATACAGGAACACGCTCGCGAGGCCGGCCTGCTGGGCTAGATCGCAGGCCATGCCGGGTCCGATGATGACGCTGCAGCCTTCGGCGGCGAGGTTGTCGACCGCGAGCCGCACTTCGTCGATCGAACGGTAGGCGCGCTGTTTCAGGCCGACTTTCAACCACGCGCTCAGGTCGGCCAGTTCGTGCGAGATCGTTTCGTGCAGGACGAGGCCGATCTGCGCGTTGGGCCAGCTGGTCGTGGCGCGGGTGATCGCGCTCAGCACGTCGAAGCCGTTCACCTTGACCATCACCACCGGCACATTCAGGTTATCGCGCAGGTACGCGCCGTTCGAGCCGGCGGCCAGCACGACGTCCACCGAACCCGCGTCCACGTACGCCTGCAAGGCGGTGACCGCGGCGCCGTAGCCTTCCCGAACTGAAAAGAATTTCGCGCGCCCGGCATAGCGCGGCGCGACGGTCTCGCAAAGCGACTGCAACCGGCTGATACTCACCAATGCAACGCCTGGGCGGCCCGGATCGGCATTCGCGAGGGACGACGGGAAAGTGGACACAGCAGCGCTCCGTTCTTTTCTGAAACGTTCCATGAAACGTTCCACGGAACACGGGCTCCATTGTGCCACCAACCGTCACGCCTCGGCTTTCCAGCTAACCTGTTGATTGTTCGAACCAAATCGCCGAGACGACGAAATGGCACGCTTCCTGCAAAACTACGCCCTGCCTTTTCCTTCTGGAGACACACTGTCATGAGCACTTCCGCCACCCGCCGCGCCGCCTTCCGCGCCAAAGTCAACCAACGCCAGGGCCTGCTCGTGCCGGGCGCCTTCAACGCGATGAGCGCGCGCGTGATCGAGGACGCCGGTTTCGAGGCGATCTACATTACGGGCGCGGGGGTCACCAATATGTCGCTCGGCCTGCCCGACCTGGGTTTCATCGGCCTTGCCGAAGTGGCCGAACACACGGCGCGGATTCGCGACGCGGTTGCGCTGCCGCTGATCGTCGACGCCGACACCGGCTTCGGCAACGCGCTGAACGTGCGCCAGACGGTGCGCGTGCTCGAGCGTAGCGGCGCCGACGTGATCCAGTTCGAAGACCAGATCATGCCGAAGAAATGCGGCCACTTCGCCGGCAAGGAAGTGGTGAGCGCAAGCGAGATGGTCGGCAAGATTCGCGCAGCCGTGGATGCCCGCGAAGACGGCAATCTGCAGATCATGGCGCGCACGGACGCGGCCGCGGTCCACGGTATCGAGGACGCAATCGAGCGCGGCCATCGTTTCATCGAAGCCGGCGCCGACATTCTGTTTATCGAAGCGACCGAATCGCTCGCCGACATCGAGCGTCTGCCGGGTCTGTTCGACAAGCCGCAACTGATCAATATCGTGATTGGCGGCAAGACGCCGGTGCAATCGCGCGAGGCGCTCGCCAAGCTCGGCTACGGCATCGTGCTGTACGCGAACGCGGCGCTGCAAGGCGCGGTGCTCGGCATGCAGCGCGCGCTCGGCACGCTGAAGAGCAATGGCCGCCTCGACGAGGACGCCACGCTCGTCGCGCCGTTTAGCGAACGTCAGCGGCTCGTCAACAAGCCGCTGTATGACAAGCTGGACCGCGAGTACGCCGCGAAAGACTGAGCGGTTTATAGAAAGCAGTGTTTCCGGTAAAGGGGCGCACGCCGGCTTGCAGGCATGCCGCGTGCGCCGCCTGCGTGATGCGCGGCGACCGCCCTCACCTTCGGTGTGGCGCCATTTATTGCGTTAGGATTCAGGGCTGGCGCTCGCGTGCCATCTTCAATGGCTTCGCGAGCGCGTCAAACGCGGCTGCGCGCGCGTCGCTCGTCCGCCTCGCGCGGATCCCGGAAACACGTTTTCGAAAGGTAGTCGCAAGAACATGAAGGCCAAACCATCGCGCCCAACGCACCGGCGCGCTCACCGCATCGACGCCCACCGGCGTTCGCACGACACGGCACGCAGCGCGGCGGAGACAGCGCAATGAGCGGCACGGATACGCGCAACGCGCATGTCGGCTGGCTGCCCTATATCGTCGCCGCCACCTTCTTCATGGAGTACCTCGACACCACCGTGATCGCCACTGCGCTGCCGCAGATGGCGCACTCGTTCGGCGTGGGTCCCAACAGTCTCAGCCTCGGCATGACGGCCTACATGCTGGCGCTGGCGATCTTCATTCCGGCAAGCGGCTGGGTCGCCGACCGCTGCGGCTCACGCACGGTGTTCTTCAGCGCGATCGGCATATTCACCGTAGCCTCCGTGTTGTGCGGTCTCTCGCAGAACGTCGTGGAGTTCACCGTCGCGCGTCTGCTGCAAGGCATGGGCGGCGCGATGATGGTTCCTGTGGGCCGCCTGATCGTGGTCCGCAGCACCGAAAAAAGCCGCATGATGCAGGCGATTTCCACCATTACATGGCCGGCAATTGCAGCTCCCGTGGTCGGGCCGCCGATTGGCGGCTTCATCACCACCTACGCGTCGTGGCGCTGGATCTTCCTGCTCAACGTGCCGTTCGGTCTCGCGGCCATGGCGATCGCGCTCGCGCTGGTGCCGAACCTGCGCGGCACCGAGCGCAAGCCGCTCGACATGGTCGGCCTGCTCCTGAGCGGCGCAACGCTGACGGCGATTCTCTATGGCGCGGAACTGGCGAGCCAGCCCGGCGAGAATCCGTGGGTCGCCGGCGCGATCATCCTCGGCGGCCTGCTGATGGGCGTGGTGGCGTTCCAGCACGCGAAGCGTCATCCCCATCCGCTCGTCGATGTCTCGACGCTGAAGATCCCGACCTTCTCCGTCACGGTCGTGACGGGGTCGTTCACGCGCATCGGCATCGGCGCGGTGCCTTATCTGATGCCGCTGCTCTTCCAGGTCGGTTTCGGCCTGTCGGCGTTCAAGTCGGGGCTGTTGCTGCTCGCGAGCGCGCTCGGCAATCTCGGCATGAAGGCGCTGACCACGCGCATCCTGCAGCGTTACGGTTTCCGCATGGTGTCGATCGTCGACGTGACGGTGGCCGGCGTGTTCATCATCGCGTGCGGGTTGCTGACGCCGAACGTGCCGCTCGTGCTGGTGCTGTTCGTCGTATTTGTCTACGGCGTGGCGCGTTCGATGCAGTTCTCGACACTCGCCACGCTGGCCTACGCTGACGTCGCCCAACCGCAGATGAGCGCGGCCAGCACGCTATGGAGCGCGGCGGCGCAGATGACGATCGGCCTCGGCATCGCATTCGGCGCCGTGTCGTTGCGCGCGGCGGCCTTCTTCAACGGCGAGACCACGGGCCGCCTGTTCACACTCGACGATTTTCGCCTCGCGTTCCTGTTCGCGGGCGTGGTGACACTGGTATCCGTGACCGGTTACATGGGTCTCGCACGAAATGCCGGCCAGAGCATAGGCGGCGGGTCGCGCGGCAGCGAGGATCCGGCGAAAGGTTGACGGCGGCACGCTTCGACAAAACAGGCGGAGATACACAGTGCACACACACGAGTTGAGGATTTCGAGCAACAAAGCCGATCTCGAGATGGAAACGGTCTACACGTTCCTGTCGCAGGAAACCGCGTGGGCCAAGGGCATGCCGCGCGAGACGTTCGAGCGGGCTGTCGCGGGCTCGCTATGTTTCGGCGGCTATATCGAAGGCCGGCAGATCGCGTTCGCGCGCCTGATTACGGACGAAGCGACCTTCGCGTATCTGTGCGATGTCTTCGTGCTGCCGGCCTATCGCGGCAAGGGATATGCGTCCGCATTGATGAAGCACGTATTCGCGAGCCCCTCGCTCCAGGCTTTGCGGAGAATCATGCTGGTGACGACGGACGCGCATCACGTCTACGAGCCGCATGGCTTCCGGGCACCGGCGAATCCGGAGCGTTATATGGAGTTGCATAACCCCGACGTCTACAAGACAGCTTGAACACGGCGCGGGCGAACCACACCACAACGAATCAGGCCGGCGAGCAAATCCGCTAGCGCCGCTCAGGCGGCTGCGCGGAGTGCGCGTGCGCTAGCCGTAAGCACGTTCGCGCATCCACTTCGTCATGATCCATTTGTCGCCGGCGAGCACCGGCGCGCCGCCGTGCAAGGTCAACGGATCGAGTTGACGCTGGCCGTTCATATAGCGGAAATACACCGCGCCGCCCTGCTGTGCCGCGACCGACATGCCCGCTTCCGGGAAGATCGTTTCGCCGCCGTCGGGTACGTCGTTCAGATAGATCACCAGCGTGGCCACGCGCTGGCCGCCTTGCGCGGTATGCACCGCGCTGCCGGGTTGATCCGGCGGAAAGTAGTCGAAATGCGGGCGGTATTCGCCGGTCGTGCCGTAATGCAGAATCTGCAGCCCTTCGCCGTTTTCGACCGGCCAGTTCATCAGACTCGATATGCGCCGGTCCATCCGCTCAATAAACGAATCTTCGCCGCGCTGATACCAGATGCCTTCGCTAGTGCGGTTACGGATCACGTCTTCCTTGCCGGTGTCCGGATTCACAGTCGTGGACCGTTTCAGCCGATGCCGCGAGCGTTCGATCATCTCGGCGCACTCATCCGGCGACAGCACGTCGCCGAACACGATCACCTGCGGCCGCTCGCAGCGCATCAGCACGCGCACGTCACGATCGTACGCCCGGATCACGTTGCCGCGCGCAACGGGAGGATCGTCGTACCGGTACGTTTGCGGCGCGGCCTTGGCTAGCGCCGCCTCGGTCGCGGCGGCCGCGGCAAAGGCGGCATTGGCCGGGTTCAGGCCGAAGGTCTTGTGCACGGCGAGGCGCGCGGCCTCGGTGGCGAAACCGGCCTGCACCATGGCGTCGATCATCGAATCCGGACTGCAGCCGCGCGCCACGTTGCTGCTCAGCCACTCTTCCCATGCGGCATCCACTACTGGCATAACGTTCCTCGTTCGTCCGCTTGAAGAAATACAGCATCACGTGGCTGAATGATAGCAAGCGCGCCGCCCTCGGCCTGAAGGCGACGCGCGGCTCACGCGCGCCGTTGCCGCCGCCGGTAAAGGTCTAGCCCCTTTCTCGCCTGGGCGCGGATGGCGCGCTGCACGAGCGGCGTCCAGCCGAGCAGTGTTCCCTTGAGGCCCAATGCCTGACGGGTCCAGCTCCACAAATCGAAGCTGTCGCGATGTTCGACGATACGGCCGTCGCGGAACACGAACCGCGCGTCGATGCGGTTGACCACCGCACGGCCCGTCTGACTGAAGAGGTAACTGGCCACCCAGTGCGCGCGGCCGTGACGGTCGTCCGCTTCGACGCCTTCGAACGTCAGCGAGAAGTCTTGCGCGCGCGCCACCAGCATGCGCCACATGTCGCGCGCTTCGTCGCCGTGCAACTCGCCGAACGCCGGGTCGCTGAAGACGACGTCGTCGGCATAACAGGCCACCATGGTTTCGGCGTCGCGTTGCTGGAACGCCGTGTAGAAACGCTGGATCAGTTCGGTGTTGGGATGGCTCATTGTTTTGACGTTTTGCGTTGCCCGGTCGTGAATGCGATCCGGAAAGCGGCCCGGCGAAAATTCGGCGACGGACACGCAGCACACGATATCGGAAAACCGGGCCCACGTGGGCGGCCCGGCACGCCTATCCGTTCGACGCCACGCTGCGCGGCAGAGCGCGGTGCCGAACAGAGGGCGGCTGGCGAGAACAGGCCGACCGGAGTTGGGGTCGCGCGATTCGCCGATCGCAATTCAAATCTGGCGTAATGCATCGGGAAACGGCGTCTATTCAACACACTTTTTGCTTTTCGTTATATCCTACCGAATATCACGGTAAGCTTCGTGGGGCGTGGCGGCGTGTCTTTCATCGCGCCTCCCCGCCGCGCGCGACGAAGCAAAACAAGCAAGCAGGAGCCAGTAGCGGTGCGCAGCCGATCCATTTCATCCGCCCCGGCAGGACGCCTCGGGCGCTTGCCGAACGAGCTTTCGTCGACCATCGTGGCGGTGAAGTCGGCGTCCGAGCGCGGTCGCGCCGAGTCGATCCGCGATGTCGTCGACGCTTACCGGCGCCTCTACGGCAGCGTGCAGCGCTTCGTCCTCATGCTGACCGACGAGCAGTGGAATTTCGCCTCGGTCGGCACGTCCGGCTCGCACTCGTTGAACCAGTTGCTATCGGTGCTCGCCGAGCAGGCGAAAGCCGCGGCGTTCGTGCGTCTGCGCGATCTGAAAGCGACGATCGAAGAAGCACGCTGCGCCGAACAGTTGCGCGACGCGATCTTTTCCGACACGTTCAGCAACGACCTCGCGGCGCTACGCAAGGTGGTCGCCGAACTCGAACGGCTCGATGCGGCCTTCGTGGGCCTGTGCGTCGCGCATGTGCTCGACCAGCACGCATGGGCGGCGGGCGAACTGGCTCCGGCAGCCGGCAAACGCGCCGCAGCCCCAGGCACGACAGACGCCACCGTGGACCGACGCAAGTTGCGCGCCGCCGAACCCGCCCTCGCCCGCTCGAACGACTGATTCGCCACTGCCACAGATGAACGCTTTCTCTCGTCCACCGCTATATCTTTCTGAATATATCGGTACCCACGCTCGCGCAGCGAAAGTGCGCGACGCGCTCTGCACGCACTTTCAATCCGCCTGACACCAAACCGGATTCGAGATTCCCATGCACACGCCCCCGTTTCGCCTCGCCCAGCCCACGCGTCTGAAACTCTCCGGCGACGAGCTTGCCGTGACCGGCATGCGCGGCACCGATCCGTGCTGCACGCCCGGCAAGGTGTCGCTCCCGAATACCAAACGGCGCGCGCGCCTCGGCGAACTCGACAGCCATCTGCATTGTTCGATCATCGGCACGTGTCTCGGCACGCACGAATTGCGCAAGCTGGTGCCCAAATTCACGGGACTCGATCGCCACGACGCGAGCGATCTGGAGATTCATCACGCTGCGGTCGAACTCGCGATCGAAGGCGGTGCGGCCGCCAAAGCGCTGCAGAAGCTTCTCGACGACCACTATGCCGGCGCGATCCGCCGCTTCGACAAAGCCACGAATGACGCGGACCTGCTCGATCGCTGGGATGAGGCGCTGAAAAGCGGCGACATCCCACCGGCCTATTGGGCGTTGATGACGCATCCTTGTGCAACCATGCCCGTGCGCCAGAAAGCGTTCGGCGACTTGCACATGCTGTCGCATCTGGTGGGCGCCGCCAATCGCGCGGACATTCGCAGGCTGGTCGCGCTCGAAGAGGAAAACGCTGCCTTGAGAGACAAAGTCGAACAGCAGCAGCGCCGCATGCAGGAACTCACCCTGCAACACGACGCGTCGCTTGCCGCGCTCGATGAGCAGATCGCCCGGCTCACAGCACGGACACCCCGTCAGATACCAGCCGACACCGCCGGTCTCGAAGCCGAGATACACCGGCTACGCGACAAACTGGTTGATGCCGATCAGCGTGTCGCGCTGCATACGAACCGTCGCGAGGCCGCGGAGCAACGGGTGCTCCAGGAACAGGACGCGGCGCTCGCGCTGCGCAAGCGCTACGATCAAACGCTGACGCTGCTCAAGCTGGTCCAGAGCGAATGCGACGCCCTCGAGCACGCGACCGCCGACGCAGCGAGCGGACCGGGCGCGCGCGCGGCGAGCCTCGGCAGCGTACGCGGCAAACGGATCGTGTATGTAGGCGGAAGGCCCGGCTCCAACAACATGCTCAAGCGGCTAGTGGAAGCGGCCGGCGGCGATCTGGTCGTGCACGACGGCGGCGTGGAAGACCGCAAAGGCATGCTTGCCGCGGCTCTGCCGGGAGCGGATCTCGTGGTGTTCCCGGTTGACTGCGTCGATCATGATTCGATGAATACGCTCAAGCGCGTGTGCGAGCGCCATCAGATCGACTATCGCCCGCTACGTACGGCGAGCGTGGCGAGCTTTGTCGAATTGATGGGCCGCCTGAACCCCGAGAATCTCGCGCGACTCGCCAATCCGCCGTCTTCGGCTTTTTGCCTGCGACACGGCTAACAACGGCCTGAAGGACTCAACCGTTCAGGAGCGGATCAACCGGGTCAGCTCGGCAATCTGTTTCGCGCAACTTCGCTGCGCCTCGACTTCGACGTCGCGATACAGGCGAATGATGGTCTCGCCAACGGAAGTCAGCGTGCAGCCGCCGCCGCTTTGCCCGCCCTGCTCCGAATGCGTGGCAGGCGACTTGAGCGAACGGTTCAGCTCGTCGATCAGGAGCCACGCGCGCCGGTACGACATACCGAGACTGCGCGCCGCCGCCGAGATCGAGCCGAATTCGCGCACGGCTTCGAGCAAGTCGACTTTGCCCGGCCCGAGAGCGACCGCGTCTGCGCTGCGAATGCGCATTCTGAAGCGCACTTCGGGGCGCGCCTTCGCGGCTTTTTTTGCCGCGGGTGCGGATTTGGTTTTGGGGGTGTCGGCCATGCGCGAAAGCATACACGAACCGCCTGGTGCTGCCACCTGGCCGGATAGCCGTCAGCGGGGGCCGGGGAAACAGTGTCCGTAGTCTTCACAATCCGGACAACCCGGCGACGATGCCGCTCAAACGAGGCAATCAGTGGGGGCTGCAAGCCATACAACGTGCCGACGTCGTAATATAGCGCTCTTAATAACGTTTCGGGGTCGTCGCATGATTCGCAAGCTGTTCGCTTCTCTCGTTGCTCCACTCGTGGCCGTCACCGGCATCGCGGCCGCGACGCCCGCGTTGGCGCAGGACAACACGGTCAACGTGCTGTACGCCGGCTCGCTCGTCAATCTGATGGAGCGCAGCATCGGCCCGGCATTCGAGAAGGCCACCGGCCAGCATTTCCGCGGCTACGCAGCGGGCTCGAACAAGATCGCCAATGAGATCAAGGGCAAGCTGCGTCGCGGCGACGTGTTTATCAGCGCGAGCCCCAAGGTGAATGACAGTCTGATGGGCGCGACGAATGGCGATCACGTTACGTGGTATGTGAACTTCGCCGAATCGCCGTTGATGATCGGCTATAACCCGCAGAGCCGGTTCGCCGCGCAGTTCAAGACCAAACGCTGGGACGAGGTGCTGCAGGAGCCGGGCATCCGCATCGGCCGGACCGATCCGAAGCTCGACCCCAAAGGCGCATTCACCGTCGAGATGATGAACAGGGCGGCCGAGCTCTACCATCAGCCGGACCTCGTGCAAAAGACGCTGGGCGCAGCGGAGAACCCGGAGCAGGTCTTGCCTGAGGAAACGCTGGTTGGCCGCCTGCAATCCGGCCAGCTCGACGCCGGCTTTTTCTATTCCACTGAAACATCCGATCTGAAGATTCCGGCGCTCCGCCCGGCGCCCGAATTGCAGGCCAAGGCCAGCTACACGCTGACGATTCTCAGCGACGCGCCGAACCGTGAAGGCGCGAGCAGCTTCGCCGACTTCCTGTTGAGCGCAACAGGACGCGAGTTGCTGAAGCAACATGGCGTGGACGTCATCAAACCGACCGTAAGCGGCAACCTGCAGGCCATGCCGCCCTCGCTGCAAGCCGTGATCGACGCCGCCACGCGGTAAGCGCGGTGAAACGCACCGCTGCGCGTCCGCTGCTGTGGCTAGCCGCGCTGCTGGCCGTCTATCTGTGCGCTCCGTTTATCGCGAGTGTGCCGCAGCTCGGCGCGGCGGATTGGGCAAACGTCGACTGGCGCGCCACGTGGTCCGCAGTCGGTGTTTCGGCGGCGAGCGCCAGCGTGGCCTCGCTCGCGATTTTGCTCGGCGGCGTGCCGCTCGGCTATTTTCTGGCGCGCTCGAATTCGCGCAAGGTGGCGCTGCTCGGCTTTTTCGTGCAGTTGCCGCTAGCGTTGCCGCCGCTCACCAGCGGCGTGCTGCTGCTGTTTCTGCTCGGCCCATATAGCTGGGTCGGTCAATTGACTCACGGCATGCTGACCGATTCGTTCGCAGGCATCGTGCTCGCGGAAGTTTTCGTCGCCGCGCCGTTCCTGATCATCGCCGCCAAATCCGCGTTCGCCGCCGTCGATCCGGTACTCGACGACGTGGCCGCGACACTTGGCCATCACGCCGCCAGCCGCTTTTTCCGGGTCATGTTGCCGGTGGCCTGGCCGGCGATTCGCGCGGGACTCGCGCTCGCGTGGCTGCGCGCGTTCGGCGAATTCGGCGCGACCGTCATGGTCGCCTATCACCCGTATTCGTTGCCGGTCTATACATATGTCGTATTCGGCGGCCAGGGCCTTCCGGCGATGATGCCCTTGCTGCTGCCTACGCTTGGCATCGCGATCGTCTGCGCGGCATTGTCGATTTACAGCCTTCGGCAGAAGCGCGCACTCCCACAGACCGAAAATGGCGACGACGCGCTCGAACCCGGCACGGACCTGACCGCGAGCCGCGGCGACACCACGGACCTGCGCCTCGCCTTCCATTTGCGGCGCCGCCTCGGCGCGTTCGATCTCGACATTGCATGGATGCCGCTCACGCGGCGTCTTGCGATCATCGGGCCGTCCGGCTCTGGCAAGTCATTGGCGCTGCGGCTGATTGCGGGGCTCGAGTCCAACGCGTCGAGCAATGTGATGCTCGGCACGACGCAATTGGACACGCTGCCGCCCGAGCGTCGGCAGATCGGTTATATGCCGCAAGACTACGGCCTGTTTCCGCATATGACGGTAGCGCGGCAACTGGCCTTCCCCGTCGATGCCGATTCCGCCAGCGCGCGTTACTGGCTCGATCATCTGGGTCTCGCGCAACTGGTCGCGCGCCTGCCGCATCAATTGTCGTTCGGCCAGCGGCAGCGGGTCGCGCTTGCGCGCGCGCTGACCCGGCATAGCGAACTGCTGCTGTTCGACGAGCCGTTCGCCGCGCTGGATACGCCGCGGCGGCGCCGCTTGCAGCAATCGTTGCGCGCCTTGCAGCGCGAGATCGCGGCGGTGACGATCATCGTCACGCACGATCCGGATGAAGCCGCTTTGCTGGCTGACGAAGTGCTGGTCGTCGAACAGGGCCGCGTGTTGCAAGCGGGTCCGATCGACGCCGTGTTCGAGCGGCCGGCGTCGATGCGGGTGGCCGCCCTGCTCGGCTTGCACAACGTCGGCGAAGGGGTGATGAGCGCATCGGCACACGTGGAGATCGCTCCGGGCTTCGTGATCGGCACGGGTGACAGCGGGCTCGCGCTCGACGCCGGCGAGCGGGTCATGTGGCGCGTGTCGTCGCACGCCATTCACGTGACGGACGCCGGCATGCATGCCGGTGTGATCGACGCGGTCGAATTGCGGCGCGGTGAGCGTTATGTCCGCGTGAATATTGCCGGCGTCCGGTTCGACATGGCCAATGAAGATACCCGCCTGCGCGAAGGCGCGCCGTGCAGGGTCGACTTCCGCGCTTCAGGCGTTGCGGTCTGGCAAGCGAGCGGCGAGCGTCAGGCTTCGTGCGCGTGAGCCCGGCTCCTGATCTCGGCCAGCGACATGTCGATCAGCAACTTGCCGGAATCGAACACCGTCACCAGCGCCTCTTCCCAATCGCCCTCGACCGTGCGTTCGCTCCACTCAATGGGTAGCGTCGCGGTTCGATACTCGCCGGTATGGCGATTCAGCAGCAGCGTGAGCCGCCCTTTCATCGAACGCTTTCCGGCGTCCGTGACCGGGTCCTTGAGCACGTCGTGCCATTCATCGCCTAAACGGATCGCGGAGCATTTCATCGCGAAGCGCTGCGTGTCGCGGTTGATCTGCTGCAACAGCGCGCCGCCCATGCCGAACACGATGTTGTCCGCCGCGAAACCGGCTTCGTCGATGGCGGCGAGGATCGCTTCGATCGAGTCGGGATTCACGCCGTCGCCTTGAATCACGCGCACGTTGTCGAGCACGCGCCGGCCTTTGCCGTTCACCGACGAACCGAACGACGCCTCCAGGGCCTGCATGGTTTGCAGGACGATCGTGCGCGGATCGCCGGAGTCGGGCCGGATCACGAGCATGCCACCGGAGTCGAGCACCGTCTGCTTCAATTCCGTACCCCAGGCATGCAGCGCGGCGAACAGATCGTAGGAATCGGACACCACCGAAACGATCGCGCCCGGCTTGCCGAACTGCGCGATCATGTTGCGAAACGCATCGGTCTCCCGTTCGCGTCCCCATGAGGTGATCGTGCTGTGCTCTGCCGCCGGCACGGAAAACGCCGCCATCGCCTCGTTGTAGTAGTGGTTCGCCGCGACCACGCCGAGCACGGTATCCGAGCCCATGAAACTGACGAGGTGCGCCGCGCCGCCAATCGCCGCCGACTCCGCGCTCGACACCCCGCGGGCGCCGAAGTCGTGCAGCTTGAACGGCAATTGCGTGAGGTCGTCACTGCTCTTGAGCAGATAGTCGCGGATCGTTTTACGTAGATGCCAGCTTTGCGTCGCCACCGTAATCGGATACCACACGCGCAGCAGCATGGTTTCCAGATACGAAGCCAGCCAGAACACTTGCGGATCGTCGCACTCGACCGTGACGAGCACGTTGTGCGTCGGCACGACCGAGCCTTCCGGCACCGCGCGAATGCGCACCGGCAGATAGCCGCCGTAGTGTTCGACAATGTGGCGCCAGCCGGCTTCGTTGAACGGCTCGCCGTGCGTCGTGAAGAATGCCTTGGCCTGATCGATCATGGCCGGCGTGACCGGGCGGCACAAGTACTCCTTGATCAGCATCTGCAGGCCGAAGAACAGCGTGCGGTCGTAGCGCCCGCCGCGCGATTCGATGTACGAGAACATCGCCGACGCTTCGGGCGGATATTGCAGGAAATGCGACGCCTTGTACGAATCCGTGTTGAGAATCGGATTGGACAGGATCGACGCGATATCGTTGAGACCGTTGAACTCGTTTTGCATGGGCGATGCGGCGCTCACGGTGGCGCTCTCGAGAGTGATCGGGCGGGCCGGACTTTCACCCGGTGCTTCCTTCCACTCAGGATCATGCCACGCGCGTGCGAATTCACTGCTAACACGTAGCAGATCGCGCTTGACCCGTGGAGTTCAATGCCCCGGCTTGAGCTGCGGGGGCGTGTTCGGCCGCGACGCGAACAGCCGGCCGAGCACGCCTTTGCGGCGCTCGGCGCTGGACGGCCAGAGCATGTCCGCCAGCAGGCTGATGCCTTGCGCGAGCGTACTGTCTTTAGCCGACGTCACCAGCGGCACGCCGCGGCTGAGCGCCTCGTTGGCCTGTTTTTCGTCGCGCGGAAGTTGATGCGCCACCTTCGCGCCGAGCGTCTGTTCGAGCTTCGGCAGGTTGATCTGGGCGTTCTTGTCGTATTGATTCACCACGACCCGCACCTTGCTCGCCGGATAACCCAGTTCCCTGAAAATATCGAGCATGCGGCGTCCGCCGTGCAGGTACAGCAGGTTCTGGCGCACCACCATGCAGATCACATCGCTGTGGTCGAGCGCATGGATCGTGAGCGGATTGAGGCTCTGGCCAATGTCGATCAACACCGCGTCGTAACGCTCGCGCACCAGTGCGAGAATCCGCGCCAACTGGGCCGGCAGCAGTTCGGCGGCCTTGAGCGGATCGCCTGCGCCCGCCAGCACATCGAGATTTGCGTGGACATGCATCACGCAAGATTCGAGCAGCGCGGCGTCGAGGCGCTCCACCTGGGAGCAGAGATCGGCAAGCGTGGTGGGCGGCGGTTTGTCGGCCATGAGCAGGCTGGCGTCGCCGAATTGCTGACTCAGGTCGATCAGCAGCACACGCCGGTTGCTCAGCGCGGCGAGCGAATAGGCGAGATTCACGGCAATCAGCGTCGTGCCGCTGCCGCCTTTGCTCGAAGCCAGCGAGACGACACGTCCGGCGCGCCGTCCGCTCGCGTTTTTTCGCGCCTCGACCTGAATCAGGATGGTGGTGAGCTCGTCGGCGTCGAGCGGCCACGACAGGACGTGCCGCACGCCGACACGCATCGCCACGCCCAGTAATGCCGTGGATGGCGCCGGCGTCATCAGCACGCAATGCAGCGCCGGCGTGCAGGCAAGCGCCTCCTCGATGCCGTCCAGGTCACGCGCGCTCAGATCGACATCGTCGACGATCAGCAGCTCGGCGCTGCGGACCGCACGGGCGTGCGCGCGCACCTGCCGGGCCGAACCGTGAGCGGTGCGCAGCCGGTAAGCCACGCCGCTTGCCTCGAGACGCGCGACGATTTGCGGCGCGCGCTCCATGCTGGATGAAATCAGGAAGATGTCGATCATGCCGGCTCTCCGCCGCTCAGCCGCCGTCCGGTTGCCGTGGCCACCGCGACAACGGTCTATGTTCTGATTATTCGTCGGAATCGGAGGGGCGAATGTCCGCCCCGCGATCGTGGTATCGGTCCGGAGATGCCGGCATCTCATACATCGCGTCGCGCAACGCCTCGCGCTGGATCTCCGCCTGCGCCTTACGCTTGATTGCTTCGGCAATGACCAGCGTCAGCAGATCGGCCGGCGGCGCGGCGAACATGGCGCGCGGCGCGGCCAGGTGGCGTTGATAAACGGCGCCGACCGAACGCGCGGTGACTTCATGCGCCGGCTGTGCCGTGCCGGCGCGTTTGAAATGTATGGTCATGACAACCCCCGAAAAATGTGTCTTGTTTCAAGGCTGTGTCCCAGGTGAGCCGTGCCCGCGAACTCGCGGACACGGCGCCCGGTCCACCTCGTAACCTGCGCCTCTCTATGGAGACTCTGGCCGTTCCTCCCCGCCTCGTCGCGCCCGGTTGGTCCTTGACCGCGCGCTGCCCCGTCGCTGCTATTTCGCTGTTGTATGCGCCGCGGTTGTATATGCCGCTGTTGTGTACGCTCTTGTTTGCGCTGTTCCGTGTATCGCTTTTCAACCTTCCGGCGGCGATATCTGTTGTTTTGCGAGGTCGACGTTTTACTTCCTCCGCTCGCGGATGACCGGTCAGGTGTACCGATCATTCGCCCCGCTCTTCTTCTGACATCCGTTTTTTTAGTGGCCCCGCCGCCCTTCGTAGGACGCATTGGCTTCCCCGGCCGCGCCTACGAAGTCTCCATGCTTGCCGCCGGCTTTTTTTTATCTGGTTTCCCCGCCATATGGACCGGGCGGCAACGCATTCCCTGTGAAGTGCTTATTGCAACGGCTATGCCAGGCACCTTCAAACCCTTAAGCCACCGTGAGTTTCGCTGTGGCGCACTGTTGGTGGGCACCCTTCACGGCACGCATTGATTCGAATCCGACACGTGCTTATCGCGGCCGCCGCGCGCTCCGGTATGGATGTACCGACCCGTCTGCTTGCGCGGCGCTCCCATATCCCGCATGGGACCGCGGGCCGCGTCGCATTCCGGTCAAATGTGCCGTTCCTTCGGAACCCTATCGGTACGCAAAGCAGGCTGCCCGATGTGTCGCAGGCATGAGACACGCTTAATCTCGAACGACGGTGCGATTCCTCATCCGTGGCAAAGCGAATTGCAACGCTGTGTTGGACTCCGCGCATAGGAGCCCTTGACCACCGGTTTTTGAACGGTCAGGACGAGTGAGATGATGCAAAAAACCTTTCTTACTTCAGACTTGTTTGTATGGCGCTGGAAAGCGGTTTCGCTTATCGTTAAGCCCATGCGCCGCTAGAGCGCTTGTACCAGGCCAACGAGGTAAGAAACAGCTGGTGTAATTCGGGGAAGAGATCATCTGGCGGTTACAACGGTGAACACTGTTGCGCCGCCCGTCCGGTGTGTAGCAAATCGCGGCTCGCGCCGCCTGCTCCATGCCCCCGAAATTGCCACTACCGTGAATCCGTCACCGCCCGGCTGCGGACAGCAGAATCCCTCGGCGGCGGGGCGCAATCCCTAACCGGACCCGCGCAAACGGACCGGTTAGCTCAGTTGGCCGGAAGCCGGCATCCTGCCGGTCTGTCGAGTACGTCGCAGAGCAGTCCTGAGAGCAGCATCGAACCGGGGGTAACATGAATACGACTTGCACGCCTGTCGACACGGAACGCACCGTTCTTTACGTGTCGAATTCGCCGGACCAGAAACTCGCCGCTTTCCTGGCGGCTTCCGGCTGGCAAGCGGTGCATGCCAAGAGCACGGCCGTCGCCGAACGCATGATCGAGCGCGGCAATATCAAAGTCGGCCTCGTCGAACTGCCGCTCGACTGCACATCCCAACATCTGTCTGCGCTCGCGTCCTGCATGCGGCGCGTCGAAACCAACTGGGTCGCCCAGATCGCGCCGGGGCAGGCGGAAAACGAACTGGTCAGCCGTTTCATTCTCGATTACTGCTTCGATTTCGTGACGCGCCCGTGGCTGAACGAGCGGCTCGTGTTCGCGCTGGGCCACGCGCATGGCCTGTCGAGCCTGCGGCATGTGGAAGTCGCGCCGGAGCCGTCGCTCGGCCGCCACGGCATGGTCGGACAATGCGAGGCCATGCAGCAGTTGTACCGGCGCATCGACAAATGCGGCGTGACCGACGCACCGGTGTTCGTCGCCGGCGAGTCGGGCACCGGCAAGGAGCTGACCGCCCGGGCGATCCATGAACGCTCGCCGCGCGCCGGCCGCACCTTCGTCGCGATCAATTGCGCGGCGATTCCGCCGAGCCTGCTGCAAGCCGAGTTGTTCGGCCACGAACGCGGCGCCTTTACCGGCGCGCTCCAGCGCAAGATCGGCCGGATCGAGAGCGCTCATGAAGGCACCCTCTTTCTCGATGAAATCGGCGATATGCCGCATGAATGCCAGGCGGTCCTGTTGCGTTTCCTGCAGGAAGGCACGATCGAACGGCTGGGCGGCAATGGCCCGATCAACGTCGATGTCCGGGTCATTTCGGCGACCCACGTCGATCTGGACAAAGCAGTCGAAGACGGCCGCTTCCGCTCCGACCTGTATCACCGCCTGTGCGTGCTGCGGCTCGTCGAACCGCCGTTGCGCGAGCGCGGCGGCGACATCAAGCTGCTCGCCAACTATGCGCTCAGCATGTACAAGCAGGACGGCGCGCGCAAACTGCGCGGGCTGTCGAGCGACGCGATCGTCGCCATGTCGAACTATCCGTGGCCGGGCAATGTGCGCGAACTAATCAATTGTGTGCGCCGCGCCGTGGTGATGAGCGAGGGCCGCTTCATCACGGCCAGCGATCTGGGCTTGCCGGAAGCCGAAAACGGCCCGGCCGTGACGCTGGCGGAAATCCGCAGCAAGGCCGAGAAAGACGCCATCGAGCACGCTCTGCAACGGCATGGCTACAAGCTGTCCGAGGCCGCGGCCGAACTCGGCATTTCACGGGCCACGTTGTACCGGCTGATGCACGCCAACCGGTTGCATCAGGACGTGGCGGCCGGGCGCGCCGCGAATGCGGGCGGCGGCGCGGATGCCGACGACGAGGCTGAGCGGAAGGCCCCTTCGCTGGTGTGACCGCGTGAAATCCGGCCGCCTCGCTTCTGCGTCGGGCGTGCTTCGCTCTGTTCTGCGGGACCGAGTCGCGCCTCGCCGCGCGCCATGACCCGATCGGCGTGAAATCGCGCGGCAGCCTCCGCTCCTTTCGCC
Source organism: Paraburkholderia sp. RL17-380-BIE-A (assembly GCF_046028085.1). NCBI lineage: Bacteria > Pseudomonadati > Pseudomonadota > Betaproteobacteria > Burkholderiales > Burkholderiaceae > Paraburkholderia > Paraburkholderia sp. RL17-380-BIE-A. Next base: position 284,275 of record NZ_JARESQ010000008.1, read on the forward strand.
GACACGCCGGCATTGCTATGCTGAAGGCCGTTCATCCATCCGGGAGCGAACTTGGCCGACCAGCACGCACCGGCGCTCGAGCGCCGAACCTCGTCCGTCCTGCCGGCTCAGGCCAGCCCGTGCGATGCGCTCGTCATCCGCACACAAGCGCTTAGTCTCGTCCACCCTTGCCGGCGGAAAAAACTCGCGCTGGCCGCGACCATTCTCGGCTCGAGCATGGCCTTCATCGACGGTTCCGTGGTCAATGTCGCGTTGCCGTCCATCCAGAGCGAACTGCACGCCAGCGTGGCGGCGATCCAGTGGGTCGTGGACGCCTATCTGCTGTTTCTCGGCGCGCTGGTGCTGGTGGGCGGTTCGCTCGGCGACAAGCTCGGACGGCGCACCGTGTTCATCGCGGGAATCGGCCTCTTCACGCTAGCATCGATCGGCTGCGGCCTCGCGCCGGGCGCCGCCGCCCTGATCGCCGCGCGCGCCGTGCAGGGTGTGGGCGCGGCACTGCTGGTGCCGAGCAGCCTCGCCATCATCGGCGCGGTGTTCGACGACAAGGCGCGCGGCCAGGCGATCGGCACCTGGGCCGGCGTCGGCGCTATCACCTCGGCGCTCGGACCGTTGGCGGGCGGCTGGCTCGTGGATGCGTTTTCGTGGCGGGCCATTTTCTTCCTGAATGTGCCCATTGCCTGCGCGACCGTCATGCTGGCGGTCATCGCCGTGCCGAACAGCCGGCAAGACGATGAAGATCCGCCCGTACGCGCGTCCGCCGATGCCGCCTCCCTCTCCCACCCCGCCTCCAGCCGCGCCGAACACGTATCGGCCCGGCTCGACTGGCCGGGCGCGGCTACGGCCACCGCCGGGCTCGCCGCCTTGACCTACGGCCTGACCCTCGCTTCGGCGCGCGGCTTTGGCGACCGCTGGGTGCTGGCGTCGATACTCGGCGGCCTGCTGGTGCTGATCGCTTTCGTTGCGCTCGAAGCGAGAAGCCGCAATCCGATGGTGCCGCTCGACGTGTTTCGTTCGCGCGACTTCGTCGGCGCCAATCTCGTGACGCTGCTGGTCTACTTCGGGTTGGGCGGCGCGCTGTTCTTCCTGCCGTTCACGCTGATCCGCGCCTATGGTTACAGCGCGACCCAGGCGGGCGCGGCGTTGTTGCCAGTGCCGGTGACCATTGGCTTGCTGTCGCGGTTTACCGGCGGCCTGACGAGCCGCTTTGGCGCGCGGGCGTTGCTGAGCACGGGACCGGCCGTCGCCGCAGCCGGCTTCGCGATGCTCGCGTTGCCGTGGGTGCGCGGCGAATACTGGCGCGGCTTTCTTCCCGCGCTGGCCGTGCTTGGACTCGGCATGACCATCACCGTCGCGCCGCTCACGACGACGGTGATGACCTCGGTGTCCGCCGCGCGCACGGGCGTGGCGTCGGGCATCAACAACGCGGTGGCGCGGGTGGCGAGCCTGCTGGCGATCGCGGTGCTGGGCATCGTGTTCGTGTGGTCGCACGATGCGGCGCTCGAGGCGCAACTCGACGCACTGCATGTGCCGCAGGCGGCGCGCGCGGCAGCAAGCCTGGCGCGAGTGGGGATGGGTGCGGACGCTGCGCCGCCGGCCGCTGGGGACGGAAAGTCGGACGGGGCGCGGGCAGCAGGGACACAGAAGCAAGCCGAGGCCGCTCGCGATGCGGCCCAAAGCCAGCAGGAAGCGGCACGAGTTCAACCGGATCTGGCTCGTGCCCAGGCAGACGCGCTCGGCGCGGCATTACGCGCGGTGGCACTGGTGTCGGCGTTGTGCGCGCTGGCCGGCGCGGCGCTCGCGGCTTTGACGATCAGCCCGCAACGACGGCTTTAGAGGTGCCGCGCCTGATCCACGGCGCATACAAGGCACACGCACGCCACACGCACGGCCAGCCATCCATAGTTCAGCCCGCACTGAAACATCGCCGCACGGCGCCCTCCATACTGCGGTCATGGTGCTTCAAACCACGATCCTCGACCAACAGGGAGCTTGCACATGGCGATAACCTGCTTCATCCGCTATCAGATCGATCCCTTCCAGCGCGATGCCTTCGACGAATACGCCCGCAACTGGGGCCGCATTATTCCGCGTTGCGGCGGCCATCTGGTCGGCTACTTCCTACCGCACGAAGGCACCAACGACATTGCATGGGGCTTGATCGCATTCGAGAGCCTCGCGGCCTACGAAGCGTATCGGGCGAGATTGCGCGCCGATTCCGAGGCACGCGATAATTTCAGGCTGGCCCAAACGAAGCGCTTTATCCTGCGCGAAGAGCGGACTTTTACTGAAGTCGTGGCGGGCACCTTGGGCGTGCCGCCGGTCTACACGGCGGCAGCTGACGCTGCGTGATTGCAATCACGCAGCGCTTTGCGGCGAGGCGGGAATGCCCGAGCACCGCGGCCGGGATGCAGGAGGTCGGCGCTGCCTGACAGGCCGGTTTTTTGCTAGCCCAAGGTGCCATCGCGACGGCCTTTCGGAATTTCCTGCATCCTATGCGACGGCTGTCCGAGGAACTTGTGGGACCGGACCCATGTCGGTTCTTGGTCGCGCAGCCGATCCCATCCGTCGATATCGGCACAGCCATCCGCATCCGTCCCCCGCTTTCACCTTATGCGCAAACTACTCCAAGCCTGGTTTTTCGTTCTTCTCGCGCTCGGCGCTTTACCGGTCTTTGCCGCGGCAGCCTCCGCCGCACCCGCCTCGTCAGCGTCCAGTCCTGGGGTGACGCTGACGCCCGAACAGGCTCGTCAGGCGCTCGCCGTCCTCAATGACCCCAAGCGCCGCGCGCAGGTCGCCGATACGTTGCAGGCGATCGCCGCCGCCGGCGCGTTGAGCGCGCCGCCCGCTTCGGCACCTACGGCCGCGTCGGCACCCGCTGCGGCAAGCGGCGCCGCCGCCCTCGTGCCGGCGGCATTCAAGTCGAACGGACTTGCCTCGCAACTGGCACGTCAGGGCGCGCATTGGGCCGTCCGCTTCGGCACGTCGGTACGCAGTTCGGTCGGCGCGCTGCTCGATGTCGCCTCGGTGCGCGCCTGGTGGCAGTGGCAATCGACCAACCCGCACGCACGCGCCGTCCTGGGCCAGGTCGCCTGGTCGTTGCTGGCCGCGCTGATCCCCGCGCTCGGACTCGAATGGCTCGCGCGCCGCCTGTTGCGCCGCGCTTACAAGGCGCTGGCGGCGCGCCGTGAACTGGGCGACGCAGACGACGCTCCGCAAGCCGACCTGCCGGTGGACGTTGCGCCCCGACCCGCCGACGCGCCGAACGCCGCGCCGCCGCTGCCCGTTTCGCCGCCCTCGCCGGTGACGGCAGCGCAAGCGAAAGCGGCCGCCGTGCCGGCTGGCACATCCGCGGCCACCGCGGCCAACGGCAAGCTCACGGAAGCCAAAGGCAAGCAGAACGCCAAACATCACTGGACGCTGCTGCAACGCCTGCCGCGCGCGCTCCTCACTCTGGCGCTGCGGCTGTTGCCGCTCGTGGTGTTCGTCAGCGCGGCAAGCGCGCTGATGTCGATCTTCGCCGATGACGGCTCGCCGCAAGACCGCGCCCTCGATTCGTTGATCGATATCTACGTGCTGTGCCGCGTGATCGTGATCGTCGGCGGGTTCTTCCTGCAACCGGCCGCGCCGCGTCTGCGCCTGCTGCGTATGAGTGATGCGTGGGCCGACTTCGTGCAGCGCTGGATCGTGCGGATCGTCAGCGTGGTGGGCGCCGGTTCGGCAATCGCGGAGATTGCCGTGTCGCTCGGTCTGAACGACGCGGCGCATCTCGCGCTGATGAAAGTGGTCGCGCTCGCCGGCCACATCATGGTCTCGATCCTGCTCCTGCAATGCGCGGCGCCGGTCGGCGAACTGATCCGCAAGGGCGTTGCCGCACGCAAATCGCTGGAGATGGCCGGCAACGTCTTCGCCGAAGTCTGGGCCTGGTTCGCGGTATTCGTCGTGATGGCGCTGTGGTTCATCTGGGCACTCGACGTGCAGAACGGCTATCAGACGCTGCTCCATCTCGGCGGCATTTCGCTGGCGGTGCTGGTGGGCGCGCGGGTCGTGTCGATCGTGCTGTTCGGCGCGCTGGCCCGGCTCTTCCATGTGCAGGACGACACGGCCAGGTCGCTCGTGCATCAGCATGCGTACCGCTATTACCCGCTGGTGCGCCGCCTGGTGGCGTGGATCATCGGCATCGTGACCGCGCTTGCGTTGTTGCAGGTATGGGGCGTGCACGTGGGCGAGCTGTTTCGCGCCGGCACGATCGGGCACCGGCTCGCGTCGGCGATTATCACGATCGGCGTGGCGGCCGTCGTCGCGCTGTTGGTGTGGGAAAGCGTGAACGTGTCGGTCGAACAGCGGCTGGATCGCTGGACCACGAGCGGCGATCTCGTGCGCGCCGCACGCTTGCGCACCCTGCTGCCGATGCTGCGCAGCGCGCTCTTCTGCGCCATCGCGCTGGTGGTGGTGCTCACCGGCCTGAGCGAACTCGGCGTGAATATCGGGCCGCTGCTGGCGGGCGCCAGCATCTTCGGCGTGGCGCTCGGATTCGGCTCGCAGAAGCTGGTGCAGGATTTCATCACGGGCATTTTCCTGTTGATGGAAAACGCGATGCAGGTGGGCGACTGGGTCACGCTCGCGGGCGTGTCGGGCACCGTCGAATATCTGTCGATCCGCACGGTGCGGCTGCGCGGCGGCGACGGCTCGCTCTACACCGTGCCGTTCAGTTCGGTGTCGACGGTGAACAACACCAACCGGGGTATCGGCAACGCCGCGGTGAAGGTCAATATCGTGTTCGGCCAGGATGTGGATCTCGCCATTGGCACGCTGAAGGAAATCGGCGCCGCCTTGCGCGAGGACGACAATTTCAAGGACGGCATCCTGTCGGACTTCAGCTTCTGGGGCGTCGATGCGCTGGACGGCTCGGCCATTACGCTAGCCGGCCAGATTCAGTGCCGCGACAGCGCGCGCTGGGGCGTGCAGCGCGAATTCAACCGCCGCATTCTCGACCAGTTCCGCGAACGCGGCATCGCGATCGCGAACCCGCAGCGCAATCTGTTGACGTGGGATCCGGAAAGCGTGCCGGCGAAGATCGACGCTGACGAAACGCTCGACACGGCACGCAGCGAAGTCGCCAGGGACGAACCGCGCGCCGACGCGCCGTCTTCGGCCGCGGCCCAGCAAGCCGACGCGCCGGTGGAGGACCAGTTGCCCGTCGACCCTAAGCCGGCCGGCGGCCCAGGGACGCCAGCCAATCCTGGTTCAAGCTCTCCGCATGAGTGAAGTGGAGGCCGTGGCCGGCGGCTTCGTAGGCACGTAGCGAAGGGCCGGGTATCAGCGGTGTAGCGAAGCGCCGGGTATCAGCGGTGCGGTGAGCCGGCCGTTGAGTTCGAGGGGCGCTGCGGTGAGCCGACCGTTAAGTTCGACCGGCGCCGATGCATCACAGTCCCCACGCCACATCGTTGCTGCCACAAGCGTGAATCGTGACGCCATGCCGCCACGGCGCCGGCGGCGCTACGCAGGCCGATTGCCAGGAGGCAAAAAGGCGCACCCAAAAAACTGCCATCTCGGGCGCTATTGCACGTCCCACCAGCGCGGCAGCAACCGCTTCACTTCAGGCCGCCGATACCGGTCGTCGATCAGATGCACCACGCCCTGGTCCTGCTCCGTGCGAATCACGCGCCCGGCCGCCTGCACCACCTTCTGCAACCCGGGGTACAGATACATGTAGTCGTATCCGTTGCCGAACTTCGCTTCCATCGTGCGGCGCATCTGCTCGTTGATCTCGTTCATCTGCGGCAAACCGAGGGTGGCGATGAACGCGCCGATCAACTGCTCCCCGACCAGATCGACGCCTTCCGAAAACGCGCCGCCAAGCACCGCGAAGCCCACGCCTTCGTTCATGGTCCGAAAGCGCGCCAGAAATGCGTCGCGCGCCGCTTCGTCCATGCCGGGTTCCTGCGCCCACACCGGCAAGCCGGGATGCCGCTCGCGCATCAACGCGACCACTCGCTGCAAATACTCGAAGCTGCTCAGAAAGCCCAGATAATTGCCCGGCTGCGCCGCATATTGCTTCGCAATCAGATCGACGATCGGGATGAGTGAGCGCTCGCGGTCGCGCCAGCGCGTCGACACGTTGCCGGCCACGCGCACCCGCAACTGCTCGGCGCGAAACGGCCCTTCGACATCCAGCCATTGGGTCGCTTCGGGCAGCCCCAGCGTGTCGCGATAGAAATGATGCGGATTGAGCGTGCCGGAGAACATCACCGTACTGCGCGCGGCCGCGTAGCGCGGCGCGAGAAACGGCGCCGGGATCACGTTGCGCACGCAAAGCGTGGCACTGCTCTTGTCGCGCGGCGCATAACGATCCGTGGCGAGCGTGATGTCGAAAATCGAATGCTCGCCGAACTGCTCGGCGAGCGCGACGAAATGCATGGTGTCGAAGAAAAACCGCAGCGCTGCTTCGTCGATGGAAAGCGGCGCTTCCGCCAGTTGATCCGTGACGGCGCCGATCAGATTTTGCGCGGCGGAGAGCAGTTTGCCAGGGACTTCCGTGTAGACCTGATAGCTCGCACTCTGCGCGCGCTTGACGGCGCTCCACTCACGCTGCAGCCGTTCAAGCGGCTTGCGCAATGTGGCCGGCGCGGTTTTGCGCGCGAGCCGGAATGCCGCCTGATCGAGCGACGCGGTGTACATGCGGCGGGCACGGTCGAGCAGATTGTGCGCCTCGTCCACCAGCACGCCCACGCGCCACTGGTTGATCTGCGTGAACGCGTACAGCATGGCGCTGCTGTCGTAGTAGTAGTTGTAGTCGCCGACCACCACGTCGGCCCAGCGCGCGAGTTCCTGTGCCAGATAGTACGGACAGATTTCGTGCGCGAGTGCCGCATCGCGCACCGCCGCGCGCGTGAGGCGCAAGCCTGCCAGCGCCGTGCTGCGGGCCGCGTCGAGCCGGTCGTAGAAGCCGCGCGCGAGCGGACACGAATCGCCGTTGCAGGCTTTGTCGGGATGCTCGCAGACCTTGTCGCGCGCGACGAGTTCGAGGGTTCTCAACGGCAAGTGCCCGGCGCCGCGATGGAGCGTTTCGATCGCGTCCAGCGCGAGCGCGCGGCCTGGCGTCTTGGCGGTCAGAAAAAATACCCGGTCGATCCGGTCCGACGCGCACGCCTTGAGTAGCGGAAATATCGTCGCAAGCGTCTTGCCGATGCCGGTGGGCGCCTGCGCCATCAAAGGCTTGCCGTCGCGTGCCGAGCGATAGACCGACACCGCCAGCTCGCGCTGGCCGCTGCGAAACTGACCGTGCGGAAACTGCAACGCATTGAGCGCGGCATTGCGTGCGGCCCGATGCGCCTCTTCCTGCACGGCCCAATCGAGAAAACGCTCGCATTGCTCGACGAAGAAAATCTCCAGGTCGCGCGCGGTATGCGTTTGCGTCAGCAGCACCTCCTTCTGAGTGCCGATGTCGAAGTACACCAGCGCCACCGTCAGCCCGGCGAGCCCGCGCGCGCGGCATAGCAAATGACCGTAGACGAGCGCCTGCGCCCAATGCAGGGTGCGGTGATTGGCGGGCATGCGTTCGAGGTCGCCGCGATGCGTCTTGATCTCTTCCAGCCGGTTCGCCGCCGGGTCGTAGCCGTCGGCGCGACCGCGCACGGTCAGGCCGCGATGCGTGGCGGTCAGCGTGATTTCGGTTTCGTAGCCGCTTGCGCGCCGCCCGGCAACCGTCACGTGGCCCGCCATTCCTTCGAGCGAGGTCGGCGCCGGTGTAAAGCGCAGGTCCAGATCGCCGCGCCTCGCGGTGAACTCGCACATTGCCCGCACGGCGACGATGTACGTCATGCGGCGGCCTCGGTTTTGGTGTGGCGGATGGCTTCGGCGTTGACGGTGGTGCTGGCGTTGCCGGTGATCTCGGCGGTGGCCTCGGTGCAGACCGCGGCGGCCACTGCGGCGGTGATCTCGGCGGTGACCGCAGTGGAAACTCCGGTGGCGATCTCCGTGGCGGCCTCGCGATTGACCTCGGCCGCGACCTCTGCGGCCACCCCCGCAGTGCCTGCAGCCGCGTCAGTCTGTACTGCGACGACTTCATCGGCCCAGCGCACGTCGAGCACGCGCACCGGCATGCCGTGCTGCGCGCAGTACGCGAGCCAGCGGATCTGGTTGTCCTGCAAGCGGTCGCCGGGGCCCTTCACTTCGATCAACTCGTAGCGTCGCTCGTCCGGCCAGAAGCGGATCAGATCAGGCAACCCGGAACGATTGCCGCGAATATCTCCCAGCAAGCGCTCGAACCACAGTTTCAGATGCGCGGCGGGCAGACAATCGAGCGCCAGCGCGACGAGTTCCGGCGAGAGCAGCCCCCAGAACACGAACGGCGATTGCAGCCCCGCCTTGCTGTGCAGATGCCGCCAGATCGTCTCGCGATAAACGCCGCTGTCGAGTTGCGCGAGACACGCGGCGAACTGTTCCGCGCGGCGCGCATGGAAATCCGGCGCGTGCAGATCGGCCGGACCGCGCTGGAACGGATGAAAGAACGCGCCAGGGAGCGCCGCAAAGACCGGCTCCCAACACAGCAACCCGAACAGCGAATTGATCAGGGCGTTCTCGACGTAGTGGACCGGCGCGGCCTCGCACGTCAAATGATCGCGGACGACATATTCCACCGCCATTGGCGCCGCGGGCTGCGGCAGCACCAGCGTGCCCCGCTCGACCGGACTCGCCGCGCTCGTACGCGCAACCGGCACGCCGCGCTTGCGCTGCAAACGCGGCAGCATGCGCGCGATGCGTTGTGCTTCCTCTTCGCTCTCGGGTGCCTGGGCGGCTTGCGAGACCAACGCGTAGGCATCGTCGAAACGCTCGCTGCGTTCGAGCACGCGCATGCGCCGATGGCGCGCGCCGGGCCAGCCGCAACGCTCATAAACGGCGAGCGCGGCCGTCCAGTTCTGCCGACGCTCGCACAGGTGGCCAATGCGGAACAGCAGTTTCGCGCGCCGCGTTTCAAGCCAGGGATTCGAGGTTTCGATTTCGCCGACGGCCGCGACGAGTTCTTCGATAACGGCTGCATCCGCGTCGCCGCCCGGCAGGCATTCGAGCGCTTCGCGGCAGGCGTGCAAGGCGAGATAGACGTCGACGTCCGCGCGCTGCTGGAACGCACGCGACGAAGGCGCGAACGCCACCTTCTCGTACTGGAACACACCGAGGTCGGCCAGCACGAACTCCGACCACTCCTGCTGCAGATTGCCGAAGAACATCAAACGCAGACGTTCGCAAAGCGGCGCGATTGCAACGTGAAGCACGCAATCCGCAGCTTGAGCGTGCCAAGCGGAGAGCGGGCGCGCCGCGGCGTTTTCCTCGTCGCGCTCGCCACGATAAAACGGGCGCAGGGTTTCCAGCAATTCCGGTTTGCGCAAGCCCCTTGCGCCGGGAATTAACGCGATGGTGTCCGCGAAAACTTCCATTAGCCCTGCACGCGTGGTGAGCGCGAACAGATCGTCGAGCGTCAGGCCCGGCTCGGTGTCGACCCAGCCGAGCGCGGCGATGGGCGCCGCTGCCTGCAATGGGCAACCGATCTCTTCGTAAGACAGGCGGCTCGCGCGGAACAGCGTGCCTTTACGCATCAGCATGCGAACCAGCAGCGCGCGCGAAGTCTGCGGCAACGCGGCGAACTCACGCAGAAACGCGTGCTCCTGCGCGTCGAACAGGTCGTCGTAGCGCTGCGCGAGCCACGCGAGGGCGCGCTCGAAGTTCAGCAGATAGTAGAGAGCGTAGGGAGAGGCAGGTGTTGCCACGGGACTTTCACGAAACCTGTATGTTTATACAGTGATGATAGCAAAATCCGTGAAGGCGCCGTCCAGATTGGCTCAATACAACGTCAGGATGCGGCGTGAACGTACTGCCATTCGAATCCGTCCCTGCCCCTTCTCACGCGCCCCGCCGATGTCTGCGGAAAATGCGCGGTGAAAAGCATCGCATCGTGATCGGCCGCATAGTTGAGCAGCCAGTGCCGCGAGTTTCGCGCCGACGCCGCATCGAGGCAGAAGGTCGAGTTCCATTCGGGACGGTAGACCTGGACGGGGTTATGCATCACATCGCCGGTGAAGATCGCTTCCTCGCCGCGCGAGCGGATCGAAATCGACATATGACCGGCGCTATGCCCGGGCGTCGGATGAAACACAATGCCCTCGCGCCACGCGCCGCCCTCGGCGGGAGTCGTCGCGGCCTGCCCGGATTCGATCACCGGCACGACGCTGTCCTCGAAAACCATGCGGCGGCTATCCCCCGCTGGAGTCGCGAAGAAATCCTGCTCCGCTTGCGGGAACACGTATGTCGCATTCGGGAAGGTCGGCTGCCACCGGCCGTCGATCCACTGCGTATTCCAGCCCACGTGGTCCGCATGCAAATGCGTGAGCAGCACCTCGTCCACCTGCGCCGGCAAGACGCCCGCCTCGACGAGGCGCTCCAGATACGGGTTGTTCAGTCGATGAAACAGCTTGCTGAACGGCCGCTCCTTGAAATTGCCGATACCGGTGTCGATCAGCACGGTCAGGCCCTCCATCTGCACGACCCAGGTGTGCACGTTCAGTTTCACCTCGTTGCGTTCGAGGTCGAGACTCTCCGCCGACACACGCCGGCTCAATTCTTCCGCCGCGGAGGATGCCCAGTCTGGATAAAGCACCGCCGGCGCTAACGGAAAACAGGTTTCGCTGACGCGGGTAATGCGTGCGTCCCCTACTCGGTGCGTAAGAACCTCAGTCGGCATGGTGTGACTCCGTGAAAGTGCGGCGGCAGCAACCTGAGCGCTTATGTAGCGCTTACGTAGCGCTTAAGTAGCGCTTAAGTAGCGGTTACGTGGCGCTGCCGCGGCCAATGGCTTCACTATCGCAAATCCAGCGCATGCCGGCCAATGCCGTTTTCTACGCATGGCGATGCTTTGCAGGCATCGCCATGAAAACAACGTCACGAGAACGTTTTCGCCGGCGTGCGGCGTGCCGCCACACCGTACAGCAGCGCGCTGAACGCGGCCGCCATGCCGCCCACGCAAGCCAGTGCCACACCCAAACCCGCGCTGTGCCCGCCAAGCCGCTCGTTGATGAAGCCGACCGCGAACGGTCCCAGCCCGCCGCTGATCGCATTGGTAAGAAACACCAGCAACGCGATCGAGCGTCCGCGCATGCGATTCGGAATCGCGATCTGGATCGGCACAGGCGCCAACGCCATCGCCACACTCGCCGCGAACGCGCACGCGCCATACAGCACCACGGCGACGTGCACGTCGCCAACGAGCGGCATCGCAATAGCGGCCGGCACCAGCAACGCAGCCGCCAACCCGGACAACGCCAGCACTTTGCGCACCGCCGCGGCATCGCTGACGCGGCCGGCGAGCAAACCCGCACTCACCACCCCGAGGATGCCGCCGAACATGTAGGCCGGCGCCGCCATCTGTCCGACGGCACGCGGCGTCAGATGAAAATGACGGATCAGCAGCGTCGGAAACCATGCCGCATGCGAGTAAAACAGCGTGATCAGCGCGACGTACGCGCCGAAGTACGGCAAGCAGAAGCGGTTCTTCACGAACAACTCGCGCAGCACGTCTTTCAGCGGCGGCGTACTGTCGTGAGCGGCTTTGTCCGCGAAGACTTGCGTCGAAGCCTTTGCAGTCGAAACGACGTCGTGCGTGGCCGACCCTTCGGCCGTTGTACGAAGCGTGGAGAACAAGCCGCGCCGTTGTGGTTCCCGCACCGATAACGCGACGATTGCCGCCAGTGCCAGCCCCGGCAAGCCGACCGCGACGAACACCGCCTGCCAACCGTTCAAACCGATACCCGCGAGCCACGCGGCGCCCGCGCCATGTTCGAGCGCACCGAGCAGCATGCCGCCGCCGAACAAGGCCACGCCTCCGCCGATATACGGTCCCAGCATGAACACGCTGCTTGCCCGCGTGACTTTGCGCGGCGGATACAGATCGCTGAAGATCGACAGCGCCGCCGGACTCAAGCCCGCTTCCGCAATCGCCGTCCCCGCACGCGCGGCCAGCAGTTCGGCAAAGTTGTGCGCGAAACCGCACAACGCGGTGGAGACGGCCCAGATCGCCACGCAAACCGCGATCAGACGCACGCGATTGGAACGGTCGATCAGCCGCGCAATGAACACGCCCGCCGTCGCGTAACACAGCGTGAACGAAAACCCTTGCAACAAGCCGATTTGCGTATCGGTGAGCGCCAGCGTTTCCTTGATCGGTTGCACGAGAATGCTCACGATCTGGCGGTCGAGATACGAAAACGCAAAGCAGACAAAGAACAGAACGACAACGTAAGTGTGCCCACGACGCGTGTCGGCGTCGTTCGAATCGGACACGGTGGTGACTGCATTCATGGCGAATCTCCGGCTGGGCACTGCGAAGAAATGGCTTGCTTCCCTTCGACGAAGCGCGTCACTGCCAATGCGCATCCGCAGCCAGCACGGCGAGACAGTCGCCCGCTTCGACGCGCGCAAACGAACGCTTGCATACCACCACGCCGTTGCCGGCAAAGCGGAGTTCCTGTGGTGCGCTCCACGGCGCATACGGATCGAATACCCGCGCGGCCAACTGGTCCTTCTCGACCCGGTCGCCGAGCGCGAACACGGGTTCGGCCACGCCCGCCCGCGAGGCGAACACATAGTGCCGCGCGCCATCCACTTTCAACCAGCGCGTGTCGTGTCGCGGCGCGGGAGGATTATCGTCAGGCGTGACACCGAGCGTGTGCAGCACGCGCCGCAAACCATCCTCGACGATCGCTACGCCATCGGCATTACAGGCCGCATAGCCACCGAATTCACCGCACAGGAACAGCTTGCCGTGCCGCTCGACGGCCGCGCCATACGTGCGGTCCTCGCCGAGCAGATCCATGAGCATGGTGTGCGGCGCGGCGAATGCCTGGACGAGCCGGCGGTATTCGGCGCGACGCGACGGGTCCCCGGGCGGCGCCGCGAGCAACGCCGGCAGATGATCGAACGAAGCACCGCCCGCGTGCAGATCGATCACCACGTCCGCACGCGGAAATAGTTCGGTATCCGCATAATGCGCGATCATCTCGGTGAGGTTGCCGTTGCGCGCGCCCGGAAAAACGCGGTTCAGATTGCCGCGATCGATCGGCGAGGTGCGCGAGCCGTTGATGAACGCCGGGAAATTCAGCGCCGGCACGACGATCAGGCGGCCCTGGACCGTCATCGACGGCATGCGCTGAACCAGCTTCATCAGTGCGACGGGACCTTCGTATTCATCGCCGTGATTGCCGCCGGTCAGCAGCACCGTGGGACCGTCACCGCCGTTGAGCACGGTAATCGGCACCGGAATGTGGCCGTATGCGGAGCGGTCGTGCGAATACGGCACGCGTAACGTGCCGTTCTGCAGGCCGGGGCGTTCGTAGTCGATGTCGGTGGAAATCAGCGATGGTGTGGACGGCATGGTTGTCTCCCGATAAGAAAGTAAGCCGGAATACCGTCGTTGGACGACGACGCGAGGCCATGCAATCAATATCGTCGAGGCAAAAAACCAGCGCCAATGCCGATTTTTAGGGAAGCCGATGCTTTAAAGGCATCGGGGTACGGCGAGTCCGGACGTTACCGTTGCGCCTTGAGCAAGGCGATGAATTGCGCGAGCGCGGGATTGCGGTGCTGCTCGTGATACGCGAAATGCAGCGGCAGCGCGATCGACAGATCGGCCAGGTTGAGGAATTGCACCAGCGCCGGCGGCCGGTCGCGATTGGCCGAGTTGACGATCGCCGCGCCCACGCCGGCGGACACCAACGAGAGAATCGCGGCTTCCGTCGAGACTTCCTGCACGACGTCGAGCGTCAAACCGGCGCGCTCGCATGCGCCAATCAAGCGGTCGTAGTAAGCGGGATAAACATGCCGTGGAAACGTGATGAAGGGTTTGCCGGCCAGCTGCGCCGCGCGCACCGACTTGCGGCGGCCGAACGACCACGCGGCCGGCGCCGCCAGCACCACGCCGTTTTCGAGCAACGGCAAACTGGTGATCTGCTCGGGCAACGCGCCGAAGTGATAGACGAAACCGCCGTCGAGCGTGCCCTGAGTGATCGCGTCCAGTTGCTCCGGCGTGTTCATCGGCGTGAGTTCGATGCCGACTTGCGGCGCCGCCTGCTGGAACGCTTGCAGCGCGTTCGGCACAAGCCCGCCCCAAACCGCGTTTTCTACGAAGCCGATCCGCACGTGTCCGGACACGCCCGCCGCGATTCGTTGCGCGGCACGCGCCGCCGACTCGACCTGCTGCAGAATGCCGCGCGCTTCACGCAGATAGGCTTCGCCTGCCAGCGTCAGCTTCAGGCCGCGCGGCGTGCGCTCGAACAGCGCGACACCCAACGTTTCTTCGAGATCCTGGATTTGCCGGGAAATCGCCGGCTGGGTGACGTGGAGCTGCTCGGATGCGCCGCGCACGCTCGCGTGCTCGGCAACGGCGACGAAGTATCGGAGATGCCGGAGTTCCATGTCAGCAGAATGGGTGGCTTATCGAATGGGATGCCGGCATTGTGCCATTCGATCACGCCGCGGCGTTGGCGTTTTTACTCCGCCGCCAGCCACACCACCGTCAACGAACGCACGCCTTGCGCGCCGCGAATCAGCACGCCTTCGATATCCGCCGTCGCCGAAGGTCCGGTGACGAGCGCCGCATAACGGGCAGCGCGGAAATCATCGCGCCGGTATACGTCCTGCAAGCCGTCGAGCAGTTGCGCCGGGTCGAGCAGCACGACCAGATGCTGCACGATGTAGCCGAGCGCGTTGACCACATACTCGCGTTCGCTAAACCATACCGAGCCGGTTTCGGCGACGCCGAAGCGAGCCCGCACCACGCCGACGTCGATGTCCTGCAGCGAAGCAGGTTCCGTGTCGGCGGTGAGCGTGCGCGTGCCCTGCACTTCCTGGGTTGCCGAGGCGATGGATGCCTCGGCACCGAACCGCTCGCGAATCAGGCCGCCCACGTCGCTCGCCGTCGTGCCGTCGACGCACACGCCGCCCATGGCCTGCAGCGCCGCCGTAAAGCGCGCGCGCAGATCGCCACCCACGGGGTTGAACAGCGGCACGTCGGGCCGCGGCCGCGCCGCCGGCTGCGCCTGCCGCACCTTTGCCAGAAAAGCGTCACGCGTTGTCATGGTCAGCTCCACGATTCTTCTTGTACCAGGCGTGGAAGGTCAGCTTCGGCGCCTCCGGCAACTCGCGTTGCTTGCCCCAGATATTGAGCGGGTTGTACAACACGAAATTCGGCAAGCGCCGCAGCGCGCTGCTCATCGACGACACCGTCGCGCGATACAAGGTCGGACTCGCGAGCAGCCGCCCTGCCATCTTCAACACTTCCTGCTTCACGAACGGCACTTCGTGATGCTCGGCGATCACCGTGCGCCATTTGTAGATCTGCTCGTGAATATTGATCTTCACCGGGCACACGTTGGTGCAACTGCCATTGAGCGTCGAGGCGAACGGCAAGGCGCTGTAACGCTTCAGATCGAAAGTCGGATTGATGATCGCGCCGATCGGCCCCGAGTACGTGCCGCCATACGACAGCCCGCCGCTGCGCCGGTAAACCGGACACGTATTCATGCAGGCGCCGCAGCGAATGCATTTGAGCGAATACCAGAAGTCTTCCATCGCGAGCCGCTCCGAGCGGCCGTGATCGACGAGGATGAAATGCATCTCCGTGCCCGGACGCGGCGCGCGGAAATGCGATGTGTACTGCGTGATCGGCGAGCCGAGCGCGCTGCGCGACAGCATGCGGACAAACACGCCGAGGTCCGACACCTTCGGAATCAGCTTCTCGATACCGATCGACGCGATATGCAACGGCGGCACGTTTGCAGAGAGGTCCGCATTGCCTTCGTTCGTGCACACCACCACCGTGCCGGTCTCCGCCACCGCGAAATTGCAGCCGGTCATGCCGGCCGTTTTCTCGCGCACGAAGTACGGCCGCGTGTTCATCCGCTGGCTTTCGGCGAGATAGTGGATATCGCTGTTCTTCGGATCGGTGCCGATGGTGCGGCCGAACAGCTCGGCCACGTCGGCGCGCAACTTGTGGACCGCCGGCACCACCATATGGCTCGGATCCTGATGATCGAGCTGCTGGATGCGTTCGCCCAGATCCGTTTCCATCACCGTGATGCCGCGCGGCTCCAGGTACTCGCGCATCTTGCATTCATCGGTGAGCATCGACTTGCTTTTGACGAGCGTGGTCATGCCACGCTCCGACATGATCCGGTGCACGAGCGCGTTGTGCTCTTCGGCGGTAGCGGCCCAATGCACCGTTACGCCGTTCGCCTCGGCGGCCGCCGCGAACTGTTCGAGATACGTGGACAGATTGGAGAGCGTGTGTTCCTTGATACCCGATGCCAGTTCGCGCATCGTCTCCCACTCGGCAATGCCGTGCGCCTGCGCATCGCGCTTCTCGCGCAAATCCCACAGGCGTTTGTCGTGAAACGCAACGTGCTCTGTCTTGCTGATGAAAGCGCCTGCCGCTTTCGCGTGATCGATCCGGTTGCTCATGCGCGTGCTCCGTTGAGGACCTGCGCGATATGAATGAAGCGCGCGTCGGCTTTCATGCGTTCCGCGCAGCCCTGCTGGTGCATCAGGCACGACATGTCGCCCGAGACGATGTACTCGGCGCCCGCGTTCAGATGATCGCGCACCTTGTCCTGTCCCATGCGTACCGACACCGGCTCTTCCGTGACGGAGAAGGTGCCACCGAAACCGCAGCATTCGTCTGGCCGCGCCGGCTTGACGAACTCGATGCCCTTCACGCCTTCGAGCAGGGTGCGCGGCTTCGAAAACGGCGTGCCCGCCACTTCCGAAATCGATGCTTCCTTCAGATGCCGCAAGGCGCTGCAGCTATTGTGCAGACCCACGCGATGCGGAAACTCGGCCCACGGAAACTCACGCGCGCCGACCACGTCGTGCAGAAACTCGACGAGTTCGTAGGCGTTCGCGCGGACCTTTTTCACTTCGTCGGTCTGCTCGAGCGCGGTGAGATGCTCGCGCACGTGATGGATGCAACTCGCCGACGGCCCGACGATGAAGTCGTAGCCGGCGAAGTTGCGCGCGAACACACGCTCGGCGCCGGCTGCCTCGGCATGCGCGCCGCTATTGGCCATCGGCTGGCCGCAGCAGGTCTGCTCCTGCGGATAGTCGACCTCGATACCGAAACGTTCGAGCAGTTCGAGCGTGGCGATCCCCACTTCGGGATAGAACGCGTCGATGAAGCACGGGATAAACAGGGCGACTTTCATAAGCTCATTGAAAAGAAAGGCGGCAGCCGGCGAGTTATCTACTCTACTGCGGAATCGTGGCGGCGCACGAGTAAGTCGTCGCGACAGTTTGCGCGGCAAGCAGGCCGATCAGCGGAGATTCCGGCGCTTTTGTAAGACTGGTATGGTTGGTCTGACCAAGAATATAAGGAAGTTGACCGAGGGTGTCAATCGCAGGACAGAGGAGGATCGCGCCGCGGCCCTGTCGGGCACGCCGCGCGAGGCACTCAGGGAATCACGCAACCGTACTCGATGAAGGCTTGGCCGCGTCTTCCTTGTACATCTCGCGCACATAGGCCAGATGGCGCTCAGCCGCCTTGCGGGCCTTCTGCGCGTCGCGCGACATGACGGCGTCGTAGATAGCCTGGTGCTGGCTCATCAACTGTTTTTCCATCGCGTCGTCGTAATCGATCAGCCGATGGTATTGGCGCATGCCCTCGCGAATCAGCGTGTGGATGCCGTGCATCACATGCGCGAGCGCGATGTTGTGCGTGGAGTCGGCAATCGCGAGGTGAAACGCGGCGTCGAGTTCGGCGAGGTTCACACGGTCCTGCGACAGCGAGCCGGCCTTCAATGCCTCGAACGCCGCGCTGATCTTTTTCAGGTCGGCGGCCGTGGCGCGCTGCGCGGCATAGACCGTCGAAATCGATTCGAGCCCCTGGCGCAGCTCCAGAATATCGGCACTGGTGCGCGGATTTTGCAGCAGCAGCTCGGCAAGCGGCTTGGAGATGATCGGCGCCGTCACGTCGACCACCGTAAAACCGCCCCGCCCCGAGGTTTCGATGTAGCCGTCCGCTTCCAGCCTGATCAGCGCTTCCCGCAACGAAGGCCGCGACACGCCGAGCTGCGTGGCGAGGTCGCGTTCGGCCGGCAGCCGGTCGCCGGGCATTAGCGTGCCGTCCGAAATCAGTTGCTTGATCTGGTCGGACACCACGTCGGACAGCCGTTTGCGCGTGAAGGACTGGATCGGGAGGAATGGCATGGGCAGCGATGAGTGAAGCCGGTTGATCAGGCGGATTTTCAGGCAGTGGACAACCACCTGGGCGCGACTCGATGCAAGCATGGAAGCACCGCGCGGCGTCGAACGGATTATACCGTTCAACGGCGCGGGCCAATTGCGGGCGAAAGACGCGCCGGCCGCGTCCTGAGGGTTGCCGGGAAACTCAGCGCGCTCCCGCCGCATAGAAACTCGCCAGATCACGTTTGAGCGTACGCAACGCCGCGTCGTCGAGGTAGATCATGTGGCCGGTCGGATAGTAAGCGATTCGCACGTTGGCGCGCAGCGGCCCGTCCACGCCCAGATGCGCGAGCGCGTATTCGGTTGCGTAAAACGGTGTGGCCAGATCGAAATAACCGTTCAGCGACATCACGCGCAACTGGGGATTTTGCCGCATCGCTTCGGCCAGATCGCCCGCCGCATAGGGCACCGGCAAATGTTCACCCCACCATTCGCGATGCTTCCAGTCCCACTGCGTCAGCGCTTCGTCGTTGAAGACGCGGTAACGGTCGGCCGGCGTAAAGTGCAGGTCCTGAGCGAAATGCTGGTGCAGGGCCGCGTCGAAGGCACTCGACACGCTGCTCACCGAAGCGTCGTAATCGGGACGCTCGGACACGCTGTCGAAGTCGATTCCTTCGAAGCGCGCGTCGTACCGGCCGACGCTGCGCGCCTCGTCGCGCAGCAGTTCAGTGCGATAACGCGACGGATAAAGACGCAGGCGACTACGCTTCACATAGGCGGCGTCGAGCCCCGTGAACTGCGCGACGCGCGCGGCGATCGCATCGCGCTCGGCGTCGGGCAGCGCGTCGCCTTGCGCGAGCGCTTGCGCATACGGCCCACGCGCGAACGTGCGGGCTTCGTCGAGAAAGGCCGGCAGACTGGCCGGCTTCGGCACGATCTTGTCGTGATACCAAGCAATGGCCGCGAAGCTCGGCAGATAGCTTTCGCTCCTGAAGTCGGCGCCCGCCGAGAATGCGGCGGAATCGAGCACGGACGACATCAGGATCACGCCATTGAGCGCGATATTGTCCTGCCCCAACTGATACGCCAGCATCGCGGCGCGCGCGGTGCCATACGATTCGCCGAGCAGATACTTCGGCGAATTCCAGCGCTGGTTTACCGTCAGGTATCGGTCGATGAATTGCGAAAACGCGTCCAGATCCTTATCCACGCCCCAGAAGTCTTTGCCCGTGCCGTGGCCGACCACCCTCGACAGACCGGCGCCGACCGCATCGATAAATACCAGGTCGGTGGTGTCGAGCAGGCTGTCGGGATTGTCGGCGAGCGTGTACGGCGCGGGCGGCGTGATGGCGGGACTCGCGGTACGCGCGCGCTTCGGCCCGAACGAGCCGATCATCAGAAATACGCTGCCGGCGCCCGGTCCGCCGTTGAAGAGAAACGTGACCGGCCGCGTTGCCGGTGTTTTGCTGGCGACGGTGTAGGCGACATAGAACACGCTCGCGTTGGCCTGTCCGGTCTTGTCGCGCAGCAGCAGATTGCCGGCGGTGGCCGTGTAGTCGATCTTGCGGCCGTCGAGCCGGATGGAATGCTGCGTCACCGACGCGGTTTCCGGCGGCACGGGAATCGGCGCCGACTCCGCTTTCGCATTGCGCTGCGCCGTACTGGCCGACACGTCGCTCTGAGTCGTTTCAATCGCGCGTGGCTGGCGAGTGGCGCGCACCGCGCCCGCATGCGGATCGCCGACCGGTTGGGCGTTCGGCTCGCCGCGTTGTTTCGGCTTGCCGCTCACAACGCGCGGCGAGTTCGGCGAGTCCTGTGCGCCTGGCGCGGACGCCGCGGTTTCCGCGCTCGCGGCCGCATCCGGTGATGCGTCCGGTTCAGCCGCCGCACACACCGTGCTGAATGCGGCGAGCATGACGAGCACGAGCGCCATCGCCACGAGAGCGGCCGCCATCGACCCTGCCATGAGGGATCGGCGTAACGAGAGGGTGAAGCGAAGGCCCATGGGGTTCCCGACAGTGAGTCGATATGCGCCGGCGTCCGGAATGTCCTAGCTTAAGACGAAGTCGGCGCTCGATTTTTGACGCGGCCTTTGGCGGCGTCAATCGAAAACTGCCGAGGACACCCATTCCTCCCAAGACGCATCGCTTCGTTACGTGATTCGAAAAGCAACCGAAACGCTGTAGAAAGGCTCAACGGACCGGCAATGTGCGGACGAAAGCGGCAATCCGCTCGCAGGCATCGATCAGGCGCGCTTCGTCGACAACGAAGCCCAGCCGCACGAAACCATTCGCGGTCTCTCCGAAGGCGCTCGCGTCGAGCACCGACACGCCTTGCGCGTGAAACAGCTGCCAGGTGAAGTCGACCGTATCGAGGCCGGTGCCGCTCACGTCGACCATCATGAACATGCCGGCTTCGGGCAACACGCAGCGCAAACCCGGCACGCGCTGTAAGCGCTCGAACACCACGTCGCGCCGGCGGCGATAAATCTCCCGCATCTCGGCGGCGATCCGCGCTTTGTTCTGCAAGGCCGTCAACGCCGCCTGCTGGATGAATCCGGGCAAGCCATACAGCATGGCGAGGGCGAGCCGCCCCATATGCTCGATCAGTTCCGCCGGCCCGATCGCCCAGCCTACGCGCCAGCCGGCCATGGCATGCGATTTCGACAGACTGCCGAGCGTCACGGTGCGCTCGGCCATGCCGGGCAGCGCCGCAATACTCACGTGTTCCCGCTCGAAAGTCAGCTCGGCGTAGACCTCGTCGGACAGCACCCACAGATCATGCCGGCACGCGAGCCGCGCGATCCGTTCGAGATCGGCGCGCGGCATCACCACGCCGGTCGGATTGCACGGCGTGGCGAAGAAGATGGCTTTGGTGCGCGACGTGACGGCCGCCTCGAGCGCGTCGCAATCGACATGAAATGCCCGCGCCCGATCGACCGGCACCGTGACGAGCGTGGCGCCGGCCGCGCGCACGCAGGCCTCGTAGGTCAGATACATGGGCTCGGGGACGATCACCTCGTCGCCCGCTTCCAGCAGGCACAGCGATGCCGCGAACACGCCGTTCTGCGCACCCGCGGTCAGGATCACATTGGCGGCGCTCACGGCGCAGCCGGTTATGCGCGCGTGTTCTTCGGCAATCGCCGCGCGCACCGGTTCACGTCCGGATACAGCGCTGTAGTGCGTATCGCCGCCGCGCAAGGCCTCGACCGCGCGCTCGACGATCGGCGCCGGCGTCGCGAAATCCGGGTCGCCAACGCTCAGGACGATAACGTCCTCACCATTGGCCGCCGCCTGTTGTGCGACCCGGTGAATTTCCCACGCGGACGTGCGCCTGCCCTGCAAACGCTCGACCAGATTCGAGTACTTCATTACCCTGCCCCGTTGCCCATGGACTCGCCAATGTAAAGGGGCACGCATGAAACGTCCAGATACGAAAAAACGCCACGCGAAGCCTTGGCCTCGCGTGGCGCTTCAACCCAACCCCTTACGGCGGGGCGTGGCGCTCAAACCTGGCGGCGCAATTCCGCCGGAGGCACCTTCATCAGATGCCGGTATTTGGCCACTGTGCGGCGCGCGACCAGCACGCCCTGATCCGCGAGCATCTTGGCGAGCGTCACATCCGAAAGCGGATCACGGGTGTTTTCCGCGGCGATCATTTCCTTGAGCAACGCACGCACGGCGGCGGCGGAACAGGTGCCACCGCTTTCGGTGCCGAGTTCGCGAGGGAAGAAATGCTTGAACTCGAAAATGCCGCGCGGCGTGGCCATATATTTGTTGCCCGTGGCCCGCGAGATGGTGGATTCGTGCAGTCCGAGTTCATCGGCGACATCGCGCAAAACCATGGGCTTGAGTGCGATTTCGCCGTACTGGAAGAAGGCCTTCTGATGCGCGACGATGCATTCCGCCACGCGTTGAATCGTATCGAAACGTTGTTGCGCGTTGCGGATCAGCCAGCGCGCTTCCTGCAGTTGCTGTGCGAGCGGCGAGCGGCTTGCACCGGCCGATTGCGCGAACAACTCCGCATACATGCGATGGATCCGCGCGCGCGGCTGCACGGCCGGATTGATCGCCACGACCCATTTGTTGCGCACCTGGCGCACGATCACATCCGGCACCACGTAGTTGTCTTCGGTGCGGCCGTAGGAGTTGCCCGGCTTCGGATCGAGCTTGCGCACCAGAGCGCAGGCAATGCGCAGTTCTTCCGCGCTGCAGCCGATCTGCTTCTGCAGTTCAGCCTGTTCGCGGCGAGCGAGCCGTTCCAGATGATGCTCGACGATTTGCCGAGCCACTTCGCGCCCCGGCGTATCGGCCGGCAACGCATTCACCTGCAGCGACAGGCATTCCGACAGGGTGCGTGCGCCGAGGCCAGGACGGTCGAGCGATTGCACGAGACGCAGCGCTACCAGCAACTCGTCTTCGGTCAATTCAGGTTCGAGATCGACGCTGTCGGCGAGATCGGAGAGTTCCTGGCGCAAATAGCCGTCGTCGTCGAGCGCCTCGATAATGAAACGGGCCACCGCGCGGTCACGGTCATCGAGCCGATAGAGGCGCAGCGAGTCGTGCAACTGTTCGCGCAAGGTCGGCTGGGAACGGGCCCACTCGGCCGGATCGCTGCTGTCTGAATCGCCGTTCTGACGCGTCGAACTGCGGCTGCTGTAATCGCCGGAAAAGTCGCCAGGCATGTCGTCCTGGCCCGCGCTTTCCAGCGTGTCGTTGCCACCTGACTCGGACGGCAGAGAATCCGGCTCGGCGCTGGCTACGGTATCCGTGGCAGGCAGCGCGCCCGAGTCTTCGCCTGACGCGGTCGTGGCGAGCGCAACGTCTTCGGTATCCGACGAGTCGTATTCGAGGAACGGGTTCGTGTCGAGCGCCGTGCGCAACTCCTGCTGGAATTCCAGAGACGACAGCTGCAACAGACGCACCGATTGCTGAAGACGCGGCGTGAGTGCGAGAGACTGCCTTGTGCGTAGTTCAATTGAAGGCATTGTAGTGAGGTCCCGTTAATAGCCGAAAATGGTCAGTAGCCTCCTTAGAGCAACTGTCGTACCAGCTCGCGCAACACCCTGTTTTTTCAACGCTTTGCATTTTCAGGCCCGCCAATTGCGCAGGCGGCCGGACGCCATTTTTACAAGCCCCCGGCAAATTCCGGTTCCCGCTTGCGCACCGCGTTCAAGGCCGCTCCAGCCCTTAATCGCGCCCTATTCTTCAGCCTAAAGCCGCGTGCCATAACGGATTTCCTTCACTGCCCGCCTTCGCTCACGCTGCCGGGCACAACGCTTGCGAATGAGCACTATGTGGACGGACGACGGTCTGTGCACGCGAACGCAGCAGCGAATTCGCATGCACAGACTGTCGCCCAGTGTCGATAACGGGCCCTGACGGAACCGTAGCGGCAACGACCCCACGCGTGTCATCGGCGGTTTCGGCCGCGATCGACCGCAGGCAACAAGACCGCAATTTTCATCAACACCCGAAGGAGAAACCATGAAGACGATCCAATTTCTGAAGACCGCAGGTAGCATTGCTTGTATCGCATTCGCACTGAACGCTACGGCGCAGACCAGCGCGTCGGCTCCGTCGGCTTCGTCCGAAACCATCGGCGAACACGTCGACGACGGCACCATCACCACCAAGGCCAAGGCTGACCTGCTGGCCGCGAAGAACGTCAAGTCGACACACATTCACGTGAAGACGCGCAAGGGCGTGGTGTGGCTCACGGGTTCGGTGCCTTCGGCTGACGACAAGGCGGCAGCCGAGGAAGTCGTCAAGGCCGTGAAGGGTGTATCGAGCGTCAAGAACCATCTGAAGATCGCCGCTCAGTAAGAGCGAACGATCTGAACGGGAAGCGCTGGCTTCGGTTAGCGCTTCCCGTTGCTCAAGCAGAAGGAAAGACAAAAGCCGTCCGATAATGCGACGGCTTTTTTTGCGGGCAGACGGTTCTTGTTGCGAGCCGAACTTTTACGGCGACCGGCGGCGGCTCAACCTCACCTACCGAACTATTGAGCTACTGAGCCGCCGCAAAAAACCAGCGCCGTTTCCAGCGCCAGTTCGTTCACCCAGATTTAACGCCGTGCAGCCGCGTATTGATCGCGCAGATCACGCACGCGATCATGGTTCTGCAATACGCCCTGATACTGCCGCTCGACCAGCGCACGCACATCCGCCGGCAATTCCTTTTCCAGCGCGTCGTGGTAGCGCTTCTTCGCGACGTCCTCGCCCTTCTCACATTCGGCCAGAATGTCGTGATCGCTGCGATCGGTCACTGCCGACTTCACGTCGACCCAGCCGCGATGCAGCGCGCCGCTCATGCTGCCGCCCGTTTCGGGTTTGCCGCCGAGCGCCTGAACCGCATCCTGCAACTCACGCGCGCCACGCGTGCAGTCCTCGGCGCGCGAAAGAAACAGCGTTTTCAGTTGAGCATCGTGAGCGTCTTCTGCTGCTTTGCGAAAGCCCTTCTCGCCATCCTTCGACGTTTCGACCAGATCGTTCAGCACGGAAACAACGTTCGTAGCCATTCAATACCTCCAAGGGTTTCGTTAGTCATGAATCCGCCGCCGGACACGTCACGCTATTACCAGCGCTCGCAATCCAGCTGCGGGGTTCGTTGATGTATCCGCACGACGCGTGCCCGGCGCACATCGCAGCGGATGGCCCTGGCGACACGTCGGCTAACACTTCCAATCTTGCCAATCCGCGTAGATTATTCCCGCCCCACTACTAAACGGAGCACCGCAAAGCCGCGCCCGGCGTGCTTTCGGCCAATGGCACGGTGGTTGCTTAATAAGCTCGCCCGCAGCATGCCGTGCAGCGCAATGACCCACTGCAAGACGTGCCGATGAATTGAAAACAATGGGCAGGCAACAACGACAGGGAGCATCCACCATGAAGATCAGGAGCACGGAATGTCTGGTCGCCGTCGCGATCATCACCTCGGCGACCGTGATGCAGATTCGCGAACATATGCAACCGCGTGAAGCGGCATCCCCGAGCGCGCAAGTCGCGTCGCCCTCGTGCGGGGCGACGCACGATGGCCCCGTGCCAGCCGCTTGCGAGCCGACGAGGGATGACCATCAAACGGACCGCACAACCCGGCGCCCACGCAGCGCTCCGCAAATCTGGGTCTGAGCGGATCTTTGCAGGACGGCTCCGGCCGTCTACGTCCCTGATGGAGTGAACACGACGCCCACAAGAAAACGGTCCGACCTGAGAGTCGGACCGTTTGGCTAAACACCCTGGCTGAGCACCGCGTCAAACCTCACGTCGGCGAGCCAGTCGAAGAGAAGCGTGAACTCAAGCCTCTTTACCTACGCGTGATTTTCCCGAAACTCGTTGAGCGGCACAGGTTTCTTCAAAGGATCGAAGTCCGCCCAACGCCCTTGCTGCCAGCGGCCGCTCGCCCGCTCGATTGCAACGCCGCCTGCTTCGCGCAGCACGCGCGCGGCGTCGAACTGGTTGTCCGGCGACACATGCACCGCGACCAGCACGCCGGAATCACGCGTTTCCTCGTGAAATGGCGATCGGTGGCCAGCCTGGCCGCCCTCGCGCGTGCGTGCCATCGCCCCGACCAGCGAGCCCACGTAAGCGCCGACACCCGCCGCGATCAACGACACGATGACCGGCGCCGAAAACGCCGCGAAGATCGCCACCCCCACCACGGCGCCGGCTACCGCGCCGATGGTGACACCCAGGCCGGCGCCTTTGGGCGCACCTTTCGCGCCGGCGTCCGTACCGGTATCGCCGCCAATCGGATAACGCGCATGCTGTCCGCGCGGATTCACGAAAAACAGCGTGACGTCTTCTTCGACGAACCCTGCATTGAAGAGCTTTTGCGCCGCATCTTCAGCGGCGGGAAAAGTCGTGAAACGTGCTGCGACGATGAGTGACATGAGGCCTCCTTGCATCGTTGAATGGCGATTGCGGACTCAGCCGCCGCGGCTCGCTGCGCCATTCGGCGCGCTCGAGCGGCGACATGCGCGGGCACTATGCCGCGGTGCCGCGATCCGGTTCCATGCCTTCCACTCTGAACAGTCCACTATGCAACACTACGCCTTCTCCGTTGTTCTGGTCGAGCGCTTCCGCGCAGACCGAACGGATGCGGTGACGGCCTTTGTCGAAGGCCGACATGAGCGTTGCTTCGAGCGCGGAATCGGCGCCGAAATGGTCCTCGAGCGCTTCCGCGGTAATCGCGCACACAACCGCTTCGCCGTCCACCCGCGCCAGAAAACGCACGGTCAGATTCGCTCCGTCGAAGTCCGGCTTGTCGTCGGAAAAAGTGATCTGCATAAGGGAATCCTCATAGGCCGGCCGAGGCAGGATCGCGTTCATGACGAACCCTTCATTGCGCCGGCGAGTTGCTGCGCCATCGCGAGATGATGTTGGATGGTCGGCAACGCGTGCATTGCCGCTGCCTTGAGCTGTGAGTCGGTGCCGCTCGTGCTTTCCTGCTGGAACAGGTCGACCGCGCGCTGATGCGCTTCCACGCCAATCTGCTCAACATACGCCTGATCGAACTCCTTGCCCTTGAGCGTCTGCAGTTTGCCCACCAGCGCGGAATCCGCTGAAGGCGTCGCAGTAAAGCCCTTTTTCGACACGAGCGCCGCCATGCCATGCGAGAGTTTTGTGTGATCCGCAATCATCTGCTGGGCGAACTTCTTCACGTGCGGGTCGCTGGAGTTTTTCAGCGCGATCCTGCTGGCAGCGATTTCGGTGGCGTCGGACTTCGAGGCATCCTGAACGAATTGCTGGTCCGCAGGCGAGAGCTTCGTGCCGCTGACGGGCGCATCACTGGCCGGCGCGTCGCTGGCTTGCGCATAGACCGCGCCAATGGACGCTGCGCTCAAACTTAGCGCGACCGTCATCGCTTGTAGGGGATACCGGAATTTCATGCATTTTCTCCCTGTTCGACGGATACCGCGAAGCGGACCGGGCTGGACGAAGCGGCGCCATTCGCTCGATCGGCACGCCTCGCTCGCCACCCGCCTATGCCGCCTTGCGCGCGGACAGCTGCCCAATCAGCGCCCGGTTGAAAGCCGGCAGATCATCGGGCTTGCGGCTGCTGATCAGATTGCCGTCCTCGACCACTTCCTTGTCCACCCACGTACCGCCCGCGTTGCGAATGTCGTCCTGCAGGCTCGGCCAGCTCGTGAGCGTACGTCCCTTGATGATTCCCGCCGACACCGGCAACCACCCGCCATGGCAGATCACCGCGATCGGTTTCTTCGCGCTGTCGGCTGCCTTGACGAAGGCCTGCGCTTGCGGCAGCACACGGATTGCATCCCCGTTCACCACGCCGCCGGGTAACACCACGGCGTCGTAGTCGTCAGCGCTTGCCTTGTCGAAAGTCAGATCGACCTCGACGGCATCACCCTTGTCCACGTGCTTGAAACCTTGAATCTTGCCGGGCTTGGCGGAAATGACGTGCACCGTTGCACCCGCTTCCGCGAGCGCTCGTTGCGGCTCGGTCAATTCGGCCTGTTCGAAACCATCTACCGCGAGTACCGCCACCTTATAGCCATTCAGCTTGCCAGCCATGCGTGCTCTCCTTCATTCAGTGCCGGGGCCGCGTCTCGCGCGGCTTGACCGGTTTATGAGTAGTCAATCAGCAATAGACGTGCCTGTGCGGCGGGCCGCCGCAGGCGCCTTCATTCCAATGCCTTGTCTGTTCAATCCCTGCGTCATCCAACCTTGCCTGCCGATGCCGTCAAAGACCGTGCGGATCGTCGTCGAGGCCGTCATCGTCGTTGGCGAGCGGATCGATGATCCGGTCGGGTTCGATATCGCTATCCGGCACGAGCGTCGAATCACCGTCCGCCGCGGCACGCTCGCCCGTGCCGGCGCGATCCGTGTCGCTGCCGAGTTCCGAGTCGCCGGTTTCGAGTGCGTGGTTGTCCAGTTCCGAATCCACGTCAAATTCATGACGCTTTGCGCCGGCGACATCGCTGCCGCTATCGGACGAATCACTCGGACCGAGCGCACCTGTCGTGCCGGAGGTTTGTTTGACGACCTGTTGCGGCTCGTCATCAGGATTAAGTGTGCTGCTCATGGCGCTCTCCTTCGTTCGGTTAATCGGTACCCGTATCGAGTGGGCGCAAGGACCGTTCCGCTGTTTCACGAAGCAACCGCGACCCGGCACGCAAAAGCCCACGCCGCGCGTTAGGCACTGCCTTTGCTTGACGCAGTCATGGGCGCGAAACGCGCCTCCTGCTTGAAACTTCTACCTGCGACGATGGCTGCCACGACCACTCCGATTCAAAGCCGCGCTGAACGTACAGACCGCATGGACGACGAGCGCGCAAAACCACCCGCTGCTGCCGACATGCCGCCGGGCTTGCGCCATGCCGACGACGCGAAACCCGGCATCACGCGCAAGCGCGAGAACGGCGGATTCGCGTACTTCGACGTGGCGGGCAAACGCATCGACGACGAGGACGAAATCAAACGCATCAACGCGCTCGCGATTCCGCCCGCTTATGAAAATGTCTGGATCTGCCCGGACGCGCGTGGGCACATTCAGGCAACCGGCCCCGATGCGCGCGGCCGCAAGCAGTACCGCTATCACCCGCGCTGGCGTGAAACGCGCGACGCCGACAAATACGAACGTATGGCCGAGTTCGGCCGCGCGTTGCCGAAGATTCGCGCGCGAGTCGCGCGCGATCTGAATCTGCCGGGCATGCCGCGCGACAAGGTCATCGCCGCGATCGTGCAATTGCTCGACACGACGCTGATCCGGATCGGCAGTGTCGAATATGCGCGGGACAATCAGTCATACGGATTGACGACGCTGCGCAAGAAACACGTGAAGATCGAGGCCGGCCGGTTGCGTTTCAAGTTCCGGGGCAAGAGCGGCATTGAACACGACGTGACGGTCAACAATCCACGTATCAAGCGCATCGTGCGGCGTTGCGCTGAATTGCCGGGCCACGACCTGTTTCAGTATCTCGACGACGATGGCACCCGCCGCACCGTCGGCTCCGCCGACATCAACGATTACTTACGCCGTGCGAGCGGCGCGGACTTCACCGCCAAGGACTACCGCACGTGGGCCGGCAGCGTCTACGCGTTGGCCGCGCTGCGGCGGCTCATCTGCAGCAGCGCGGCGGAAGCGCGCCGGCACGTCGTGGCGACCGTCAAGGACGTGGCCACGCTACTGCGCAATACGCCGGCCGTGTGCAAGCGCTGCTACATCCACCCCGCGGTGATCAGCGCATTCGAAGCAGACGAATTGCAAAATCTCGCGCCGGGTCAAACGCGGCGTGGGCTGAAAGTCGACGAGGTGGCGTTTGCCGCGCTCCTCGCGCACGCCGAAAAACGAGCGGCGAAGCTCGCGCGCCAGGCGGGCGCGAAAGGTCGCAGGGCGCGGGAGTCGGTGGTGACGGAGAGCATCGACACGTCGCTCACGAGTTTGCTGAAAAAGTCGCGAAAGGTGCGCAAGGCAGCGGCAGCGAAGACCGATGCGAAGGCCGGCGTGCAAGCGGCCTGAAGAGCAAGTGCGACGAAGTCTGGCGGCATCGCCGCCTTCGAATGCACATCCGTGCGCGCGCTTCGCCAATCCGGACGAAATAATTTCAAACAAGTCAGCACGCTTTACGCGGTGTTCGAAACGCTCGCAGATGGTTTGCGCAATGCAGACACGCTCTCGAACACAACACGTCTCTGCTGCGCCGCATGTGCCTCTCTCGAAGATCGAAGGAACGCCCGTTGCTCAAGCTTCAACATACCCACCTTGTAGAGGAGTCACATCATGATCAACCAGACACAAACGCAAGCAGGGCTGCGTCAGGGCGAAGGCGCCCGAATCGTCGGCAAAGGCAGCGCGACTGCGGACGGTCCCGGGCCGGACGTGATGGCCGCTGCCACGCTCGATGGCAATAAGGTGCTCAGCAGCGACGGCGAGGATATCGGCAAAATCAAGGACATCATGCTCGACGTCAATTCGGGGCGCGTCGCGTATGCGGTGCTTTCGAGTGGCGGCTTTCTCGGCATTGGCGACAAGCTGCTCGCCATTCCATGGCATGCATTGACGCTGGATACAGAGCAAAAATGCTTCGTGCTGAACATGACCGCCGAACGCGTAAAAAACGCACCGGGCTTCGACAAGGACCATTGGCCGGCGATGGCCGATCAGACATGGGCCACGTCCGTGCATCAGTACTACGGCAGTGAACCCTACTGGGGCCGCGACCGTTACGATCGACGCGACGACTACGGTGTCGACGACATTCCGCCCGCGTCGTCCGATGCGCCGGAAGCAGGCGGCCTGAAGTTGTAAAGCACGCTCACGGCGGGCGCATGCGGCT
Source organism: Paraburkholderia sp. RL17-380-BIE-A (assembly GCF_046028085.1). Lineage (NCBI taxonomy): Bacteria > Pseudomonadati > Pseudomonadota > Betaproteobacteria > Burkholderiales > Burkholderiaceae > Paraburkholderia > Paraburkholderia sp. RL17-380-BIE-A. Next base: position 314,792 of record NZ_JARESQ010000008.1, read on the forward strand.
ATCCGGTCGCCGCGCCCGCGCGGATGCGCCGGCATGCCGCCTCTGCGGCAGCCGGCGCATTTCACTTTGAGCGGGCCGTTGCGAGCCACCAAAGCCGCGCAGAAGCGCGCGCACATGCCGATAAGGAGCCTCTGCCATGGCCACCCGAAAAACCACGAGCAAATCGAAACGCCCCGTCGCGCGCGGCAAGTCAGGACGGCCACCACGCCAGCGGCATGCCCAGGCCCACGCTGCGCATCGCGCGAAAAGCCCCCAGAAGTGGTCGCATCATGTGATGGAAACCAGTGACGCAATGGACATCCAGCACGACATTTTCAAAACCGGCAGCGCGGAGTCGATCGCACAATCGCTCAAGCAGTCGTCCACGCGAAGCCGGCGCCGCAAGGGCACACCGTTCCAGTCGGCCATGTCGATGCTGAACTTCTATATCAATCGCGCGGGCAGGAACCTGCCGAAAGCGCGCCGTGATACCTTGCAACAGGCCAAGCGCAAGCTGCGCGAAGCATTCGGACGCGCGCCATGAAAAAGACGCGTCGGCGCGCGTTTCTTCATCAACCGGTCAAGCATGCAGCACCTGCATGCGAGCCCTCACCGGATGCTCATGCACGAAACTTTGTGGTTTCTGATCGTTGGCGGCGTGCTCGTTTTCATGGGTCTCGCGGCAACGACACTCCGGCGGCTGCCCATCAGCGCCGCCATGTTTTACCTCGCGATCGGCTACGTCCTCGGGCCGCCCGGTATCGGGCTATTGCGTCTGGACATGATCGCGGACGCGCATCTGCTGCGCATTTTCACTGAAGTCGCGCTACTGGTCTCCCTGTTTGCCATTGGCCTGCGCTTGCGGCTAGGCATGCTGGAAAAGCTCTGGACCGTGCCGCTGCGGCTCGGCTTCCTTGCCATGCTGGCGACTATTCCGCTGCTGACGCTCTTCGGCGTGTACGTGCTGCATCTGGGCTGGGGGCCGGCCTTGCTGCTCGCGGCGATACTCGCGCCAACCGACCCGGTGCTCGCCCACGATGTGCAAGTGCACAATCCAGGCGACCTCGATTTGCTGCGCTTCGCGCTCTCGGGCGAAGGCGGTCTGAACGACGGCATCGCACTGCCCTTCGCGCTGCTCGGTCTCGCGCTGTGCGCCGCGCCCTCCGCTGAAGCGGGTGACCTGCTGAACCTGAAGCTCGCGGGCAGCGTTGTGTGGGGCGTGGCGGGGGCGCTCGCCATTGGCGGCGTGCTCGGCTGGGCCACGACACACGCGGTGGCGTGGCTGCGCACGCGCCACGCGCAGGCGCTCGGGCTCGAAGGTTTCTTCGCGCTCGGCCTGATCGAACTGTGTTTCGGCGTCGCGCAACTCGCGCAAACCTACGGTTTTCTGGCCGTGTTCGCGGCCGGCGTCGCGATGCGCCGCGTCGAACACCGCGCGAGCGGCGGCATGTCGGCTCGCAAGGCGATCGGCACCGTCGATTCCGAAGACGTCGAAGCGACCGCGGCGAATCCAAGCAAAGCGCATGCGTTCATGACGGAGTCGGTGCTCGGTTTCACGATCGAACTCGAACGCATCGCCGAAGTCGCCGTCATGGCAATGGTCGGCAACGTACTCGCCACGATGACCGCACCGCTCTTCACCTGGCAAACCGTTTCGCTCACCGTTGCGCTATTCGTGCTGGTGCGGCCGGTGTCGGTGGAATTGTCTCTGGTGGGCTCGAGCGCAACGCCGACCCAACGGCGGCTGATGAGCTGGTTCGGCATACGTGGCATCGGCTCGTTTTACTACCTCGCGTACGCGCTTGAAAACGGCAGCGCGGCCAACGTCGCGCCGCTCGTGCCGCTCACGCTCGCCGTGATCGCGGCATCTGTCGTCGTCCATGGCGTCTCGGCGACACCGTTGATGAACTGGTATCACCGGCTGCGCAGTCGTGAAGGTTAGCCACGATCATTGAGCGGCGTGAATTCCCGATGCTTTCCATTGGCATGCGCGGGCGCGCCTGTCTTCACGCGAAGCTAAATTGAATCGCTAGAATACGGGACCTTCATGCCGCAACAAGGCCTCTTACCTTCAATGACCTCACGCGACGATTCAGAACGTACGGCACGGGCGAGCGCCGCCAACTCGCTGTTTGCATTTCTCAAGGCATTGCCGCCCCGCGAGCGTTTAATGGAAGGCAGCTTCATGGCCGTGCAGGCCGTCGCGGGCGCGAGCCTCGCGTTCGCCATCGGCCGTGCGCTGCATACCGAGCAGGCCTTCTGGGCGTGCATCACGGCGATTGCGGTCAGCCAGCATAGCTATATCGACACCCGCAACCTGTCGCGCGATCAATTCATCGGCGCGATGGTCGGCGGCTTGTGCGGACTCGTGGGCACGACGCTCGGCGCCGGTTATTTCGCGGCCTACGCGGCCACGGTCGGCGTGGCGATCATCATGTGCTGGATCCTGAACGTGGGTAGCGCGGCGCGTCTGGGCGGCATTACCGCCACGATCATGTTGCTGGTGCCGGGCATCGGCCCGGCGTGGGACAAAGCCTTGATGCGCCTCGGCGAGGTGACGCTCGGCACGGTCTGCGCACTGCTGGTGGCGTTTCTCATGACGTGGATCGAGCAGCGCTGGTTCGGCAAACCGACCAAGGCCTAGCTAGCCCGGCGTCACATCGTTGTCGTGCGGAGCACGCCGGTAACGTCCGGGCGTCACCCCCACGCTTTGCTGAAACGCCTTGCCGAAGGCCGCCTCCGACTGATAGCCCACCGCTTCGCCGATCTCGGCCGCGCTACGCTGCGTTCGCCGCAGCAGATCGCACGCAATCGTCATACGGATCTGCGTGAGAAAGTCCATCACGGTCATGCCCGCGCGCTCATTGAAATGGCGCGCGTAAGTCGCGCGCGACATGGCCGCGAGCTCGCCGAGTTCGGCAATGGTCCACGCCCGCTCGGGAGCGCCCAGCATGCCTTGCACGGAAGCACCGAGACGCGCGTCGGCGAGCAGCGCGAGCACGCCTGAAGTCGACGCGTTGCGCTCGCCGTGCGCGCGCAACGCCATCGCGAAGAGCGCCTGGCTCAATGCGGTAACGATGGCAAGGGCGCCCGCCTGGCGTCGTTCGGCCTCGGTGCGCATCAGCGCAATCAGCGTTTGCAGCGAGCCCAGCGTTTGCATGCCGCCTAGCGAGACGTGAAACGGATCGGGCAATGCGTTCAGCAACAACGCCGACGACCCCGGGGCGTAAATGAAGCGGCCACACAGAAGATCGATGTCGGCAGGCACCTGCGCGTCATTGCTGCCATCGTTGCGGCCGTCGTTGCGCCGCACGGGCAACATGCCGTCATGGCCGAGCGTCAATGGCGCGGTGGCCGCCAGCCGCTTCACGTCGCGCACACGATGCGCCGCGCCACGCGGAAACAGCATGAAGTCGCCCGCGCTCAGGGCGTGCTGCGCGCCGTCGGCGGTTTCGACGATGCACGCGCCGTCCAGCACGAGGTGAAACGGCGCAATGCCCGCTTCCATCGGATCGTGATCAATGTCGAAGGCGCCCAAGAGCTGGCAACGCAGATCGAGACTGGCTTGGGGCCGCGCCAGGTCGATCAGTCGGCTAAGCGTATCCATGAGACGATCGCGCTAAAAGTTGAGCGAATCGAGTATTCAGGATATCGCCGTGCAGCGCAATACTTGTCTCACGACGCCGGCACCCGCCGACGCGCAGCAGACAAGGAGCATTGCCATGTTGAACTGGATCGAATACCGCAAAGAACTGTTCGGCCGCATCGGCGAAATCGCCAAACTGTCGCCGGATACCGTCAGGGCGTATCAGGCGATGTCGAGCGCCGGCCAGAAGAAAGACCTGCTCGGCGCCAAGACGCGCGAACTGATTTCGCTCGCCGTGGCGGTGAGCCTGCGCTGTGACGGTTGTATCACCGTGCACACTGCCGAAGCGCTCAAGCTTGGCGCGACGCGCGACGAAATCGCCGAAGCGCTGGGCGTCGCGGTCGCCATCAATGCGGGCGCCGCGATGGTGTATTCGGCTCGCACGATGGACGCCGCCGCGGCTTATGCGGCGCAAGCAGCGGACGCGGCCTGAGTCGATGCGAGGAGCAGGCGGCGCTCGGGGCATGGGCTGATGCGAGGAGCAGGCCGTACCCCGCCGCCTGGACCGATGCGAGGAGCAGGCTGTACCCCGCCGCCTGGACGATGCAAGGAGCAGGCTGTACCCGCCGCCTGGACCGCCACACGAACTGAGCGGCGGCGCGTGGAGCCACCTGATCTGTCACGCTACATACGGTCCACGCGCGGCCCGCTCCACTTCGGTCCACTGCTACTCCGGATGCCGCGCCTCTTCCAACTGCTTGCGGCGCGGCTCGCCCTGACGTTCCAGCATCCAGCCCGGATATTCTGCGGGCAGCGAGCTAACCTGATCGAGCCGGGCGAGTTCGTCCGCCGTGAGCGAAACGCCGGTCGCCGCAATGTTATCGTCGAGTTGCCCGACCTTTTTCGCGCCGACGATCACCGAGGTCACCACGCGCTGATGCAGCAGCCACGCGAGCGCGATCTGCGCCACCGACACCTGCTTCGTCCCGGCGATCTCACGCATCACGTCGATACAGTCGTAGGCGCGCTCGCGGTTGACCGGCGGAAAATCGAAGGTCGTGCGACGGCTACCCGCTTCGCCCTGCTGCTCGCGTCCGTATTTGCCGCTCAGCAAGCCGCCCGCGAGCGGACTCCACACCATCAGCCCGAGGCCCTCGCTGCGCAACATCGGCACGAGTTCACGTTCGAGATCGCGGCCCGCGAGCGTGTAATACGCCTGCAGCGTCTCGAAGCGCGCAAGCCCAAGCCGCTCCGAGATGCCGAGCGCTTTCACGATCTGCCACGCGGCCCAGTTCGACACGCCGACATAGCGCACATGGCCGTGCTGCACGAGCGTGTCGAGCGCGCGCACGGTTTCTTCGATCGGCGTGGCCGGGTCGAAGCCGTGGATCTGATACAGGTCGACATGATCGAGCTGCAAACGCTTCAAACTTGCCTTCACGCCGTCGATGATGTGGTAGCGCGAAGCGCCGCGCGCGTTGGGAAACTCGCCCGTCTGGCCGAACACCTTGGTGGCCACCACCACTTTGTCGCGCGGCACCTTGAGGTTCTTTAGCGCCTGGCCCGTGATCTGTTCGGACAGACCTTCTGCGTAGACGTCGGCTGTGTCGATGAAATTGATGCCCGCATCGAGCGCCCGGCCAACCAGACGCTCCGCGTCGCCCTGCTGCAGATCGCCGATCTGCTTCCACATGCCCTCGCCACCGCCGAAGGTCATCGTGCCCAGACATAGCTCTGAAACAAACACACCGGTACGGCCTAACTGGTTGTATCGCATCGTTGAGACTCCATCATGGATTGGTGGATCGGTGAGGCGTAGAGAGTACTGCAATTAGCAAAATCCGGCAGAGCGTGAAAACGCGTGCGAAGGCAGTCGAAAGCGGGCATGCATTTGTTTCAAACTCCTTACGATCTGAATGACTGTGCTCCGGGCGTGCCGCTTTACCCGGACGGCAAAAATTGCCGCCGTACCAGCGCTTTAGCGGCAACCTGCGTGGCCGGCAAACAGGGTTGGGCAAAACTCGCGCAAACCTGCCAGACTGGCTGCTGATCCACACACGCGGCGCGCTCCCGCCGCCCTCTGGATATGGCACGCCTCGCCCCCATCTATGCCAGCATGACCTCGGCCACCACCACCTCTGCCGCTGCCCTGGATGCGGCTCCCGGCACCGCCTCGGGTTCCATCGCGACGCCCGCCGTGGAGCGTTCGACGGCCGATGCGCTGGCCGATTTCCATCCCGCGGTCGCGAGCTGGTTCCTCAAGCGCTTTCCCGCCCCGACCGAAGCCCAGGCCGCTGCGTGGCCGCAGATTCGCCGTGGCCGCTCCACGCTGGTGGCCGCGCCGACGGGTTCGGGCAAGACTTTCACCGCCTTCCTGTCCGCGCTCGACGATCTTGTCCAGCAGGGGCTCGCCAACGGCGGCGTACTTCCCGACGAAACGCTGGTGGTGTACGTTTCGCCGCTCAAGGCGCTATCCAACGACATCCGTCTCAATCTGCAATTGCCGTTGCAAGGCATCGCCGCGGAACTCGAAGCGCGCGGCTTGCCGGCGCTGGACATTCGTACCGCCGTGCGCACCGGCGACACCACGCAGCAGGAACGCAACGCGTTGAAAAAACGCGCGCCGCATATCCTCGTCACCACGCCTGAATCGCTTTACGTGCTGCTCGGTTCGGATTCGGGACGCCGCATGCTCGCAACCGTGCGCACGGTGATCGTCGATGAAATTCACGCGCTTGCCGGCGGCAAGCGCGGCAGCCATCTTTCGCTCAGCCTGGAGCGTCTGGACGCGCTGTGCGGGCGGCGTTTGCCGCGCATCGGGCTGTCGGCGACGCAAAAGCCGGTGAGCGCGGTCGCGCGCTTTCTGGTGGGCGGCGGGAGTATCGACAGCGGCATTCCCGCCGATTGCGCGATCGTCGACGTGGGTCATGTCCGGGCGCGCGACCTCGCGCTCGAGATCCCGCCGGTGCCGCTCGAAGCGGTGATGCCCAACGAAGTGTGGGAGCGCGTCTACGACCGTCTAGCCGAACTGGTGGCGATGCACCGCACCACGCTGATCTTCGTCAACACGCGGCGCATGGCCGAGCGCGCCGCGCGTCATCTGACCGAGCGGCTCGGCAAGGACGTGGTCGCCGCGCACCACGGCAGCCTTGCCAAGGAACATCGGTTCGACGCCGAACAGCGCCTGAAACGCGGCGAACTGCGCGTGCTGATCGCCACCGCTTCGCTGGAGCTCGGCATCGATATCGGCGATGTCGATCTGGTCTGCCAGATGGGTTCGCCGCGCGCGATCGCACCGTTCCTGCAACGCGTCGGACGCTCGGGTCATCATGTCGGCGGGATGCCCAAAGGCCGGCTTTTTCCGGCGTCGCGCGACGATCTGATCGAATGCGCCGCGCTGCTCGATTGCGTGCGGCGCGGCGAACTCGACGCGCTCCGTATTCCGCGCGCGCCGCTCGACGTGCTCGCCCAGCAGATCGTCGCGGAAGTGTCGAGCGCCGAATGGAACGAAGACGCGCTGTTCGACATGATGCGGCGCGCCGCACCGTACGCGGATCTGACGCGTGAACAGTACGACGCCGTGCTGCGCATGCTCGTGGAAGGCTATACGAGCCGCAATGGTCCGCGCGGCGCGTACATCCATCGCGACGTGGTGAGCGGCACGCTGCGCGGCCGGCGCGGCGGCAAGCTCGTCGCGGTCACTTCGGGCGGCACGATTCCCGAGAATGCCGACTATGCCGTGGTGCTCGAACCGCAGGCGATCAATATCGGCACCGTGAACGAGGATTTCGCCGTCGAAAGCCTGGCCGGCGACGTGTTTCAGCTCGGCAACGCGTCATACCGGATTCTGCGGATCGAAAGCGGGCGCGTGCGGGTCGAGGACGCGCAGGGACAGCCGCCGAATATTCCTTTCTGGCTCGGCGAAGCGCCGGGGCGCAGCGACGAACTGTCGTTCGGCGTCGCGCGTTTGCGCGAGCAGATCGGGCGTCTTCTCGAAGGGACGGATTCGGTGATGCCGGCCGTTTCTGTGAATGAGGGCGGAGCCGAGGTTGAAGCCGAAGCTGAGGTAGTATCCGAAGCCGAAGCCGAAGCCGCAACGCTACCCGCCCGCCTCGACCACGCGACCGACTGGCTCATCCACAACCTCGGTCTCGACGAAGCCGCCGCACGCCAGATCGTCGACTATCTCGCCCGCGCGCGCGCCGCGCTCAGCGTGCTGCCCACGCAGAACACGCTGGTCATGGAGCGTTTCTTCGACGAATCCGGCGGCACCCAACTCGTGATCCACGCACCGTTTGGCAGCCGCGTGAACCGCGCGTGGGGTCTCGCGCTGCGCAAGCGGTTTTGCCGGACCTTCAACTTCGAACTGCAAGCCGCCGCCACCGAAGACGCGATCGTCCTCTCGCTGACCGGCAGTCATTCCTTCGTGCTCGACGACGTGTGGCGCTATCTGCATTCGAACAGCGCGGAGCATCTGCTGATTCAGGCGCTGCTCGACGCGCCGCTGTTCGGCGTGCGCTGGCGCTGGAACGCGACCACCGCGCTCGGCTTGCCGCGTTACACCGGCGGGCGCAAAACCGCGCCGCAATTGCAGCGCATGCGCAGCGAAGATTTACTGGCGAACGTGTTCCCCGAGCAGGCGGCGTGTCTGGAGAACGTAGTGGGCGAACGCGAACTGCCGAGTCATCCGTTAGTGGACCAAACCGTCGACGACTGTCTGCACGAAGCAATGGACAGCGAACGCTGGCTCGCGCTGCTGCGCCGTATCGAACAGGGCGACATTCAACTGGTTGCGCGCGACTTGCCGGCGCCCTCGCCGCTCGCGGCCGAAATCCTCAATGCAAAGCCCTACGCGTACCTCGACGACGCGCCCATCGAGGAACGCCGCACGCAAGCCGTGCTGAGCCGCCGCTGGACGGACCCGTCGAGTGCCGACGATCTTGGCGCGCTGGATGCCGGCGCTATCGAAAGCGTGCGCGACGAAGCATGGCCGCAGGCGCGCAATGCCGACGAGATGCATGAGGCGTTGACGGGCCTCGCCTGCATCACCGAGGCCGAAGCGCGTCGTCACGATGGCTGGCCGGCGTGGCTCGCGGCGCTGGCCGAATCCGGCCGCGCCACCCGGCTGTGGATAGCCGACGGCGACGCCGTGTGGCTGCCGGTCGAGCGCCTCACCTGTTTCGAGTCGCTCTATCCGGGCGCCAGCTTTGCGCCCCTGCTCGCCGCGCCGAAAGGCTATAGCGAGAGCTGGACCGCCGAGGACGCCCTGCTCGACGTGCTCCGCGCGCGTCTGACGGGCTTCGGGCCGCTGCCGGTCAGCGCGATTGCCGGGGCGCTGCACTTGCCGGCGGCATCGGTCGAGCAGAGCCTGATGCGCCTCGAAGCCGAAGGCTACGTGATGCGCGGGCGCTTCACGCCGCAAGCGGGCGAAGAAGAATGGTGCGAACGTCACCTCCTTGCGCGCATACACCGGTACACGGTGAAGCGCCTGCGCCGCGAAATCGAGCCGGTGGAACGGCACGACTTCATGCGCTTTCTGTTCGAGTGGCAACACTTGACGCCGGACACGCGCAGCGAAGGACGCGACGCCCTCGCTGCGGTGCTCGACCAACTCGAAGGCTTCCAGGCCGCGGCAGGCGCGTGGGAGGAAGACATTCTGCCCGCACGCGTGAAGGCGTATGCGAATACTTCGCTCGACGAACTATGCCGCGCCGGCAAGATAGTCTGGACCCGACTGACGGAGCGCGCACGCGGCGCCGCCGGGCCGGTCCGCAGCACGCCCATCGTGCTGCTGCCACGCGTGCAAGTGCGCGTGTGGAGCGCGTTGCTCGATCCGTCGAAGCAACCGGAGTTGTCGTCCCGCGCGCAAAGCGTGTACGACGCGCTCGTGCAACACGGCGCGATGTTCTTCGACGAACTGCTGGCGGAGGTTCGCGTATTGCGTATGGAACTGGAGAGCGCACTGGGCGAACTGGTGGCCGCGGGTCTCGTGAATTCAGACAGTTTCGCGGGCCTGCGTGCGCTGCTCAAGCCGGTGGCCAAACGCAATGCGTTTTCCAGCAACCGGCGCGCGCGCTCGAGCGCGCTGATCGGCGGCATGGACGACGCGGGCCGCTGGGCACTCGTTACCCGTCCCACCGCTGCTGTGGCGTCCGCGACCGCGCCGGAGCAGCGTCGCCGGCAATTGCCGCCGGAAGTCCTGGAGCATGTCGCAATGACGCTATTGCGACGTTACGGCGTGGTGTTCTGGCGACTGCTCGAACGCGAGGCGGATTGGCTGCCGCCATGGCGAGATCTTTTGCGCGTGTTCCAGCGGCTCGAAGCGCGTGGTGTGATTCGCGGCGGGCGTTTTGTGAATGGGCTCGCGGGCGAACAATTTGCCCTGCCTGAAGCGATTCCGGTACTGCGAGAAGTGCGACGGCATGCGAACGATAGTGCTTTTGTGTGCGTAGCAGGCACGGACCCCTTGAATCTCGCGGGCACTTTGCTTGTTGGCGAACGCGTCCCCGCGGTAGCGGGCAACCGGATTCTGTATCGCGACGGTGTCGTGGTAGCCACGCTGGTGGCAGGGGCTTTCTGGTTCGATCCCTTGCTGGAAACGGTTCCCTCCGAGAGGGAACAGGCTCGTGCATGGCTCGCGCGGCGTTTTTGACCGCTGGGCGCGCGTATCGGCGGTCACAATTTCACGACTAATTCAGCGTAAATCAACCCTAAAGACAGCAGGTTTACCAACCGTTAATCTTTCTAAGCCCGAACGCCAGCCGCTTCGCTACAATGGGGACAGTCTTAAGTATGATGAAGACTGTTTGCCGACTCCGCCTTCAAGACGGCCAACGGCACACACCGCCCGGGGATCTCATGAACGACGACCAACACGACCAGGTGCTTTTTGCCCAGTTCGGCACAAGCAGCCCATGCTGGCGTCTGTCGAACGACAGCAACGCGCTCGAACTCACGCCCGTCACCGGCGATGTGCCTGCCAATGTCGCCATTCCTCTGAATCCTCAGCAGGCCTCGCAAATCCGTTGCCTGACCGGCGTGACCTCGCATCTCGTCCTCGACGTTCGGCTGTTCGGCGAGCCGTTGCGCCTGCATCTGGTCGGCAAGAAGCTCACCAGTAACTCCTGGGCCGGCACCGCCTCCGCTTATGACGACACCGAGTCCGTCGCGCGCGATCTGGTCCACGGCCTCTCGTTCGCCGAGCAGGTCGTGTCCGAAGTGAATTCGGTCGTCGTGATCGTCGACCGGCACGGCCGGATACAGCGCTTCAACCGGCTCGCGGAGGAGCTCACGGGCGTCAAGGAGGAAAACATCATCGGCCGCAACGTGTGGGCGCTGTTCATGTCCACCGAAGACGGCGCGGCCTCCAGTCAGAACATTGCGGGCTTCTTCAATCGCGGCGTGTCGTACGAAGTCGAGCGGCGCGTCAAAACGGTGCATGGCGAACGGCTCTTCCTGTTCCGCAACAAGTTCGTTCACAGCGGCAGCGGCGTCGAAGAACAATTCCTGATCTGCTCGGGCACCGACATCACCGAGGAACGGCTCGCGCAGGAACGCCTCACCGAACTGGCGAATACCGACTCGCTCACCGGCCTCGCGAACCGCAACGCGATCCAGGACAAAATCCGCACCGCCATTGAAGACGCCGCGCCGGGCGAAGAAGTCGGCGTGCTGTTTCTCGACCTCGACAACTTCAAGAAGGTCAACGATCACTACGGCCACGTGTTCGGCGACCGCCTGATTCGCGACGTGTCCACCGCCATCGGCCTCTGCCTGAACGAAGGCGATACGCTTGCGCGCCTGGGTGGCGACGAATTCATCGTGCTCGCGGCCAAGGGCAAGGCGCGCGAACTCGAAGCCACCGCGCAGCGCGTGCTCGAACGCATGCGCACGCCGTTCAGCCTCGGGCTCGTGGAGGTCTACACGGGCTGCTCGATCGGCATCGCGTTGTATCCGGAACACGGCGACAGCCTCGAATCGCTGATCCGTTCCGCCGACACCGCCATGTACGTCGCCAAAGACGAAGGCAAACGCACGCACCGCGTGTTCTCACCGGAAATGAACCGCAAGGTCGCCGAGTATATGTGGCTCGACACCAACTTGCGGCGCGGTCTCGAAGAGGGCCAACTGACTCTGCATTACCAGCCAAAACTGTCGCTCACCACCGGCGTGGTCCAGGGCGCCGAAGCGCTGGTGCGCTGGAATTCGCCGGAGCGTGGGCAAATCATGCCGGCCGAGTTCATCCGTTATGCGGAAGAGTCCGGCTTGATCGGCGTGCTCGGCCGCTGGGTCATGGAAACGGCCGCAAAACAGGCCGCCAAATGGAAAGCCGACGGCTACAACCTGCGTATCGCGATCAACGTGTCGGCGCGGCAACTCGTCGATACGGCGGTGGTCCGCCATTTCACGGAGGCGCTGCAGAACGCGAATCTCGACCCCTGCCTGATCGATCTCGAACTGACCGAAAGCTGCCTGATCGAAGACGAAACGGCTGCGATCGACCTGATCAAGCAGTTCCGCCAACTCGGCGCGCAGGTTCATCTGGACGATTTCGGCACGGGCTATTCGTCGCTGTCGCAGCTCGGCCGTATTCCGCTCGACGTCATCAAGCTCGACCGCAGCTTCGTGCGTTCGATCAACGCCGACACCAAGGCGCAAGCGCTGGTGCGCTCCATGGTGGTCGTCGCGCAGGAGCTGAATTTCAAGGTGGTCGCCGAAGGGATCGAGACCGAGTCGGAAGAATTGTTCATGAAGGGCCTGGGCGTCGACTACGTGCAGGGCTTCCTGTACGGCCAGGCCATGCCGGCGCCTGAATTCGAACGCTGGTTGCAGGATAGACAGAAGCTCAGACTGATCGCCTGAGCCTCCGTGCGCCCCATGGGAACTTCCCTGGGGGAGCCGCCCTCCTTGCGGCTTATTGTGTTTGGCCCCAGGCTCTTTCAGGCGAAATTGGCCGTACTGACCGCCGTCTGGCGCAGGTTCGAGGTCCGCCGGTTCTGCAGCATCACCAGCCGTTCCATGAAGGCCAGATCCTTCTCTTCGATCGTGAAGGCCGCTTCCACCCAATCCTCCGTGATTTCCATCAATTCGGCGCGCGAGAGTTGCAGCACGCGCTGGCGAGCCCGCAGCATTGCCCGGATGCCGTTCATTTTGGGCTTGAGCGTGTCGATGAAGGTACGGGTCGCCATATAGGCTTCGCCCGGCTCGAACAGTTGATCGACCAGACCTTTGCCGTAATGCCATTCGGCCGTATGCGATTCTCCGACGCCGATCAGTTCCTCCGCGAGCCGCATGCCGACTTTGCGCGCCACCAGTGAGTAGCCGCCCATGCCCGGGAACAGATTGAACGCGATCTCCGGGAAGCCCATGCGCGCGTCAGTCTGCGCGAGCAGGAAATGATGCGCGAGCGCGGCCTCGAAGCCCCCACCGAGTGCCGTGCCCTCCACCATCGCGATCGAAATCGCCCCCGTGTCGAACCCCCGCGACGCCGCATGCACGCAATCGACACACGCTCGCGCATACGCCATCAGTGCCTGACGCTTGCCGGTGCGGATCGCGTCCGCGAAGAAGTCCAGATCGCCGCCGACGTTGTACATGGTCGGAATCAACGAGCCGGTGACCCAGAAGTCGATCGGCAATCCCGAGTCCCGTGCCGCCTGCGCGAGTTCCAGAATGTCATGCACCAGGTCGAGATTGAAACAGGGACGCGGCTGCGCCCGCAACATCATCCACATGATGTTGCGGCCTTCTTCGTAGTAAGCGGAAATTTGCGAAAGATTGCCGGCCTCGAGGAACGGACGGCAGGCGTGGTGGTTATGGAGATTCATTTTGAACGGTCCTTTTAAGGTTAAACACTGGTATTGCAATGCGAGCCTAAAGCAGACCGGAATCGGATGGGAGCGGGGTAACCAACAGATGAATGCAAGCCGCGAGCAAAGCCCCGCCAGACGGTGCTCTGCGGGAGGGTAAGGGTTGGGTGGCGGGTTCCGTGAACGCAAACGCTTGCGCACCGATGATGGGCGAAAATGACCCACAAATAGGCGCACGCCGGCTGTCAATTTACCTACGGTCAGGGATTGAATTTCTTGCCGGAGCGGAAAGATAAAGAAATAGTCTTCGATTAGAAAATGCAATCGAAAATATGACTGGCGAGTGCGTGTTTTTTGGTTTGTGCGCTAACAGACTGAGTATCTGTTTCGCATATTTAAACGCATGCGGCCGCGAGCACCGCGCAATCCACGAAGTATCTATCGTGGATGCGCGGACCGGCGGCTGTCTTCTTGCGCTCTCATCCGGTTGATGATGGCGCGGGTCGTACCAGGCGTGATGCCTGGCAATGCTCAAGGCGCGGCTGCAATGACCTCGGCGACCGCGGCCGTGAGCTTCTTGCCGTAAGGCACGTGCAGGAATTCATTCGGTCCGTGCGCGTTCGACTTCGGTCCGAGCACGCCGCACACCATGAACTGCGACTTCGGGAATCCCGCCTTCAGCACGTTCATGAGCGGAATGGTGCCGCCCTGCCCCATGTAGGCGACATCGGCGCCGTAGTGCTGGCGCGACGCGTCGTTGAGCGCCGTGGCAAGCCACGGGGCGAGATCGGGCGCGCTCCAGCCGCTCGCCGCGCCTGCGTCCGGCTTGAACGTCACCTTGGCGTTGTAGGGCGGATCGAGTTCGAGCAGCGCCTTCAGTTCGGCGACGGCCTTCTCCGCCTCGATCAGCGGCGGCAGGCGCAGCGACAGCTTGAACGCCGTGCGCGGACGCAGCACGTTGCCGGCATCGGCAAGCGCAGGCAGGCCCGCCGCGCCGGTCACGGATAGCGACGGACGCCACGTCGAATTGAGCAAGGCCTCTTGCGGATTGGTTGTGGTGGGGAGCACCTGACGGCCGTCCTGACCGCACGCCCACGGCAGCTTCTTCCAGACGTCGTCGCCGAGAATCTGCGCGGTGACTTCCGCCTCCCGCAGACGGTCCGCCGGAATCTCGACATGGAAGCCCTTCGGCAGCAGGGTGCCGTTAGCGGAGTCTTCCAGACGGTCGAACAGTTGCCGCATGATGCGGAAGCTCGATGGCGCGATCCCGCCGTAACCGCCCGAGTGAATCCCTTCGTCGAGCACCTGCACTTCGAGGTCGCCGGCAACCAGTCCGCGCAACGACGTGGTGAGCCACAGCTGATCGTAATTACCCGCGCCCGAATCCAGACACACCACGAGCCCGACCTTGCCGAGCCGCTCGCGCAACGCGTCCACATACGGCAGCAGATCGTAGCTACCGGACTCCTCGCAGGTTTCAATGAGACCGACGCAGCGCGGACGCTCGACGCCTTGCGCGTCCAGCGCCGCGAGCGCGGTGATGCTTGCGTAGATCGCATAGCCGTCGTCGGCGCCGCCGCGGCCGTAGAGTTTGTCGTTCTCGAGTTTGGGTGTCCACGGTCCGAGGTCGTTACGCCAGCCGTCGAACTCGGGCTGCTTGTCGAGGTGGCCATACAGCACGATGGTTTCTTCGCTGCCGGAACGGGTGGCCGGCGTTTCGAAGAAGATCACCGGCGTGCGGCCGGCCAAGCGGATCACTTCGAGCTTCAGGCCGCGCACGGCCTGCTGTTCGGCCCATTGCGCGGCGTCGGTGATCACGCGCTCCAGATAGCCGTGCTTGACCCAGTCGGGATCGAACGCCGGACTCTTGGCCGGCACCGCGATGTAGTCCGTCAATGCGGGCACGATCTCGTCGTTCCACTTGCGGTCCACGAATTCACGTAGCGTGTCCGGGTTGATGCGTTGAGTTTGTTGGGTCGTGTCGTCGGAGATCATGATGGCGGTCCGTGGCAGGTCTGTTCAGTCGAAACGATCATGATAGTCCTGATGCGGGATCGGCTGAACCCCTCGCCCTTTCGCGCGTGAAGCAAGGCGATTGTCGCGGCCTTACGCGAACCATGCAATCGCGCGACAATCGGGCATACGTCGCATGTGGGGAGGCTGTCCATGAGTGGCAATCTCGTCGTCCAGACCATCGCCGCGGTGCTGGCGTTGGCGCTCTACTTTTTGCCTGCCGTGCTGGCGGACCGGCGCAAGCGCCACGACGTGCTGACGCTGGCGCTCTTCAACGCATGCCTCGGCTGGACTGTGTTCGGCTGGCTGCTTGCGCTGTATTGGTCATTGCAACCGAACCCGCCGAAGAACATCGCAGGCGAGGTGGTGGAGACGCGCAAACTCGTGAGGATGCGAGCTTTTTCGTCCGCGCTGCTGGTGCGCGTGCAACGGCGCAGCATGCGGGACCGCTCTGAGAACTAGATCAGGCGAGGCTGGGCAAGGTGGAAAAGGTCGGCCGAAGCTCCGGCCGACCCGGCCGCGTGATTGGCCAACACGTCAGGTAAAACATCAGACAGCGCGTCAGGCGGCGCGGCCCACGCGGCTCCACAGAACGGAGCCGGCGGGAATGGAGCGCGGCTCTGCGCGCACGCTCGCGGGTGCAAACATCTCACGGCGCAGTTCGCCGTGTTCGTCGAACCACTCGCAGATCAGCCAGTTGCCCGGATTGAGCGCTACTGGCCCTGCGTATGTCACCGTCATGCGCGAGCCCCCTTCCTTCAACGTGACGACGTCGCCGACATTGAACTGGGCGGCTGGCGGTGTCTGGAATGCGTCAATGGTGGCGGTTAGCATATTTACCCCCTACGGAACCGTTGAGCGACATTAAATCGTTGCGCCGGATTTCTCGACATTAGGCCTGCTGAAGTAAAACTCTAAAAAGTTTGCCAAGATTAACAATCGAAATTAATCACTGCAAGCGCTTTTTATTGATACCGTTTTCATCGGGAGTGGAATGGCTTCCACTATCGCCCGCCCGTGCGTAAAACCGGGAAAACCCTTCAATGCGCCGCCTGGCCGCCCGTTCATGCGGCACTGCACGATCGCAACTGTTACTGCGGCGTAACGGCTCGGGCAGCAGAAAATGCCCGGACCTTTTGTCATATCTAATGCAGTGGCCAACAATATTCAGGGTTTATTCTGATCCAGCGCAAACGGAATTACCTGTGAACGAGTCAGTTACCGGTAAATGCGGGATGCTTAAAATAGTCGTTGTTTAAAAAATTACCTAATAAATTCTGGCAGCCTCTGTTGAAAACGGTTTCAGCCGCCGGATTTTCAAATCCGCTACGCCACGCGCCGCAGCGCGAGCTGCTGATGCCGCACCAACAACACGCTCAATCCGATGCACGCGAACATCAGCGATGCGTTGATCGCCAGGCTGATCTGGAACGCATGCGCATAGGCGCCCGGCGCCGCGCGGCCACCAAGCGCGCCGAAGAACGCGCCGCTGATGGCCGCCGTCCCGAACGCCGAGCCGATCTGCAACGTCGACGAGACCACGCCAGAAGCCAGTCCGGCTTTCTCCGGCACGACTTCCAGCAACACGATGCGCATGATCGACGGCAGCAGCAAGCCATGACCGACACCCGCGCACACCAGCCCGCAATAGAACAGCAAATCCGGCGTGGCCGACTGGGTGGCGGACCATCCCGTGACCGTGAAGCCGAGCGTCATCATCGAAAAACCGAGAGTCAGCACATGGCCGCCAATGCGTTTGACCACGGCCGGCGAAGTCAGCGGCCCGACCACGAACCCGATCGCAAACGGCATGATCGCGATGCCCGACGCGAGCGGCGTCCAGTGCAAACCGGTTTGCAGGAAAATCCCGTAGGTCAGGAAGAACGCGCTGTTGCAGTAGAACAGGAACGCGAGCACGAGCCCTAGCGCGAAGGCCCGGTTACGGAACAACTGCAGATCCACCAACGGATGGCCACCGCCGCGCTCGACGCGCCGCTCGGTCAGCACGAAGACTGCAAACGCGGGCACGGCAAGCGCGAACATCACGAAGGTCCACGCCGGCCAGCCCGCTTCGCGGCCGTGCGTCATCGGGTAAATGATCAGCAGCAGCACGGCGGAGAGCAGCGCTACGCCCTTCACGTCGATGCCGGTGCGCGTGGCCGGCTGGTTCTCCGGCACGAACTTCCAGGTGCCGATAAACGCCGCGATGCCGATCGGGATGTTGATCAGAAAGATGATGCGCCAGTCGAGTCCGAACGGGTGATACGTGATCAACGCGCCGCCACCCAACTGGCCGACGATCGACGACAGCCCGAACACGAAACCGTACAGGCTCATCACCTTGGTCTGCTGATGCAGCGGCACGACCGCGCGAATGGTCGCGAGCACTTGCGGCGCCATCACGGCGGCGGCGACGCCTTGGACGATCCGCGAAATCACCAGCATATGCCCGCTGGTCGCGAAGCCGCACAACGCCGAAGCGACCACGAACGCTGCCATGCCCGTCATGAACATGCGGCGCCGGCCGAACAGGTCGCCGAGCCGCCCGCCCGTGATCAACAGCACCGCGTACGCCGACGCGTAGGCGGAGACGACGAGCTGCAATTGCGCGTCGCTGGCGTTCAGGCCGGTGCGAATCGAGGGCAACGCGAGATTGACGATGAAATAATCGAGCGGCGCGAGGAAGGCGCCGACGAACAGCACGGCAAGCGCCAGCCCCTGCCGTTCGAAACGCGGCTCTGCCTTGCCGGCCGATGCCGCCACGCTCGCGGCCACGGTGCCCGGACAGGTCACCGCAGCGGCTGCCGTACCGCCGGATCCGGCCAATGCCGCAGGAGCGGACTTGATGGCTTCGCTATTCATGACTGACCGTTCAAAAAATAGGTAAAAAAATTTAGACGAGCGCGCGCATGGCGACGTCCACTATGCCTGTCAGCGCGTCTTCCTGATGAGCGACCCGCCCGAGCACGCGCAGACCTTGCATCACGCAGAGCAGGAAATCGCCGACGGCTTTTTCGTCGAGCGTGGAGTTGAATGCGCCGCTCGCCTGACCGCGAATCACCGACGCCGCCAGCAGCGTCGCCATGCGGCGCTGAATCGCGGCGACGCGCACGCGCAACTCCTCGTCGCCCGGCTGCATTTCCAGCGTGGTGTTGGTGATGAAGCAGCTGCGCTCGCCGGTCAGCGCGCTCGCGACCCGCGCGTAGTGCAGCAAGGCGTTGCGCAGCGCCTCTTCCGGCGGCACCGGCGCGTTGAGCCGCTCGGCGAGCCGCGCGACCGAACCTTCCGCGTAGTGATCCAGCGCGGCCAGCATGATGCCGTGCTTGTCGCCGAACACGCCGTACAGACTGCCGCGCAACAGGCCGGTGGCCTTGCACAGATCGTCGATCGAGGTGGCGTGGTAGCCGTGATTCCAGAACACCTGACTCGCGCTCGCCAGGACCGTGTCCGTGTCGAACTCGCGCGGCCGGCCCCGAGGACAGACCTCGCCCGCTTTTTTCGCGGACTGCTTTGCGGATTTTTTCGGATCGCCAGTTAGCTTCATGCAGCGGATATTATGACCAACCGTTCAAGAAAGCAAGACGAGTTTCCGTAGGTGCGTACGAGCCAGCGCCGGTTCAAACAAAAAGCCGGCGCCGGGTTTGACCCGAGCGCCGGCTTCATCGCTTGAACGGTTGGGGAAAGGCGCGATCTCAGGTTTCGAGTTTCGCGTCCATCGTGATCGTGGCGTTCAGGACTTTGGACACCGGACAACCGGCTTTGGCGTTGGCCGTTGCCTTCTCAAAGGCGGCTTTATCGCCGCCCGGGATTTTCACGGCCACGTCGAGATGAACCGCGGTGATCGCAAAACCGCCGCCGTCCTTGTCGAGCGTAACGGTTGCCGTGGTGCCGATGCGCTCAGGCGTGATGCCGGCCTTGCCGAGTTCAGCGGACAGCGCCATCGAGAAACATCCCGCATGCGCAGCCGCAATCAGTTCCTCCGGATTCGTGCCGATGCCGTCCGCGAAACGGGTCGAAAACGAGTATTGGGTCTCCTTGAGGACGCCGCTATCGGTGGAAATCGAGCCCTTGCCGTCTTGCAGGCCGCCTTGCCAGACTGCTGATGCCTTGCGCTTCATCGCTCTCTCCTGTTTGTGCCCTGCTTCGCGCGCTCCACGACCGAATCTGATGCCTGCCGCACGGGTCCCGCCCGGATGTTCTGCGGTTTCGGCATCGGTCGCGAGTGCCGCGCGGCGCTGCAGGCGCGGACGGAACCGAACCTCATCATAGGCGCTTCCGTGTGCCACTGTCGTGACGATGCCGGCAATGGCTCAAAACGGAAGCCGCCCACCAACTATTTCAAAAACTGTAACAATATTTCTTCCGGGGGCCGCTTTTTCACCGACCTTGCAAGAATTAGACTGGTTTCAACGGATCGGCACACGGCATTCAACCGATCTCATCAACAATCGAATCTTGGAGGTCATCATGAAATCGCTTATTTCCGCAGTGGTCATCGCATCCGCGCTCGTTGTTCCGGCTGTTTCCTTCGCCCAGCAGGCGGATGGTCTGACCCGCGCACAAGTGCGCGCTGAACTGGTGACGGCGCAAAAAGCGGGCCTCCTGAATCAGAACGACGTCAACTATCCGAAGACCGTGCCGCAAAGCGGTACGGCAGTGGCTACGGTTGCGAGAGGTTCGCACGACGTCGGCGGCGTGAAGGCGGTGTCGTCGGATGCAGGCACGCGTGATTCCTTGCAGCAAGGTCTGTTCGCGACGTATCGCGGCCAGTAAGCGGTAAGCCGCGCGGTGCAGCCGCTGGCGGTGGTGTCAGCGTGTGGCAGGTGACAAGCGTGGTTGCAGTCAAGAAGCGCCCCGGTTGCAAAGTTTGCAGGCGGGGCGCTTTGTTTTGTGCAAGCCTCTCCCGGGGCTACTCGGCGAACGGCAAACTTTCCTGCCCCACCGCGCGCATGCCGAACACGTTCAGCGTCATCGCCACCAATGCGTAGTAGCCGAGCAGGCCCACCAGGTTGATCACCACTTGATGCCCGAAACGCTCGACCGCCTTCGCATAGGTCGCGTCGCAAACGCGCTTCGTGTCGTACAGTTCGCTCGCGAAGTCGTGAATCAACGCGTCGTCGGGCTGGGCGAAATCCGGGCGCCGGCCCTTGCGAATCGCCTCGGCGTCCGTTGCGGACACGCCCGCCTCCAGCGCGATCGGATAGTGGATGTACCACTCCGCCTGCGCTTGCCAGCGCGCCGCGGTCACCAGAATCGCCAGCTCCGAGAGGCGCAGCGGCAAACCGGTCCGGTAGCGGCAGAACGCGCCCAGACGCTGAGCCTGCTGGGCCAGCTCCGGGCTATGAATCCAGCCAAGAAACGGTCCGTTCAGATTGCCGCGCGGGCCCGACAGAATTTCGTCGAGCACCGCTTTCTGTTCGGGCGTGGCATCGGACGGGTCGAAGTGAGGCAAACGCTCGGTCATCATCGTTCTCGCAAGTCGTAGTGGTGTCGAAGGTCTCAGACAGCGGCCAGCGCGCCGCTAATGGCATCGGTAAGGCGGCCGACGATTTCGTCGATGTCGCGCGCGGTGCAGATAAACGGCGGCGCCAGCAGCACATGATCGCCGATCTTGCCGTCGACCGTGCCGCCCATCGGATACACCATCAGACCGCGCGCAAAGGCTTCGCGCCGGATTGCCGCGTGCAGCTTCAGGCCGGCGTCGAACGGCGTTTTGCTGGCGCGGTCCTTGACCAGTTCCACGCCGACGAACAGCCCTCGTCCGCGCACGTCGCCGATATGCGGATGCTGCGCGTACTGCTCGCGCAACCGGCCGCGCAACTGTTCGCCGCGCGCCAGCACGTTGGGCAGCAGCTTGTCCTCCTCGATCACACGTTGCACTTCGAGCGCCGCGGCGCAAGCGGTGGCATGACCGATGTAGGTATGGCCATGCTGAAAGAACCCCGAGCCGCCGACGATCGTCTGGTAAATCCGGTCGCTCACGAGCGTCGCGCCGATCGGCTGATAGCCCGCGCCGAGCCCTTTGGCGATGGTTAGAATGTCGGGCGCCACGCCGTCTTCTTCACAGGCGTACAGATAACCGGTGCGGCCCATGCCGGACATGATCTCGTCGAGAATCAGCAGCACGCCGTAGCGATCGCACACCGCGCGAATCTTGCGGAAATATTCGCGCACCGGTGGCACGGCGCCGGCCGTCGCGCCAACTACCGTTTCCGCGACGAAGGCGGCGACCGTGTCCGCGCCCAACGCCAGAATCTTCTGCTCGAGTTCGTCCGCGAGACGTTGCGCGAAGGCCTCTTCGGTTTCGTCGGCGCGTTGCTCGCGATATGCGTAACACGGACTCACGTGATGCGCTTCGATCAGAATCGGCAGGAACGGCTCACGGCGCCAAGCATTGCCGCCAATCGCCAGCGCGCCCAACGTATTGCCGTGATAGCTCTGCCGACGCGCGATGAAATGGCGCCGCTGCAGTTCACCCCTCTCCACGAAATACTGACGCGCGAGTTTCAGCGCCGCCTCGATCGCCTCCGAACCGCCCGACACGAAGTACACATGTTCGAGCCCTTGCGGCGCGCTTGCCACCAGGCGGTCGGCGAGCGCTTCGGCAGGCTCGGTGGTGAAGAACGACGTGTGCGCATACGGCAATTGCTGCGACTGCCGCTTGATCGCATCGATCACGCGCTGGTTGCTGTGACCGAGACACGACACGGCGGCGCCGCCGGATGCGTCGATATAGCGCTTGCCCGTGGAATCGATAATCTCGATCCCCTCGCCCGCGACGGCGACCGGCAGCGACTGCTTCGGAGAACGATGAAACACGGTGGACATGGTTTTCGGTTTCCTGTTGGTTGCGGCAGCCGGTTAAGCGCCGGC
Organism: Paraburkholderia sp. RL17-380-BIE-A; assembly: GCF_046028085.1. Lineage (NCBI taxonomy): Bacteria > Pseudomonadati > Pseudomonadota > Betaproteobacteria > Burkholderiales > Burkholderiaceae > Paraburkholderia > Paraburkholderia sp. RL17-380-BIE-A. The sequence goes on from NZ_JARESQ010000008.1 coordinate 337,052, forward strand.
CCGTCCGCACGTCGTGCGGGCGATGAAGCTGTCGAACGCGCACTGCCCTTGCCGGAAAACTTTCATCGACACACCCGCACTGCCGATTTCGAAGAGCGCGGTGGCGAGCGTGTTTTCCCCGTCGGGATCGTGCGGGCCGTCACGATAGATCGGCAGGCCAGAGGGCGCGCGATCGTGCAATACGTCGAGCAATGCGGCCGGTTGTAACGGGCGTGTGATCGTAGGCAACAACGCATCCACGCGCAGCTGACGTTCGCGCGAAGAATCCGTCACGATCTGCGCTTCGGCGTCGCAACCCGCATGAATCATGTGGTTTGCATGGCCATAAAGACTCGGCACTATCTGGACGGAACAGCGCCGCGCGCTGGCTTCGACGCTCACAAGGCGCGCATCTCCCGCGCAGCCGAGCGTGTGATGAAAGCCGCTCGCGGCCGGCGTGTCGCGCAGCAGGTCGAGCGCTTCGTCGAGCGAGGTGGAATCGAGCACCGCTCGCGCAAGAATCATTCGCGGCACGCCGGCAACGGGGACGCGGATGCGAAGATTGTTGATCGCCTGCACGACACCGGCACGGCTCACGGCGAAGGTGTGTCCCGGCAGCGATCCAGGGTAGTAGAAACTCACGAAGCCCGGCTTGCCGACTGGACGAACCTCGACCAGCGCGCAACGCTCGCGCAGAAACGGATCGCCGTCTTCGTTGTGCGCGATGAAGCGCGTCTCGCCAACGCGCGCCGCCAACGTGGTGCAACCGTCTGGCGCGTTGTGAATCAGTTCGCCGCGGCAGTTCCAGAGGAACACGTCTTCCGCCGACCAACCCAGCCCGGCCGCCATGCCTTCCAACTCCGCGAGTAACGCCGGGAAATGGGCGCGCGCCGCTTCGCGCAGTGCCTGCACGAACGGAGCGCCGCGCCAGCGCCGAACTGCCTGCCATGCGCCACTCCGATCCATGTAGTCGGCGAACACCGGCCGCGCGAGTTCGCCCAGCCGGTAGCCGATGTCATACGGCTCGCCGCTCACCTGAAAAAGATCCAATCCCCGCGTCGACGCCACCATTCGCATCCATTCAACAATCGGTACGTATTTATACTTCTAAACAACAATTGTTGTCAAACAGATCGGCACCGATCCGAATGGAGCGATTCTGCTGCGCGCAAAATCTCAACTCGATTCAGACGGAAATGGTCATGGCACGTACGCGCCTTTCGCGTGCAACGACTGCTCGGCGATGGCAAGTTGCTCGACCGCGCCGGCTCCCTCGAGCGCGAGCAGATGCGCGACCAGCGATTCGGCGATCGCGGTCGCTGCCACCAGCGAAGGAAAAAACGAAGGACTTTCGTGCGAGAAGATCAGCACCTTGTCGGCGTTCAAGGCGATGGGAGACACCGCGCTATCGGTAATGGCGATCAGCTTGCTGCCCTTTTCCAGCGCGGCTTCGGCGACGCGCGCGGCTTCCACCGAATAAGGCGCGAAACTGATCACGATGGTCGCGCTATCGCGCTCGACCGTGCGCAACTGCATTTCCAGCGTGCCGGCCTCGCCGTTGAGCAAGGACACCGAGGAACGGAACAGCCGGTATCCGTAGACGAGACCGAACGCTACCGCATAACACGAGCGGAAACCGGCCACATGCACGTGCGGCGCGCGCCGCAGCAGGCGCGCCGCTTCCACGATCACGCGGCCATTGTGCGCGGCGGTGACTTCGAGGTTGTGTTGTTGCGCGACCAGCAGGTCGCCCGCCAGCGCGTCTTTCGATTTGACGAGCGAACGCGCGCGGCTCGTGAGCGGTTCGGGCCGCGTGCGCACGCGTGCGACGAACAGGTTGCGCAGTTCGTTCCAGCCGGGGAAACCGAGTTGCTGCGACAGACGCACCAGTGAGGCCGGTTGCACCTGCGCCCTTTCGGCCACTTTGCGCATGGACGAGACCGCGACCTCGTCGGGATGGTCGAGCAGGAAACCCGCTCCCATCTGGAACTGCGGACTCAGTTCGGAGAAGCGCGCCCGGATCAGGGCGGCAAGCTGGTCGAAACTGTCTGGCATGCGGATGTACCGGGCGAGCGGTCGATGAGGATGACAACAAATGTTACCACCCGGCACATGGCGGTCAACGAGAGTTGATGGCGCTCAACTCACGCCCAACCCACGCTGAACCCACGCCGAACCCACACTCAAAGCAACGCCACCACCCGCACGTCACCCTGCTCCGCTGACGCCACCACCTTCTCGCCAATCCGGCGGAACGTGATCGACACCGAAGCATCGCCTACCCGCATGTCGCTCACTTCGAGCCAGTCGATGCCTTCGGGCAGCATCGGCTGTTCGATCAGCACTTCGCGCCGCTCTGCGTCGATGGTGATACCGAGACACGCTTCGAGCATCATGAACGGCGAACCCGCCGCCCACGCTTGCGGCAGACAGGCGACCGGATAGGCGGTGGGCGGCTCGCCGCGCCGCCGTGGGAAGCCGCAGAAAAGCTCAGGCAAACGCATGTCGAAGTTGACCGCGGCCTGGAACAGCGCCTGCAGCAGCCGTACCGCCGCCGCCTTGCCGCCGTAGCGCGACAGGCCGCGCGCGCACAGCGCGTTGTCGTGCGGCCAGACCGAGCCGTTGTGATACGCCATGGGATTGAAGCGCGCCTGGCTCGCCGCCAGCGTGCGCACGCCCCAGCCGGTGTGGAACAACGTGGAGTCGAGCGCGCGCACCACCGACTCACCGCGCTGCCGCGACGGCAACCCGAAGGCCAGCAGGTGGCCGGCATTCGAGGCCATGACACGGCACAGCTCACCGTGGCCATCGAGCGCAATGCCGTAGAAACCGGCCTCTTCCATCCAGTACTTCTCTTCGACGCACTGACGGATCTTCTTCGCCCGCTCGCCGTAACGCTCCGCCGCATCGTGCAGTCCGCGCGCCTTCGCGAAGCGCGCCATGACGTCGAAGGCGGCGCTCGCATACGCCTGCACCTCGACGAGCGCGATCGGGCCGTCGGGGAAACGGCCGTCGGCGTGAAAAACAGAATCGTGGCTGTCCTTCCAGCCTTGATTCGCCAGACCGCCATCCGACTCGCGCTGATAATCCAGCAGGCCGTAACGGTTCTTGTCGCACACGCCCGCGACCCACTGCGCCGCGCGCTCGAGCGCCGGCCACAATTCGTCGATCAACGCGACGTCGCCGGTGCGCGCCGCATAGGCGCCGGCCAGCACGATGAACAACGGCGTGGTGTCGACGCCCCCGTAGTAGAGCGCGAACGGCACTTCACCGGTGGCGGCCATTTCGCCTTTGCGCATCTCATGCATGATCTTGCCGGGCGCGGCGTCGCGAAACGGCGAGTTCTCACGCGCCTGATGTTCGGCGAGAAATCGCAATACGCCGGCAGCCAACTGCGGCTGCAACCAGAGCGTCTGCAGCGACGTAATGACCGCGTCGCGGCCGAACGGCGTCGAGAACCATGGAATGCCCGCGTACGGATACGGGCCGGTCACGAGGTCCGTGGTCAGCAGGCCGAGATCGGCGAGCGAGCGGTCGATCCATGCATTGAAAAGCGGATTGCTCGAACGCACGCGTGCGGTGGCGCGGCGGCGCTCACGCATGACGAGGTGGGCGTCGACGAGCGCGGCGCGCACGGCAGCGCGGCCGACGCGCGGACGCTCGGCGTCGATTTGCGACAGGTGCGCTTCGCTCAACGCATGGGTGGGCTGCGAGACGCCCGCGCCCGGATTGTCCGCGCGCGCGACCACCTGCACCGCCACCGACAGATAAATCGACACGCACGCCTGCGCCGGCAGCTTGACGGTGTAGTCCGCACGGTCGGCGAAAAGTTTGTCCGGCTCCGGCGAAAAGGCGATCTGCACGTTGCGCGCCACGTCGTCGAGGCCCACGTAGCCGAGCAGCACTTCGCGATTTTCGACGCGCGCCGGTTCGACACGGCCCTGCTTGTCGCGCTTCAGGCCGCGCACTTCGAACATGTCGCGGAAGTCGCTGGCGAATGAGATCGAGAGCGGCACCACGGCGTCGCTCGTGCCGTAGTTGGTGAGTTCGATGGCTTCGTTAAGCACGGTGCCCGACAGCACGCGCACGCGCTCGACGTGGATCACGCCTTCGGGCGTGCTGTCGCCGCCGAGCGGCGGCAGCGGACGGTTGGTCAGATGCGCGGTGAACGAGGTGTTGTCGCTGCTGACGCTGCCCGATAGCAGCGACGGCGCGCGTCCGCCGAAAGTGAGGCGCAGTTGCGAGAGAACACGGGTGTCGTTGACGAACAGGCCGTCGTCATGGCCGGTGATATCGCCGAGCGGATCGTTGACGATGAAGGTGTCGCCCGACTTCAGCACGTGCTGGGTCGCGCTCGCGACGTTGAGGTTTTCCGTGGGGATGAATACGCCGTCCGGCTCGGGCTCGCGGTGGTCGATTCCGCCCGAAAGACCGCCGAGGGCTTCTGGCTGCTGCATCAGTGTCACTCCTATGGGTTCGCTTCTGCGTTCAGTGTCACATTCGGTTGCCACGGGCGCTGCCCGGTCGCTTCCGATTGTAGAGGGTCTGTCCGCGTCAGACGAACTTATCACATGGGAGTTTCAGTTTTTTCAGTGGCACAGGACGTGCAGAGGAAATGGCGCGGCGCTCCTCGTGGGAGCGCCGCGCGAGCGTCAGGCGGGTGGCCGCCGCGACGCTTTAGCGCTTGGCCAGCGGCGTGGCTTCGCGGTTCGTCTCGCCCACGAAGAGCTGACGCGGACGGCCGATCTTCTGTTCAGGATCG